>JACPQH010000004.1 GCA_016190585.1 Chloroflexota bacterium | reverse complement strand
GAGACGGCCGAGGCCGCCATCAGGGCGGTGGACCGGGCCAGCGAGATAGCCAAGCTGGCCGCGCGGCAGGCGACCGATGTGTGGGTAAGAACCTTCGCCGAGGCGGTGAATGCCCCCCTGCAAGGCAGCCGGATGCCCCGGGAGGTTGCCGAGGCGCGGGAAGCGAGACCCCGGCCGACCCCGCCGGTCGTCAACGCCGCCGGGACCGAGGGCTCCGCACCGCCGCGCGAGACAAGGCAAGACCCCGGCGAGAAACCACCGGTTGACCAAAAAACGGAACAGGCCCGCCGGCTGATTGAAAAACGCCTTGATTTCCTGACCAGGATGTATACCAGCAGTAAAGAAACGGGACCGGACGAGGAAGAGGCAGCGGGCTAAAGGTCCCGGAATAACGATAGACACGGGCGACCCATTAAGGATTACCAGGAGGTGACAGTGAGCGCGGATAAGGCACAGGCAGGGGCCAGCAAGAAAATCGGGAAGGAAGGCGAGAAAGCGGTGATGGAGACACAAGAGCCAGTAGTGGCAGCCACGGAGCCGGCAATGGAGACGAGGGAGGCGGAGGCGACCCCGAGTCCAAACGGAGGCGGGTTCGAGGAATTCCTCACCCGGGCGCAGAACGCCTATACCGCCTATGTGGAAGCCCAAAAAGAGATGTGGAAGGCCTACCGGGCGACGGAGCAGCGGGCGGAAGACGGCTACGTTCAGGCGGAGCACGGCGCCGCCGCCTCGCGCAACAACAAGCTGGAGCAGCTCCTGAGGATCCGGGAAAGCGCCGAAAAGGAAGCCGAGGAAATCTACATCAAGTCCCGGGACCTGGCCAGGATAGCTTACGAGGAAGGCGTCAGGCAAACCCTGAGTTCCTACACCAGGGAGATCGAACAGGCCTGGGGCAACCGCGAGCTGGCTCTGTCGCAGGCCTGGAAGATTTTCATGAAGTAGGGCGCGCACCGGGGCGAAGCGACTTTCAGGCGTTGCCGGGAATGCCCAGCACTGGCGAGGGGCCGGAGCGGCGTGTCCCGGTTGATTCAATAGGCGCGGCGCTCGACTGGCCGAGGGTCACTCGACGAGGAAGGGTATATCTCCGAACGAAGCTTCGAGCTGGCGGAGCTCCAGCTCTTTGCCCCGGCGTTTTTTGCGCGCCGAGATGTAAGCGAGAGCCTTATTGAAAATGTCCGTCACCCTTCTCACCGTGGTGAGCTCAGAGAGGATGACCGAGACTTCCAGCGACCCCTTCGCCCGCGGATAGTCGCCGCTCCTGATGATAGCATTGCCGGCGAAACGCTTCAGGGCGGTGCTCAGGTGGCCGACCATCTCGACGACAATCTTGTTGTGCGGCGCGCAGAGCAGGTAGAGGGCCTTGTGGGCATCGTTCGGGTCGCACTTGATAGAGAGGTCATTCAGCGCGCCGTTCATCATGTCGATGGCCTTCTGTGACTCGGACGCCCTCCCCCGGAAGTGGTTCTTGTCAGCGAAGGGCAGGGTGAACGGGCCCTCCCGCACCTGGCCGTAGCCAATGGCCGACCATCCTGCCAGGCTTTCGATGATGTCCCCGGCGTCGACCATGCGCGAGCTCACATACTCCGGCGTCTTCTCCTCACCGGCGCACAGGATGTTATAAAAAGGCTCGACCGACAAGTGGTTTATCTGCCGCAGGTTTTCCCGCAGCGAAAACCCCTTGCGCACGAACCGCTGGTTATCAACCAGGAAAACGGCGTCAGAAACCAGGTAGGAAGTCTTGAGGCAGGTGGCGGAGTTGTAGATAGACCTTTCCTCGGCCAGCTCTTCGTGACCGAAAGGCAGGACGATCAGATTATAAACCGGTTTCTGCGGGTAGTAGGCTTTAAGATGCTGGGTCAATACCCCGATAGTCCCCGAGCCGGTGCCGCCGGCGGCACTGGCGACCACCAGGAAGGCGTCTACCTCGGCGGTCTGCAGCGAATTCTGGACGGCTTCGATGACCTTGTCGCTGTCTTCCCGGGCGATCTCGGCCGCCAGCTCGTTTATCTTGCCCACGCCGTGGCCGCCGGTATTGCGGACACCGATGACGATACGGTGGCCGTAATCATGCCGGATAAGCGAGAGACCGGCCAGGTCGGCCGTGTCCGTGTTGACGCTGATGCAGTCGGTAATGATATTGATGCCGCGCCGGACACGCGCCTTCACGCCGATCCGGGCAAACTCCTCGGCGACGCGGCCGCCGCACTGCCCGCAACCTATCACCAGCAGCTTCACTGGCTGCCTCTACCGGAAACCGGATGGATGCCCCTTCCTGCTCTCAGTCCCCTCATTTCTTCTCGAGGAGAGAAGGGACATCCATGCCAACTTCCTCCAGGCTCCTGAGCTTGCGCTCGCTTTCCTCGCGGCGCCGGTCCTGCTCGGGCGCGAGGGTGACCGACTCGGCGTAGTACCGCCGTATCCGGTCGACGCTGTTCAGCGATGACACAATCAAGTGAACGCTCAGTGAGTCGACATTACGCGGGTAGTCGCCGTTGCGTATCACGGCGTTGGGTGCTTTGCTCCGCAGGTAGTCACCCAGCTCCTTGGCCAGTTCCATGTTCATCTCGTCACGCGGCGCTGACATCAGGTACAGTGTTGTTCCGGCATCGGCCAGGTCGCAGCCCAGCGACAGCTCGCTCATCGCTTCGTCCATGGCGGTGATGCCGGCCGAGGTCAGCCGGTTCTTGCTTTTGAAATCGTTCTTCTTGAAAAAAGGCAGCTTGAACTTGGGCAGGGGTGACTGGCCGTAGCCCAGCACCGTCCAGCCGCGTATCGTCTGGATGATGTCGCCGGCGTCGAGGGTCTTGGAGCCGATGTACTTGGTCTTTTCTTCCTCGCCGGCGCAGAGGATGTCATAAAACGGGGCCGCTATCCGCCGGTTAATCTCATTCATGTTGTTGATGATCGAGGCATCCTTGTTAATGTATCTCTGGTTATCCACGATAAACACCGCGTCGGCAACGGAATAAGCGGATTTAAGGCAGGTGGCGGTGTTGTGAATAGTCCTCTCTTCGGTGGCCGCCTCGTGTTCGAACGGCAGGATAACGAGGTCGTAGATGGGTTTTTTGTCGTAGCGTTCCTTGAGCGCCCGGGTGGTCACGGCGATAGACCCGGAGCCGGTACCGCCCCCGGCCGAGGCGATGAGAAGAAAGGCGTCGGCCTCCAGGCTGTGCCTCCCCGAGCTGACCGCCTCGATTATCTTGTCGCTGTCCTCCATCGCGACCTCGGCGCCGAGCTCGTTAACTTTGCCGACGCCGTGCCCGCCCGTCTTGCGCCCGCCGATAAGTATCCGGTGCCGGTAGTCCTTGGAGATGGCTTTCAGCCCGCTCAGGTCGGCGGAATCGGTATTGACCGCGATAGCCGACGGGACGATCTCAATGCGGCGATAGTTACGGGCGCGACCGTTCAGGCGGGCGAACTCATCGGCAATCCTGCCGCCGCACTGTCCCAAGCCAATAACCAGCAATTTCATATTACACCTCTTTTGTGGTTTATCTTATTAACTTCTCGGTCTACTGTCAAATAATTTGATTAAGCCGTTATGAAAAAAGATACGGCGGCAGCTTGCGCGAGGCACACGGCGGCGCGGTCCCGCGAGCCTACCTTGGTATTAGGAGAAAAGGGCTATCAATGAGCCGGCCTTCGCCCACCGGCCGTAATAAATATTCTGGCGAACCGGACGCGGTACCTGGCGGTATCGCAGCCCGTTCTCACATGAGCATCCGCAAGCCATATAATCCTGTCATTTATAGGTACCGGTCGCTAGATTACATAAGTATATACCTGGTTAAGCGGCAAGCGCCATTCATCCGGCGATAGGGTTGATTGCCCGGTCAGGGTTACGGTACTGGTTAGTTCCTAAATACGCAGGGGTGGCCGGGCAAAATGGGTATGAATACTTAATTAAAAGAGTATCCGGCTGGATTAAAATGTGGTCGAACCGACGCTGAACGGGGGCCGGTAATGAAGAAGATAACCGTGATTTGCCTGTTGAATATAATCCTCCTGGCTGTCTGGCTGGTACTGCCCCAGTCGGCGGCGGCCAAGTCGCCCGCTTTCCGCGGGGAAGTCCAGCGCAGCGGCGGCGCCAACCTCAACGGGGTCTGGGGAAGTTCGGCGCGGGACGTTTTCGCCGTGGGGGACGGGGGCACTATCCTCCGCTATGACGGCACGTCGTGGAGCGCTATGACCAGCGGTACCAGCTCCCCGTTGACGGGAATATGGGGCAGCGGCCGCAACAGCATCTTTGCCGTAGGGGGTTCCGGCACCATCCTGCGCTATGACGGCAGCTCGTGGCAAGGCATGGCGAGCGGCACCGACGCCTACCTGAGGGACGTCTGGGGCACCTCGGCGCGAGACGTCTTCGCGGTCGGTTCCGGGGGCACCATCCTCCATTACGACGGCACCTCCTGGACGTCCATGGCCGGCGGCACCGGCGGGGACATCGGCACGGTATGGGGCAGTTCGCCGTCCAATGTCTTGGCGACAGCTAACCTTCCGATGAACCTGTGTATCAGCCTGCACTATGACGGCTCTACCTGGGAAGCCCGGAACCCGTGGTCAGGGGATGGCGAGGGCTTCACTCCTTACATGGCTACCGCCGACATCTGGGGGACATCAGCCCGTGACTTCTTCGTGGCCGGGTGGCTCGGGATCGCCCACTATCGCAACGGCCGGTGGAATAGAGACCCCGGCAGCGGGTTACCCAACATGATGGCGGTCTGGGGGAACTCGCGCCGGGACGTGTTTGCCGCCGGTTTTAACGGCGCGGTGGCCCACTACGACGGCGCCTGGAGCCCGCTGGCCGGCGTCACATCGGTGGACCTTCGGGCGGTATGGAGCAGCCGGAGCGAGGTCTTTGCCGTGGGGGAGGAAGGCACCATCGTACGTTACCGCCGCTAGGGCGGGTGCGAATGACGGAAGCTCACCGCGCGATAGCGGCGGGCGCGGGCTTTGCCGGCATCGCCGATGGTTTCCTGATGGTCATGGCCAACACTACGGCGCACAGCAGTGTGGCGGCCAGCATGAAGAAAAACAGGGTATAGCTGCCGGTAACATCGAAGATTAACCCCGCCAGGTACGGCGAAAAAGCGGCGATGAGCTGGGAGACGGCGGAGGTTATTCCTATGAGCTCGCCCAGGGAGCGCATCCCGAAGAACGCGCCGACGATGCCTATCTGGGCCGGCGACCTGACCCCGGTACATAACCCGAAGAAAAACACGAAGCTGTACAGCATCCAGGGGGCGTTCAGGAAAAGCAGCCACCCTAGCGACAGCATCATGCCCAGGTTGGACAGGGCCAGCAGCTTCTGCCAGCTAACCCGGTCCGTCGCCAGGCCGCCGATAATCCGGCCGGGTACCGAGAAGCCGCCCATCAAGCCCAGGGCGGCCGCCGAGGTCGTCGCCGATATGCCGGCGTCCGATGCCTGGGGGACCAGGTGCACCGAGGTCGCGTTGAAGGTAAAGGACCCGAGAGAAATAACGAAGACAATTACCAGGAACGAGGGCGACAGGAGTGTCTTGCCCGTTGTCCAGCCGCCGTCGGCGGCGGCCCTGGTCACGTCCGGTTTCTGCCCGCGGCCGGGCGCGGCGTCCGGCGGCGCATGCTTGATGAAGAGCGCCGCCAGGGCGATTATCGCGGTAAAAAGGATGCCGACGATGAGGTAAGCGTTTCTCCAGCCATAGTTGAGAATGAGGTAATTTATCAACGGCGCGAATACCAGGGCTCCGATGCCAACCCCGCTGGTGACGATGCCCAGCGCCAGCCCCGCCCGCTTCCTTCCGTTGAACCAGCGCTGGACCACGCTGCCGGGCACCGACCAGGTGGCCCCGGCCCCGAGGCCGGCGATGAACAGAAAAACCCGGAGCTGTCCGACACTCTGTACCTGGCTGCACAAAGCGATACCCACCCCCGCCAGGACGGCCGATAACAGCAGGACGTTCCGGGGTTTATACCTGTCGGCCAGCCTGCCGGAGGCAATGACGGAGATACCGTAGCCGATCAGGAACGCGGTGTATCCCGAGGAGACGAGGCTCCGGCTCCAGTTGAACTCGTTTTCCAGGGGCTTGAAGAAAACGCCGAACGACCAGAAGGACTCGCCGAGGGTAAGGGTTACCGCGAAAGAGGCCGCGACGATAATCCAGCCATAGTATACGCCTTGATCTCCGGTTTTAATGTCTGCTCCTGTCGGGCGCGGTTCGTGTACTATTGCTTTTTGGTGAACCCGCTTCAGGACACGATTACCGGCGCTTAAAATATAGCATTAATCGGGGAGAGTGTCCACGAGAGCCTGCGCCGGCGGTAACGCCTGCGGGACCCGGTGTTCTTCCGGTACGCGGGCGCGAGCGCCTCTCGCGGGTCAGCCTCTCCCACCGGCGCGCTCCGGAGCGCACGCGATGCAATCAATGGAACATGGCGCCGGTGCGGCTCCGGGTCAGGTTCGGCGCGGCTCGTTACGCGGCTACTGGCTGCCGATCGCCTGCTTCAGCCCGAAGAAGATGGCCTTCTGCCTTTCGACATAGCGGTACACCCAGATAACGAGCCCGCCAAACACGAAGGAAATCATGAGCATATACGCCAGCCCGGCCGCGCCGAGGACTTCCCACACCAAGGCCAGCGTAAGAAGGAGGCCGGTGGCCAGGTGCCCGGTTACCGTCAGGGCGTTGGCCGGCACCAGGTCGAAGGAGCTGGAGTGATGTTTCCCGGCGTACTGGATAGCCCGGAGGGTCAGCGGCAGGGTAAGCAGGCCGAGCAGGGCCATTACCGGCAGGAAACCCGCCAGGATGCCGGCAATGATGGACAGGTAAGCGGCCATGGTAAGGCAGACGTACAGGACGACGGCTTTTTGCCGGCCCAGCCTGACCACCAGGGTGTTCTTGCCTACGGCCTTATCGGCGGTGTAGTCCGGGAACTCGTTGATATAGAGCACGGCGGCAATCAGTAGAGACACGGGTATCGCCACGATGACCGCCTGCCAGCTAAAGGCCCCTGTCTGCACGTAAAAAGCGCCCAGCGTCATCAGCACGCCGAAGTTCAGGCCCACCAGGAGCTCGCCGATGCCTCGCCTGGCCCAGTTAAAACCGCCGGTATAAAAGACCCCGCTGAGCAGACCGACGGCCCCCAGGACAAGGATGGCCGGGCCGCGCAGCCAGGCCAGGTAGAAGCCGATGCCCGCGCTCGCGGCGCACAAAAGGATGGCCCCTACCAGTGTTTCGACCGGGGTCAGGAGCCCCATCTGGATAACCCGGCTCCCGCCGCTGAAGGGGCGGACGAACTCGCGGTTGATATCGTCGTTGCCGCTCTTGTGGTCGAAGTAGTCGTTGAAAACGTTGGTGCCGGCCTGGATAAGCAAACCGGCAAGCAGCGTCAGCAGGAAGAGCCCCCAGTAAAGCGTACCCGTCTGGAGCCAGGCTACAGCGCCGCCGAGCAGCACCGGTACCATGCTGGCGGTAAGAAAAGACGGTCTGACGGCCAGGAACCAGCTCTTCAGCTTCATCCGCACCAGGTGCCAGTCGCTCACGGCGCGGCGGTTCTCGGGGAAATCAAGCACCGCAGGCGGCAGTCCCTGGACGATTTCCGCGAAGACGCGGTACTTTACCGTATCCGGCAGCACCTTGATGCAGTCGAGCGCGCCGGCGTTCCCGGTCTCGACCAGGTACTTGACGACGGGCGAGGTCCGGGCGGTCATGCTCAGCGCCCGCTCCCTTTCGCGGTCATCCCGGACAAAGAACGCCTTACCGGTGACCTCCACCTCGCGCGATTCGTTGATGTCCCCGGCGCCCTGGTGAACGAGAAGCGACACCGAAGGGCAGTTGGTCATCTGGACCGTCTTGGGGTCACCCTTCATCGTTGCCAGGTACAGGCTGAAATCCTCGGCGACGGCGTAGTGCATCATGCGGATTCGCGGTTTGTCTCCCGCCGAGGTCGCGATGGCCGCCACGGGAATGCTTTCCATCAGTGAGAGTATCTCTTCTTTAGAATGCTTGCTCATTATCCTCTCCAGTGCCTGGTCAGAACCTGAGATTTGCCATTACAAAGATAACGGCAAGCTGGAATATGCCCTGCAAGCCGCCGAGTTTGGCATTCATCATGCCCAGGCGTGAAATTTTGGCGATGTCGGGAGTATCAGACCAAAGCTGGCGAAAGACGCGGATCTCGTTAGGCAGAAGCAGGCCGAATCCCTGAACTGCGAGCAGGCCGACGATAACCACCGAGGCCAGAATCCAGGGATTGGCGAGCGAGGCGGACAAATCAGACAGCGAGGCGAAGCCCAGCCGCCCGGCCAGTTCGATGCCGGAGGTTATGGTAACCGTGGCCAGCACGGGCATGAGGAACGTCATCTTCGGCACCAGTCGCCGGAATACGGCCGCGCGGTCCCGGGGTGCCATGCCGCCCAGAACAGGCCCAAGAACGAAGCCCATGAAGAGGTCAATCCCCGTCCACAGCGCGCCGGCCATAACGTGAACATAGTTCAGGAAGGCAAGCTGGCCGAAGTTCAGAGCGTAAATCAGGGCGCCAACCGGAAGACCCACGGCGATGGATATAAACACCGGGTTAGCTGATTGTATGATAGCCACCAGGGTACCGGGCTTGGCTGTCGCGCTTTTCACTGCTTCAAACCCGGCCGGGGAGCTTAGGACGCGCCGGTCCTATTACAATCCCGCTCATAGTCGCCATCCTAAAAGGGCGGCATCCCCATCAGCATCCTGCCCAGCAGCCCTTTCAGCATCTCGGAAGGGGTGAAGTGCAAGGTCAGGCCCCTCGCGTCCCGGTAGTAGCGCTCCACCGGCAGGCCGCGGCTGTACCCGGTGCCGCCGTGCACCTGTAGTGATTTGTGCGCCACCTCGACCGCCATCTCGGTGGCGAATAGTTTCGCCATGTACAGGGGCAGCGGCGACGGCGGCTGCTGTCCGTCAAGCTGGAGGGCGGCCGAGTAGCTCAGCGCCCGGGCCGCCGCCAGAGCGGTGTTCATCTCGGCTATCAGGTACTGAACACCCTGGAACTGGCCGAGGGACTGACCGGCGACCTCCCGCGTTTTAGCGTGGGCCGCGGCGGCCTCCGCCGCCGCCTGGGCGATACCCAGCGAAATGCCGGCCATCCCCAGTAGGGCCGGGCCGATGAACCTGGGCATGACCGTCACATAACCGTTTTCCGGGCCGAGCAGGCTGGACCGGGGTACCCGGCAGTTTTCAAAAATCAGCTCGCCGTCCGAGGCGCCGCGCAGCCCCATGAAATCCTCCTTCTTGCCGAAGGAGAAGCCCGGCGCGCCTTTCTCGATGATGAGGGCGGACAGGTCCGCCGGGCCCTTGGCCTGGTCGGTCCGCAATACGACGATGTAAATCTCCGCCTCCTGAGCGCCGGTAATAAAGGTCTTGGCGCCGTTGACCACGAAATCATCGCCGTCGGCGACCGCCCTGGTGGTGATGGCAAAGGCGTTAGCCCCAGAGGTCGCTTCGGTAGCTGCCAGCGCGCCCAGCCGGCGGCCGGCAATCATCGCGGGCAGGAGGCGTTTCTTCTGTTCCTCGCTGCCGGCGGCGGCCAGCGCCCGGGCGACCAGGCTGTGGGTCAGGAAAACCAGGGCTGTCGAGGCGCAACCCCCGGCGATGCCCTCGGTTGCCAGAACGAAAGAGAGGGTGTCGGCGCCGCCGCCACCCAGCGCTTCGGGAACGTTGAGGCCGAGAAAACCGGCTTCAGCCAGCTTGTTCAGGCCTTCCCTCGGGAAAAATTGCTCCCGGTCCACCCTGGCGGCACGCGGCGCCAGTTCCTGCCTGGCGATACTGCTGGCTGTTCCCTGGATCATCTTTTGCGCCTCGGTTAGCACCATAATTCCGCCCCTCCTTACCCCTAATTCAGGATAGATTGCCCTCCCCATGGAGGTTGCCTGAAGCGCGACTCAGGCGAAACAATGCCCGCGGCGGGACACAACCGGGAGAAACAATACTGCTACCGCTCGGTGGGCTTGTATTATCGGGGATTTCGCCGCCGCCACCGCCGCAACCCTGTTCTTTGTCCTGATGACTTTATTTTAGGATAACGACCGCCCCGTGGCAATAGTTCTCCCGGGTGATTTTCGGCGGCTAAATGCTTCCAGGTGGCGAAGATTCCGGGGTTTCAAATTCGGTCGCCCCCGGATTGGCCGAATTCAGCCCAGGCCTTACAGCGACATCCAGAGGAACTTCACCAGGAGCAGGGCGGTGCCGCCGGCCACCAGCGCCGCCGCCATGCCGCCGAGGAAAGCCTTGAGCCCGATGGCGGCGATAGAGGCGATCTTGACCTTGAAACCCACCCCGACGAAGGCCCAGGCCAGGAGGAAGGTGATCGCCGGGGAAAGGTAGCCGCTGTTGAAGGACGCCCACCAGGCGCCGGCGGGCAGGTACTCGATGCCGAGGTGGACGAAGGTGAAGAGGACGAAGAGCACGGCGAACCAGGGCACGGCGATCTTTAGCGGCTCGGCGCCGGTCTTGCGGTACAGGCGGCGGAAGAGCAACATGCTGATGACCACCATCGGGCCCAGCATCAGCACGCGGATGAACTTGGCGGAGACCGCGATCGACAGGGCGCCGTCGACCTGGCTGCCGGCGGCGATCACCTGGGCGGTCTCGTGGATGCCCGTCCCGGCCCACATCCCGTAGGCCAGCGGGTTGCCGTCGAACCAGCCGGTCAGGGCGCTGTTGAAGAGCAGGGGGAAGCCGAACATCGCCAGCAGGCCGAAGAGGGTGATGACGCCCACGGACAGGCCCATCTCCTCCCCCTTCGCCTTGATGGCGGGGCCGGTCGCGGCGATGGCGGTGGCGCCGCAGATGCCCGTGCCGACGGCGATAAGGATGGACAGGGGGTCGTTCATCCTGATGACGAACTTGCAGAAGAGCACGGCGAAGACGAAGGCGATGACCAGGTTCAGCAGGACGACGGTGATGCCGGCGCCGCCCAGCTTGAGCCACACCGAGGCGCTCACGGTCAGGCCCAGCGAAGCGATGGCGTAGCGTAACAGCCGGGAGGAGGTAAACTCGATGCCGGCCTGGAAGCGTCCCCCGGAAAGCGCGGGGACGACGTTGGCGATGATGATAGCGTAGATGAAGGCCCAGAGCAGAGCGCTGAACTTGAGCCAGGTCTCCTTAAGCAGCCACCAGGTGAGGTAGGCGAGTATGGCGACGATCAGCGTTGTCAGTAATCCCTGGATGAGACCGAACGGGCTGGCCCCGGCCCGTTCCTGGCTGGCCTGGGCCTGGTTGGCCTGGGCCCGGCTGGCGGCGATGGTACACGTTTTCCCTGCTTGCATGATAACCTGTAGAATACTCCTTTCGACGCATAGGCAATAGGATAACTTGCGCGGGGGAAAATGTCAAGGTTGGGGCAGTCTGCCTGCCGCGGCTCCTCGGCGGTTAATCCAGTCATGAAGCCGGCTCCGTGGGCGGAAAATGGAGAAAATACAGGGCTAATGAGAAACCGGGACAGGTTCAAGGTAACTTATAACCCCCTGTGTTCGTTTTACTAGGGGGCGATAATAGCCTATAGTTGTCTTATATAGATAACGGATGGTGAGGTAAACTGCATCTTATACATGGAATAGTCACTCAGAAGGGAGCGCCGGGCTGATTTAACGTTATCCGGATACGCTGGATTTGCTCCTCACGTACCCCCACCCGACGCTGCAACGACAAGGGCCTCGATACCATGTTTTATCCGGGGATTTTCTGAAACGCCGGGGCGGAAACTCGGGACATCAACTGGCAAACCAGCGTACAGGGGGAGTAAGCTGGAATATGACGGTGAAAAATCGGTTAGCGATTGCGGTCATCTTTTTGATTCTTACAGTTGGTCTGCCCCTGACGACAGCAGGTTGGCCTCATGCTGTCCTGGCCGAAGAGCCTGCGGCAATCAGTACCAGGGTAGAAGTCGGCTACGAGGGCAAAGCCCGGGCCGGCTTCTGGATACCGGTGATGGTGGAGCTGGAGAACCAGGGACCTGATTTTGAGGGTGAGGTCCGGGTAAGCGACCCCTCCGGCGCCGCCCGCCAGCCGGGGCCGGTGTACCAGAGCCGTTACGTGGCCGATGTCGTTCTGCCCCGCGGCAGCCACAAGCGCGTCACTATCTACGTCCCCTACCTCTCGGCGGTTCCCCGGCTTGAGGTAAACCTGGTCGCCAGGGGTAAGACGGTGGCCAGCATCGAGCCGGCGGTTAGCGTCGTCGGTGAGAAAGACCTGCTCGTCGGCGTCATCGGCCCGCGGGCTTCGGCCTGGAACCTGCTTACCACGCTGGCGCTCCCCGTACAGGGGAGCCGTGTAGCAGTTGTTTTTCTTACCGCCGCAGGATTTCCCGAGCGTCCGGAAGTCCTCGAAGCCTTCGATATTATCGCCCTGGGCGACGCCCGTGCCGAAGCCCTCTCGCCCGGCTCGCTGGAAGCCCTGGAAGGGTGGGTCGCCGGCGGCGGTACGCTGGTGCTCACCGGAGGCGCCAACGGCAAGTCCAATTTGAAGGGGCTGCCCGGGAGCCTCCTGCCCGTTATTCCCGGAGATGCGGTGCCCCTGGAAAGCGTCCCCGTTCTGGAGCGGATAGGGTCTGCCCCTCTGGCCGCCTCGTCCGCCCCGACAATCACGGAAAGCCGCAACGCTTCCGGGCGCGTCCTGGTCCAGGCAGGTGATGCGCCTCTTGCCGTGCTCGGGAACTTCGGGAACGGCCGGGTGCTCTTCCTGGCTTTCGACCCGGCGGCTCAGCCGCTGGCCGGCTGGAACGGCATGCCGCAGGTCTGGAAGGAGCTGTTATTCCAGTCCCTGCCGCCGTCTACCCTGTCGGGAAGTCAATTCGTACGGGGAGGCCCGTACGGTAACGCGCCCCAGTGGCTTTATAATCTCTCCAATGCCGTATCCAATCTCACCGCCCTGGAGTTTCCTTCCATCAACCTGCTGGTCGGGCTTATTGCGGGATATGTTCTCCTGGTGGGGCCGGTCAGTTATTTCGTGCTCCGCCGGCTGCGGCGACCCGGTCTCGCCTGGGCCACCATACCGGCGCTGGTGCTGCTGTTTTCCGGCGGCGCCTACTTCCTGGCTTTCCAGACGAAGGGCAACGATGTCCAGGTGAGCGCGGCGACTATCGTGGAGACGGCGCCTGGCACCGGCTGGGCTCGGGTCCGGCAAATGGTGGGGGTGTTTGCCCCGAGCGAGGCCAGCTACCGGGTTGATTTACCCGGCAGGCTGCTGGCTGGCTCGTGGAACACCGGCGCCTCGGGCCCCGCTACGGGCGGCGACGTCAGCTCCGTGATACGCCACCGCGAGAGCGGCAGCGAGGCCGAGCTGCTGAGGATGGGCATGTGGACGATGCGTAGCCTGTGGACGGACGGCATGCAGCGAGTCGAGAGCGGCCTGTCGCCTGGCCTGTATATCGAGGGGGACCACCTGAAAGGGACGGTAACCAACCGGGGAGCTATCGCCCTGAAAGATACCTGGCTGGTCGCCGGGGGCGTCCTGGAGAACCTGGGCGCGCTGGAGCCGGGTGCGGCCGCGACTGTAGACGTGCCTCTGGCGGCTGCCCCCGCGGGCACGTTCTATATCGACGCGCAGATGTTCTACGGCGGAAACCCGCCTCCCGCCGATCCGGCGGAGCGGAGGCTGTGGCAGCAGCGCCTCCAGGTGCTTTCGGCGGCCCTGGACAGCCGCAACGCTGACCTGCCGTCCGGCGTATCCGCCCTGCTGGTGGGCTGGAGCGATGACAGTCCTCTGGAAATCGCCGTCAACGAGGCAAGGCCTTTAGGCCCTTCCATGATAGTATTCATCGAGCCGGTGATGCCTGAAGTCCGGGGGGCTTTCTCCCTGCCCGCGGGACTGCTGACCGGTCAAATCGTGAATGTTGATGCCGCGGTAATCGAAGAGGGTCCCGGGCTGTTTGTCCTTAGCGGCGAGGATGTTACTTACCAGTTTGATTTGCCGCCGGGGACGGACGTCCTCGACCGGGCGGCCGTCCAGGTCCCATTTTTAGGGGGGTCTTCCAGAATAAGGGATATCCGGCTGCTCGCTTACCACTGGGGGAACGGCACCTGGGACCCGCTTGATGTAACAACGGTCAGCCTGCAGTCCCAGCCTGGTTCACCGCCGGTTAAAACGCAAATTGTTCCTGTCCCGGTGCCGCCACCCCCCGGGGTCGTCACCGGGCCGGGCGCGGTAACCGTCATCACACCGCCGTACTATCGCGGCATCATCTTCAATGAGGCGCTGGAAAGCGAGCTGCCGCCGGCAGCGCTGCCCGGGTATATTTCCGGTTCGGGGGCTGTCCGCGTGAAGCTGGTGGTGGAAGGTGGCTCCACGGTGCAGATAGGCACGCCTTCGCTGGTGGCGCGGGGGGTGGCCGGTGAGTAAGGAGAACGCTATCGTCGTGGACTCTCTCGTCAAGCAGTACAAGCGGTTCACCGCCCTGGACGGGGTAAGCTTTTCGATTCCCAGGGGGAGCATCTACGGCTTCCTGGGGCCCAACGGCGCCGGCAAGACCACCACGCTGCGCATCCTGGCCGCGCTCCTCCTGCCCACGCAGGGCGGGGCATGGGTGGCGGGCGAGGACGTTATCCGCAAACCCGAGAGGGCCCGAAGGCGCTTCGGGTATATGCCCGACTTCTTCGGGGTATACGACGACCTGACGGTCAGGGAGTATTTAGAGTTCTATGCCCAGGCACACGGGGTACCGGGAACACAATGGCGCAAGCTTACCGACGACCTGCTGGAGCTGGTGGACCTGGGTAACAAGCGCGACGATTTCGTGGAGACACTCTCGCGAGGCATGAAGCAGCGGCTGGGACTGGCGCGGTGCCTGGTGCACGACCCGGAGGTGCTATTGCTGGACGAGCCGGCATCGGGGCTGGACCCCCGGGCGCGGGTAGAGATGCGGGAGGTGCTCAAGGAGATTTCCCGCATGAACAAAACGGTGCTGGTCAGCTCTCACATCCTGCCCGAGCTGGCTGATCTTTCCACTGAAGTGGGCATTATCCACCGCGGCCGCATGGTGGCTTCGGGCTCGGTGGAAAGCATCATGACCCGGCTGGGAGCGACCCGCGTGCTGGAGGTGCGCGTCCTGGACGGGGCGGAGGCCGCCGGGCGATTGCTGGCCGGCCAGCCCGGCGTGCGCAACGTGGAAACGCTGCCCGAAGAAGGCCTGGTGCGCGCCGCTTTCTCCGGCGGGAACGAGGAACAGGCGGACGTTCTCAAGAACCTTCAGGAAGGAGGTATCCGCGTGGTCAGCTTCAACACCGTAGGAGGCCTGGAGGAACTGTTCATGGCGCTGACCGAGGAGGAGAGCCAGCCATGAAACAAGCACTTTTACGTAACACGGCGGTACTTACCAAAGAGCTGCGTACCCGGATGCGGGGTCGCCGGGCTGCCATTGTCATTACGGTTTACCTGTTGCTTCTCGCCGGTATTGGCGCCCTGATGCTCTATATCCAGCAGGGACAGCTACAATACGGCTATAGCATGTCGTCGGTTACCGCCATGGGGACACAGGTATTTGCCGTCCTCTCGCTTTTGCAGCTATTCCTGGTGGTGTTCATCGTCCCCGGCCTGACCGGTTCGGCTATCGCCGGCGAGCGGGACAAGCAGACGCTTGACCTGCTGCTGGGCACGCAGGTATCATCCCTGGGGATCGTACTCGGTAAAATACTGTCTTCGCTATCTTACGTCTTTATACTGCTCATGGCGGCGTTGCCCATCTTCAGCCTCGCCTTCCTGTTCGGCGGCGTCTCGCCCCGGCAGGTAGGGCTGTCCTTCGTTATTTCCCTGGCCTCGGCGCTCATGCTGGGGACCATCGGGGTATTTCTCTCCGTCCTGGTGCGACGCGGCCAGGTCGCTACCGTGCTGGCCTATACGGTGACCTTTTTGCTGCTTATCGGCACGGCTATCGCGAGTGTTTTCATCGGAACGGCGGTACGTTCCGCCAACGACACCGCGATGCTGTTACCGCTGGTGCTTAACCCGATGGCGGCACTGGGGACGACTTTGACGGGTATCTTCCCTTCTGCCGTGCTGTCCCTGGGCGGCCCTCCAGGCAGCGGGCTGGCGCTGTGGCAGGCGAACCTCATAGCCGATGCCGTCCTGGTGGCGGTGTTCCTTTTCCTGGCCACAAGGTTGCTGCGCCCGGGCCAATCGCGCTTGTTTCGCCGCCGGCAGGCGGTTGCCCCGGCCGAGGCGCAAACGTGAACAGCGCGGATGCCGCCCGCGAGCTGTCGCTGGCTCTAAGGCCGTGGCGGCGGCGGCTCGCTTTTCAGCGAGGCGTGACCGGGGGACTGCGCGGGCTGGCGGGAGGCACGGGCATCGCCGCCGTCCTGTTGCTGACGGCGCGGTTTGTGCCCTGGCCCGGAGCCATGGCCTGGGCGGCTTTGCTTATGGCGGCCGGCCTGACGGCCGGGCTGGCGTACGGGCTTGCCAGCAGGCCTTCAATGATGAACACAGCCCGGCGCGCCGACCAGCTTGCGGGGCTGTCGGACCGCCTGGCCACCGCCTGGGAACTGCGCCAGGCGGATATGACCATTGCCTGTCTCCAGCGTGAAAATGCCCTGGCGTCCTTGAGGGGGCGGCGGCCGGCAGAGGCTGTACGCCTGTGGCCGGGGCGGAGGGCATATGTTCCCTTGCTGGCGGGCCTGGTGCTGGCAGGTTTACTCGTGGCGCTGCCCAATCCGATGGATGAAGTCATCCGGGAGCGACAAGAGCTCCAGGAGAAACTTGCCCTGGCGGCGGAGGAAGTTAATAAAGCCCGGAAGGAGCTCACGAAGCCTGAATCGCCGCTCAGCGTCGAGGAACGGGCCGACCTGGAGGCAGCCCTGGAAAAGCTGGAAGAGGCGCTCAACAGCGCCCAGGATATCCCTGAAGCCCTTAAAGCCCTGTCGAAGGCGGAGCAAGAGACCGGCCTGACCGAACAAAAAGCGGCACAGGGAGAGGCTTTGCAGGAAATCAGCGCCGCCCTGTCCGGCTCCTCCGCGGAAAGCCTGGGGCAAGCTCTGGATCCGGGAGACGCGGCGGCATTGCGCGAGGCGATGAACGCCCTCGCCGAACGAGTTAACGAGATGAGCCCGGAGGAGCTTCAGGAGCTGGCCTCCGTACTTCAGCAGGCGGCCAATGCCGCCGCCGCCCGGGACGCAGCCGTTGCCGGGGCGCTGCGGAGCGCGGCGCGCTCGGTCGCCTCCGGGGAGGCCGGGCAGGACGGTCAGACGTTGGACAAACTCCAAGAGGCACTTGCCGTGCTGCAAAGTGGGGCGGCTTCGGAGAGCGCTAAAAATCAGGCTATGGCCAGCCTCAGGAATGCCCGCTCGGCCATAAGCGACGTGGCGCTGGTACAGGCACCACCGCGTTCCGGTGACGGCCAGGGGCAGGGTGGCGCGGGGAACGGCGGCTCCGGCGAAGGGACCGGCAGCGGGTCCGGACAGGGAACGGGCAGTGGGACCGGCAGCGGCAGCGGTACCGGCTCCGGGGGCGGCATGGGCGGCAGCGGCGCCGGAGACCAGCCGGGCCAGGGACAGGGCAACGAGACGGGAAGGCTGCCTACGAACGGCGAAACGGTTTTCGTTCCCGGTACCGGCCCCGACGTGCCCGTGGAAACAAACACCGGCTCGGGTACCGGCGCGGCCCCCGGCATCCTGCGGCCGTACACGGAAGTTGTAAAGGAATACGCCGAGCAGGCGCGGGAGCACATCGAGCGGAACCCTCTCCCCGCCGGGTACCAGGAACTGGTGCGGCGCTATTTCGCGGAACTGGAGGAATGATTCGAACATGGGTGAGACAGGCAAAGAAACGATAATTTCAGAGCAGGATGTGGCCGGCTTTATCGCGACGGCACGCCGTATCGAAGAGGAACTGGGCCGGATCGTGGTGGGACAGCCGCAGGTGCTGCGGGATACCATGATAGCCCTGCTGTCCGGGGGCCATGTCCTGCTGGAGGGGGTGCCCGGACTGGGCAAGACCTTGCTGGTGCGGACCCTGGGCGAGGCGCTGAAGCTTATCTTTTCCCACATCCAGTTCACCCCGGACCTGATGCCCGCCGACATCGTCGGCACCAATGTCGTCATGGAAGACGAGCAGGGACGGCGCAACCTTCGCTTCCAGCAGGGCCCCATCTTCGCCAACCTGGTGCTGGCCGACGAGATTAACCGGGCCACACCCAAGACCCAGTCGGCGCTGCTTGAAGCCATGCAGGAGCGCACGGTCAGCGTCGGCGACGCCACCCGCTCGCTGCCCCGGCCTTTCTTCGTGCTGGCTACCCAGAACCCCCTGGAAATGGAAGGCACGTACCCCTTGCCCGAGGCGCAACTGGACCGCTTCTTTTTCAAGGTGCTGGTGCCGTTTCCCGACCGGGCAAACCTGGGAGAGATTCTGAGGCGCACCATTAGCTACGAACCCGCCCGTGCCGGCGCCGTGGCTGACGGGCTGGTGCTGGAGAAGATGATACGGTTGGCCCGCGAGGTGCCGGTCGCATCCCACGTCCACGATTACGCGGTCTCCCTGGTCCTGGCAACACATCCCGAGCGGGAAGATGCGCCGCCTTTGGTCAGGAAATACGTCCGGTACGGGGCCAGCCCGAGGGGACTTCAGACGTTGGTCATCGGCGGCCAGGTAAGGGCCCTGCTGGAGGGACGCTACAACCTGTCGGTTGACGACCTCCAGGCAGTGGCATACCCGGCCTTGCGCCACCGGCTTATCCTGAACTTTGAGGCGCAAGCTGAGGGGATAACCGCGGACAAGGTCATTGGTCATGTCCTCGAGGCAGTGCCAGTAAAAACGTAGATAAGACACCATTAATATGCGCATGGAAGGGAAAACAGGCCTGTTTGCACCCGAATTCCTCCGCAAGCTGGAAGCCCTGTCCCTGGCTACCAGGCAGAGCCTGCCTGGCTCCAGCGCGGGACCGCGCCGTGCCCCGCGCCTGGGCGCGTCGGTGGAGTTCTCCGATTTCCGCAGCTACACGCCGGGAGACGACTACCGCCGGATAGACTGGAATGCCTACGCCCGCTTGGAGCGGCTGTTCCTGCGCCTCTACCGGGCGGAGGAAAACCTGAACGTCACGCTGCTGCTCGATACCTCGCGTTCCATGGCCTGGGGCCAGCCGCCCAAGATACGCCTCGCCCGGCAGATCGCCGGCGCCCTGGCCTACATCGGCCTGGCGCGCGACGACCGGGTCGGCGCGGGAGCGCTGGGCGAAGACCTGGCCTCTTACCTGGCCCCCGTGGGCAGCCGGGCCCAGGTGCAGCGGGTATGGGAGTTCCTCGAAGCCCTCTCATGCCAGGGCAGCACCGACCTGGGAACAGCGCTCGCGTCATTACGGCGGCTGCGCCCTCGCCCCGGCTTGGCGGTTGTCCTGACCGACCTGTTAACCGACAGCGACTGGCGCGCCGGGCTGCGCACCCTCCTATCCCTGCGCCAGGAGGTGGTATTGCTGCAAATATTGGCCCCTGATGAGATGGAACCCGGCCTCGCCGGGGACTGGCAACTGGTGGACGACGAGGACGGAAGGCCACTGGAGGTGACGCTGACGCCGCGGGCCGTTAGCGTGTACCGGGACCGCCTGCACTCTTACCTGCGGGAGGCGGCCGCCTTCTGCCACGGGCACGGCATCACGTTCCTGCAGTTTTCCGGCGATGTCTCTGTAGAGGACGCCGTCCTGCGTCTCCTCAGGCGGGCGCAGGTTACGGTATAGAGGGCTGGCGTTGAGTCTTCTTTCGCCGCTGGCGCTGCTATTCGGGCTTCTGGCGGCCCCTGTCATTGCCCTGTACCTGCTGCGGCTGCGCCGGCGGGAGCGCCGCGTCTCCAGCACGTTCCTGTGGCGACAGGTGACCCGCGACTTGGAGGCCAACGCCCCCTGGCAAAAGCTGCGCCCCAACCTGCTGTTGCTGCTTCAGTTGCTGATTCTGGCCGCGCTGGTTTTCGCCCTGGCGCGTCCGGTCTGGTTGCGGGACAGCCGGGTACAGGGCGACCTGCTCCTGGTCCTGGATACATCGGCCAGCATGCAGGCCGCCGACGTCGCCCCCACGCGCTTCGGCGCCGCCCAGCAGAAGGCATTGGAATGGATAGACAGGCTTCCGGCGGGACATCTTGCTTCCATTATTTTAATGGGCGAAACGCCTGCGGTCCTTGTCGCCCAGAGCTCTGACCGGGGGCGGCTGCGTGAGGCAGTGACCCAAGCCCGTCCCGGGACAGGCGGCGCCAACCTGGAAGCGGCCCTTTCCCTGGCGGCCTCGTTGGTCCGGGAAGGGGGTCGGTCGGAGGTCGTTGTCCTGAGTGACGGGAATGTCACCAGTATCCGGCCTCCGGGTGCCATGCCCTTTGTGCTGCGCCATGAGTCTATCGGCACTCCCACCGGCAACCTGGCGGTGGATGCCTTCTCCACGCGCCGCGCCGCGGCCGGCCTCGACGGCCTGGCCCGGGTCAGCAACTACGGGCCGGCGGCCGGTGCGGTTTCCGTCCAGCTTTACGCTGACGGCAAGCTCTATGATATGCGGGACATAGAAGTCCCGCCGGGTGGGGACAGTGTCGTGCGGTGGTCAGCCTTACCCGGGGCGGCGCTTTTCGAGGTGCGCCTCGTGCCCGGCGATATCTTTCCCCTGGATGACCGGGCTTGGGCTGCCGGCGGCTCCGGGGACGCGGCCCGGGCGCTGCTGGTAACCGGGGGTAACCGGTTTTTAGAGAAGGCGCTGTCACTGCAGCCCGGTTTGGAACTGACCCTGGCTCGTCCCGAAAGCTTCTCCGGACAGGGGGACTACGACCTGTGGGTCTTCGATGGCTTTTTACCCAGGGAATTGCCCCGTGGCGCGGTGTTTATCCTGGCCCCTCCTGCCGGCGGCGTTTCCTGGGTTTCCCAGGTGCCGGCGCCGGTAAGAGGGCTGCGCCCGGGAGAGTCCGGGCTCCTGGAGTACGTGGATTTATCTGAATTGCATATCCGTGAAGCCCTGACACTGCGGCTGCCGCCGGAAGCGCAGTCGCTGCTGGAGTCTGATGAGGGATACTTGGCTGCCGTCTGGGACGAGCCGCAACGCCGGATGGCCGTCTTTGCCTTCGACCTGCATGACTCCGACCTGCCGCTACAGCCGACCTTTCCCATACTGGTGCAACACCTGGTTAGCTGGCTGCTGCCCGGACTGGGAAGCGGGCTTAACGTCCGCTCCGGTGAGGTGGTGAATGCGCCCGTGTCCCCGCAAGCGGGCAGGGCGTGGGTGGAGACACCCGGAGGACAGCGCGTGCAGGTTGCGCCCCCTTTCCCGCCTGACCCCTTGCCGGCAGACCAGTTGGGAGTCTACCGGGTCGTCCAGGAGCTTGATGGAAAGGAACACGTGAATTACTTCGTCGCCAACCTCTTCCGGCCGGAGGAATCGGCTCTGTCCCCATCAGCGCTCCCTTCCGTGGCGACCGGTCCCGCGGAAACGCCGGGAGACCGCCATGTCCCCTGGGAGATAAGCCCCTGGCTGGCGCTGGCCGCGCTGGCGGTACTCGGCCTGGAATGGTGGGTCTACAGCCGTGGGTATTAGCTTCGCGAACCCTTGGCTTCTCCTGCTGTTGGCCCCGGCCCTGGGCTGGGTGCTCTTCCACCGGCGGCACAGCCTGCGGGGTCGGGAAAACCGGCGAAGTCGCGTCATCACGGCGTTCCGGTGGGCGCTTATTATGATACTTGTGGCGGCGGCGGCGGCGCCATCCGTCCGGTACACGGTGGACAGGCAGGCGGTTGTCTTCGTGGCCGACCTCTCGGCCAGCATGGACAGGCAGCGGGCGCAGATCGAGGAATTCGTTCGCCAGGCGATGCTGGAACGGGGGCCGGACGACCTGGTGGGCATCGTAGCCGTGGGGCGCGGCTCGCTGGTGGAATGGCCCGTATCGCAGAAAGAAGGATTTCAGAATTTCCAGTCGGTGGTCGATCCTGACCATACTGGCCTGGCCGATGGGCTGCGCCTGGCGCGGGCGTTGCTTCCCCAGGACGCCCGCAAACGGATAGTCCTCCTCTCCGACGGGCGGCAAAACCTGGGAGATGCCGTCGAGCAGGCAAGGTTCCTGCGCGCCCAGGGGGTGCAGGTGGACGTGGTGCCCCTGGAAGGGCCGGCCGGCCCGGAAGTGCTGGCAGCCTCGGTAAAGGTCCCCTCTTCTGCCCGCATTGGAGAGAAGGTGTCTGTGGAGGTTGAGGTGCGCAGCACGCAGGCGGCGGACGCCGTGCTGCGCCTGTACGTGGACGGCGCAATGGTCGCCAGCCGGGAGGTCGCTCTGGAAGCCGGGCAAAAGCGGTTTGCCTTTGATGTGGGAATGGAGCAAGCCGGATTTCATACCGTACGGGTAACTATTGACAGCGAGTCCGATACCCGGTACCAGAACAACCGGGCTGACGCCTTTGTCAATATCCACGGTCCTCCGACAGTCCTGGTGGTGGAGGACCGGCAGGGTGCCGGCAAGAATGTCGCCGAAGCCCTCCGCGCCACCGGGCTTAACGTCCAGGTGCGGGCCGCCGCCCTTTTCCCCGAAGCCCTGGAGGAACTGGGACAGTATTCCGGGATCGTCCTGGTGGATGTGCCCGCCGCCTCGCTCGGCCAGAGGAAAATGGAGATGGTGCGGGCGGCGGTGCGTGACCTGGGCAGGGGGCTGCTGGTCGTCGGCGGGAGTCACAGCTTGACCATGGGCGACTATCGGAACACGCCGCTGGAGGAGGTGCTGCCCGTCACCTCGGAGGTGCCGGAGCGCCAGGAGAAGGGTAAGGCGGCGCTGGTGCTGGTTATTGATAAGTCGGGAAGCATGTCCGGCGCCGGCTCGGACGGCATCGCCAAGGTGGAAATGGCCAAGGAGGCAGCCCGTCTCAGCCTCGAGGAACTGGAAATGTACGACCTGGCCGGCGTGGTGGCCTTCGACGCCGGCAACTGGTGGCTGGTCCCGCTGGGGGAAATCGGAGACGAGCCGCATCTCAAGGAGATGCAGAGGTCCATCGGCACGCTGGTGGCCGACGGCGGCACCGACATCTATCCTGCCCTGGTGACCGCCAGCCAGGGTCTGGCGAGCGCCGCTGTGCCGCGCAAACACATCGTCCTGCTTACCGACGGCAACTCCCAGCAGAGCGATTACTCAAGCCTGCTG
Source organism: Chloroflexota bacterium (assembly GCA_016190585.1). Next base: position 2,995 of record JACPQH010000004.1, on the reverse strand, counting down.
GCGACGATGCAGGCGCAGGAGATAACCCTTTCGACTATAGCCGTAGGTCTCGATGCCGATGCCAGTCTCCTCCAGTGGCTGGCGGACCGGGGAGGCGGCCGTTTTTATTTCACCGACCGCGCCCGTGATATTCCCCAGATACTGGTCAAGGAAACCCGCCTTGCCGCCCGCAGCGCTATCGTGGAGGAACCGACCATGCCGCTGGTGGCCGGGAGCAGCCCGGTGCTGCGCGGTACCGGAGGCGAGTTTCCCACGCTCGGGGGGTACGTGATGACACAGCCGAGGAACATCGCCCGGGTCGTGCTGGTCTCCCCCAGGGGAGACCCCCTCCTCGCCCAGTGGCAGTACGGCCTGGGCAGGAGCATAGTCTGGACCAGCGACAGCGAGGGCCGTTGGACGGCCGCTCTGGCGGCCTGGGAGCGCGTTCCCGCCTTCTGGTCGGCACTGGTGGACTGGACCCTGCCGCCGGAGGCAGCGCCCTTCCAGGTGAAGAGCGAGGTAACAGCCGGTGAAGCCACGGTTCAGGTAGAGGGAGAGGTAGCGGAGGGCGGGAGCCTTTCCATGCGCATCGTGGGGCCGGAGCTGGACGTTACCGAAATCCCGCTTAAGGCCGCCTCGCCCGGCAGGTGGGAAGCAGGGTTCCCGGCGGTTGAGCAGGGCTCTTACCTGGCCCAGGTGACCGAAGAAACACCGGAAGGGGGGCGCCGCTCGACCACCGGCGGGCTGGTCGTGCCATACTCCCCGGAGTTCCGAAGCATGGAGGCGGACCAAAGGTTGCTAGAGCGCCTGGCGGCCATCACCGGGGGAAGAGTGCTGGCAAGCCCTGAAGAATCTTTTGATCCCGGGCTCCCGCCGGCACACGGGAACCTGCCCCTGGCCTGGTGGTTATTGATGACAGCGACCCTGTTACTGCCCCTGGATATCGCCATCCGCCGCCTGAACGTGCGCTCAGCCGAAGTGCTCGGCTGGTTTATGACGGCCAGGGAGACAGTGTTACACCGGGGCCGCCGGCAGGTGGGGACCCCCTCGCCGGTACTGGGGAGTATCCGCCGCCGCCGGGAGGGCCGGGTCAGGGTTCATATCGGTGACGCGGCGCGGGGCCCGTCACGCGAAGCTGCGCCGGATATTCGGTCGTCTCCCGGAAATGCGGAACATGAACCGGTCGTCCCCGGAAAAGGACCGGCCCGGGACAGCGGACAGACGCCGGATTCAGAACCTTCGACCGAGCGCTGGCTCCGGGCAAAGCGCCGCGCCAAGGGACGATAAGGTGTTACAGAACTTTTTCCGGCGGGTTAATCCCAGGACGCCGGAACAAAATGTACCGCCGAAATACAACGAAGAAGATGTAATTTTCAAGGCGCTGAGGTAGAGGCGCCTGCGCTAAATCCCGCCAGGTCCAGCTCCCTGAGCCGTTCGGGCGCGGGGTAGCCTGTCTTCAAATCCCACCCCATCGCCTGGTAAAACTCGGCAGCCATTGTTGCGATAGCTGTCTCGCCGGTAACCCTCCCGGGCACAACCGAGTCTATAGTGTTCGTCCCCTCCCGGGCGTTAAATAGCTGGCGGATATGGGCGATTCGCTCGCCGGCGTTTAACAGCGCTTTCAAGTCATACTCCCGTCCCGTCACCGCGCCGAGCAGTTCCGGTAGCGCCCGGGCATTCATAAAATTATAGCCGAACATGCACACGCCGGCGGCGTTGATGCTATGCATCATAAACCTGGCGATCATCTGCGCCGCGCTGCGTCCGGAGCAGGCGCTACGGTCAAAAGGGGGCACGGGGAGCCCTGGAGCCACCCATCCCTCATGTCCCTGCGTATGCCGTCCCGGCGTGGCGTCCGTCCGGTAGAGGGCGCCATAGTCCGGCCACCTTTTAGGATCGTGCATGGGCACTTCCTGCCCCTGAATATGAATGGCGAACTTTTCCGAACCGCGGCCGATGCGCCCGGCGGCTTGCTTGACCCCGTCGGCCAGCACCTCCCCGAAACCGTGGCGGCGGGCTATTTGCTGGGTCAGGGCGACAATCGCCCGGTGGTTGCCCCAGTTCAGCTCAAGCCCTTCGGTTTCCTGCCGGTTGATGATGCCGTTCTCGTAACATTCGATAGCGAAAGCAACCGTCGCTCCGGCCGAGATGGTGTCCAGTCCGTAGCGGTTGCAGATGTCATGGCACTTGATGACGGACACCAGGTCGCTATTCAAGCACATGGGACCGAAGGCCGCCAGGGTCTGGTACTCCGGTTTCTGGATACCGGCTTCCCAATCATAAATGCCACTACTCGCCTTCATCAGGCCCCCACACCGGACCGGACAGCGCCAGCAGCCATACTTCCGGGCTTCCCCGTAGATGACCGCCGGGCCGCCGAGAGCGGCACCATCCGGGAAATCCCGGGCGGTGCCTCCCCAGTTCTTCACCGGGGCGTCGCCTGTCTTTATGGAATGGGTCGTGCTGCCGCAGGTACCGTATTCGCGGAAAAGCTCGGCGGCGGGAGCCAGCGTGGCGATATACCTACGGGTAAGCTCGATAGCCCGTTCCGGGTCAGCCACGGCAAGGCCGGGCGCACCGCGAACCACGATTGCCTTGAGTCGCTTGGAACCCATGACCGCCCCGAGACCGGAGCGGGCCGCCGCCCGGCCGTGATCATTTATCACGCACGAGATGAGGGACAGCTTCTCGGCGGCGGGACCGATGCAGGCTACCCGCGACTGCTGGCCGTACTCGGCGCGCAGCACCTGCTCGGTCTCGTACGTGTCTTTGCCCCACAGATGAGAAGCATCCCTGAGCGAGGCCGCGCCGCTATCAACGAGCAGGAAAACGGGCCCTGCCGCCGCCCCGTGGAACAGCAGGGCATCATAACCGGCGAATTTCAGGTAGGGCCCGAACTCGCCCCCGGAGTTGGCGTCGCCCCAGGTCATCGTCAGCGGCGACTTGCCGGCCACCGTGTAGCGGTTGGCGAAAGGCGCTACGGTGCCGGTGAGCGGGCCGGTAAAAAAGCCCAGGT
>JACPQH010000062.1 GCA_016190585.1 Chloroflexota bacterium | reverse complement strand
GCCCGGCAAGCGCCCGGCGCGCGGGTGGTTGTGCACCAGGCCGGCGCCCGGCACCTGGCCCGCCCGGAGAAGCTTATCCGGAGCATGACGCAGGCCCGCGGGGAGGGACTGGAGCGCTACGGCGAAGTGGCGCCCCTGCCGGAAGACCGGATGATACCCGTCGCCGGCGGTGAGGTCCTGAAGCTCGGCGACGGGCAGTCGCTGGAGATCATTTACGCACCGGGGCACGCCCCGCACCAGATATGCATCCGGGAGACCCGGGACAACAGCGTCTTTACCGGGGACGCCGCCGGCGTCTATGTCGCTGACGCCGACCTGGTCATCCCGGCGACGCCGGGACCGAATTTTGACCTGGAGGAGACGCTGGCTACTATCGAAAAGATCCGGGGCCTCGAGCCGTCGAGGCTCTGCTTCGCCCATTACGGGGCCAGCACCCGGACCGGGTATTTGCTGGATGCCGTTACCCGGGAGATACGGGAATGGGATACAATAGTAAGGAAGGCCGTAAAAGATGGCGGTTTCGACCGGGCGGCGGCCGAGATGACCGCCCTGAGGCGCGCCGAGCTTGAGCCGGTAAAAGACAGGCCGTTACTGTACGAGAGCCTGAGCGATATCGGCATCAGGTTGAGCGTCGAGGGCTTTTTACAATACTACCAGGAGAGATTCCTGGCGGAGTCCCGCAACATGGAGGAGCAGTGAAAGTAACCAGGGAAAAGACCGAGAACCACCAGGCATACCTGACGATCGAGATGGAGCCGGCCGAACTCGAGGAAGAGATGAAGGCGTCTTACCGCCGCCTGGCGGGCCGCGCCAACGTGCCCGGTTTCCGCAAGGGCAAAGCGCCCCAGGCGGTGCTGGAACGCTACCTTGGCAAGGAGACCATTCTGGATGATGCGCTCCATCACCTGGTGCCGGCGGCCTACGAGGACGCCATCAAGGAGCAGGGTATCAAGCCCGCCGCCCAGCCGGACATCGAGGTCACCCAGACAGAGCCGGTGGTCTTTAAGGCCACGGTTCCCCTGGCGCCGTCAACCGAGCTCGGCGACATCGCAGGTATAAAAATGGCCCCGGAGCCGGTCCAGGTGACCGGGGAGCAGATAAATGAGACGCTGGAAACTATAAGACGCCAGTACGCCACCTGGGAGCCGGTGGAGCGACCGGTGCAGGCCGGCGACCTGGTAGTGGTGGATATCGAAAGCACCGTTGACGGCCAGCCGTTCATCAGCCGGAAGGGGGCCCAGTACCAGGTGGTCAGCGGCTCCGCCGTTCCGGTGAGCGGGTTCGCCGAGCAGGTTACCGGCACGGGCCGCGGCGAGGAGAAGGAGTTCAAGCTGACCTTTCCGGCGGACGCCCGGGAAGAGCTGGCCGGCAAGGAAGCCTCCTTCAAGGTAAAGGTGAACGAGATAAAGGAGGAAAAACTGCCTGAACTGGACGATAACCTGGCCCTGCAGGTCAGCCCCGAGCTGAAGACACTGGCCGAGCTGAAGGAGAGGGTCACTGTCAGGCTGACCGAAGCGGCCCGGGAGAAAGCCCGCGCCGAGTTCGAAGAGAAGCTCATCGACGAGGTCGTCAGCCGGTCGAAGGTCGAGTACCCGCCCGTCCTGGTCGAAGCCGAGCTCGACGACCTGCTGACGGAGCAGACCCGGCGTCTGCAGATGGCGGGTGTCGATATCGAGCAGTACCTCAAGAACCTGAAAAAGGAGCCCGAGGAGATCCGTGACGACCTCCGGCCCGCGGCGGTGAAGCGGCTCGTGCGCGCGCTCGTCCTGGGACAGGTCGCCGGCGACAAGAAGCTCGAAGTCAGCGAGGCGGAGATCGATGAAGAAGTATCGCGCCTGGTCGCCGGCGCTTCAAAGCAAGACGAGATGGCGCGCCTTTTAGGCGAGGCCCGGGCGCGCGCCTCCGTCAGGCGTTATCTCCTCACCCAGAAGACCATCAAACACCTTGTCGAATCGGCAACCGCCGGTGAAGCCAAACCAGAAGAAAACCAGACAGGAGGTGAAGCCAAATGAACAGCCCCATCAGCTCGGGTAATTTCCGCCCCGAAAACGTCATTCCCATGGTCATCGAGACCAGCGCCCGCGGCGAGCGCGCCTTTGACATCTACTCCCTGCTGCTCCGGGAGCGCATCGTCATGCTGGGCATGCCCATCAACGACCAGGTGGCCAATGTCATCATCGCCCAGCTGCTCTACCTGGACCGGGAAGACCCGGAGAAGGACATCAGCGTCTATATTAACTGCCCGGGCGGGGTGATCAGCGCCGGCCTGGCCATCTACGACACTATGCAGCTTATCAAGCCGGCCGTCTCCACGATATGCGTCGGCATGGCGGCCAGCATGGGCACGGTGCTGCTCTGCGCCGGCGCCAAAGGGAAACGCTACGCCCTGCCCAATTCCACCATCCACCTGCACCAGGCGGTGGGAGGCGCCCAGGGCCAGGCGGCCGATATCGAAATCGCCGCCCGGGAGATCATGCGCCTCCAGGACATCATCCGCCATGTCCTGGTGAAACACACCGGCCAGCCGATGGACAAGATAGTCCATGACACCGACCGGGACTTCTACCTCAATCCGCCCCAGGCCGTGGAGTACGGCCTGGTGGATGAGGTGCTGAGCAAGCCGGAAAAACCGGCCAAATAGGCATTTAGCAAGGGGGGCCGGCGGGCCCCCCTTTTTTTGCCCCGAGCGCGGAGGTCAGGCCGGCCCGGCGCGCTGTCTACGCCAGGCTATTTCTCCCCCTGGAAGAACCGCTTCAGCAGCAGGTCAAAACCCTCGAACCACTTCAGTTTTACTTCTTCCGACCATGCCGGGTCAAAAGCGGGGAACTTGGTTATCAGGATTTTGTCCAGGCTCACCCGGTTTTCGTCCTCGGGGATGCTTGGCATGGAACTGGCATTTTTTTCGACCCGTCCCGGAATTTTTTTATTCACCTTTTTTGTCCCGGAGCCGGTCCGGCCGGTGGACTTTTTTGTCACAAAGGGAGAAAGGTAAATTCCGGCATCGGTCGCCAGGCTGACGAAGAATTTGATGCATTTCCGGGAAACGTCCCCGCCGAGCTGGTAGTTGTCCCGGAAGGCCTGCTCCAACTGGGAATAGGTGGCGTTATTGGGATCGAAAGTACCCTGCAAGACAAAAGCGTAAGCCTCGCTGGTGGCCTGCCGCAGGATATCGGTCTTCTGGCTCCCGCGGGCGGCGGTCAACTGCTTCAGCCGGCTGGACGGGACGCCGCCGGTATCGGCCAGGTTGAGGAAGCGCAGCGCCGCCAGGAGCTGGCTGCCGGTGCTCCCGGAGAGCCGCTCCCCCCAGTAGCTGCGGTCTATCCGGGCGGGAATGCCCTGCTGCTGCAGGCCTTCCAGGAAGTTCCGGAAGGTGCGGTAGGAGACGTAAGGCGGCAAGCGCCGGCTTATTTTGGAACTTATCACTGCTTTTCTGCCACCTCCTGCCGGTTTGTCCTATTGTAAACCAAGGTTTATGGAAATTCAACCGGACAAAATATAAAAAACCTTGATAAAATCGGGGACAAAATATCAATATCGTCGAAAAGATTACATATTCCGGAATAATAATGCCCTGGACTATTCCGGGATTACCGGCGGATAACGCCGGATAAATTGGGACAATACTTGACGGTGACTTCCGGCAAAATATACCATTCGGACAAGTTTCCAAAATGAAAGGAGGGGATACTAATGGCAGTAGCAATTGAGTACCAGAAGATGATGATGGAGATCGTCTACATCAACTTACCTGGTCCGGCGGAGCCTCAACCCGGTATGAGCGGCGGCGAGCTGCTTCACGGCTTTCTCGCGGAGCTCTACCAGGCGGCCAATCCGGAGGTGAGGAACTTCATCGATTCTCTTTGCCTCAAGTGGAACGTGCACTACCGACAGGGCTAGAGGGTTCTAACTTCGAAGGAGGATAACTAATGAAAAGGAGACGCATTGGCGCCATCGATGTCGGTACCACCAAGGTCTGCACTATCATGGCGGATACTGACGGTTTCGGCCTGAGGATCCTTGGCGTCGGCATTGTCCCGTCCCACGGCCTGCAGAAGGGCATGGTGGTCAATATTAATGAAGCCAGAGAATCCATACGCCAGTCTGTCAAACAGGCGGAAGAGACGGCCGGCTATCGCATGGAATCCGCTTACGTCGGCGTTACCGGCCGGCATATCACTTCCCAGAACAACCACGGGGTTGTTACCATCAACCGCAACGACCGCCTGGTCAAACCCGGCGACCTGAAGCGCGTGCTTAATGTCGCCCGCAGCATCAAGGTCCCCAGTGAAAACAAGCTGCTTCACATCATCCCGCGCAACTACATCGTTGACGGCCAGGAAGGCGTGAAAAACCCCGTTGGCATGCACGGTTTCCGCCTGGATGTCGAAACCCATATCATCACGGCGGCGGTCACCTCGGTACAGAACCTGACCAAGTGCATCCGCGGGGTCGGCGTCGAGGTGGACGACCTCGTCCTCGAACCTCTGGCCTCCGCCGAAGCCTGCCTGAGCCCGGAAGAGAAGCTGGACGGGGTCCTGCTGGCGGACATTGGCGGCGGCACCACGGATATCGCCGTGTTCCGGGACAACAGCATCATGCACACCTCGGTCCTGCCGGTTGCCGGCTACCAGGTCACGCGGGACATCTCCATCGGCCTCGGGCTTTCCTTTGAGCTGGCCGAGGAAATGAAGAAGAGGTACGGCAGCGTGATGCCCCTGGAAGAAGGCTCGGGGGACCGGACGGTTACCGGGGACGGGCACAGCGTGTCTTACCTGGACCTTTCCGAGATCATTCGCGTCCGCATCGAGGAGCTCATGAGACTGGTGATGCTGGAGCTGCCCGGCGCGGATTACGCCAAGCTGATACCTTCGGGTATCGTCCTCACCGGCGGTGGGGCTAACCTTCCCGGCGTCGCCGAGCTGGCCAGCGAAGTTACCAGGCTTCCGGTGCGGACCGGCGTCCCGCCCAACCTGTACGGCGTTTCGGATGTTCTTCGTAACCCGTGCTACAGCACCAGCGTGGGGCTTTTGATGTGGAAGTTCGCCAATCAGGGCTCCAAGAACTGGAAAGCGAATAAAAACGGCGCTCTTTCCGGGTTCGTCTCGCGTTTTCTTGGCCTTTTTGGTACCAGGAAGCCGGAACAGGCTTCATAACTCAGGAAAAGGAGGAAAAATAACATGGCTAAAACTAGTTACGTCCCGAGCCCGGCCAAGATTAAAGTAATCGGCATGGGCGGGGCTGGTTGTAACGCCGTCACCCGGATGGTCCGGGAGCAGATCCGCGGCGTCGAGTTCATCGCGATGAATACCGACGCCCAGCACCTGGCCATCACCGAGGCCGCCGTGCGCATCCAGATCGGTGAGAAGTGTACCCGCGGCCTCGGCGCCGGCGGCGACCACAAGGTCGGCAGGAACGCCGCCCAGGAGAGCATCGACGAGATACGGCAGCAGGTGCTCGGCGCTGATATGTGCTTCCTCACCGCCGGCATGGGCGGCGGCACCGGCACCGGTTCTATCTCGGTTGTGGCGGATGCCGTCAAGAAAAGCGGCGCGCTGACCATCGCCGTGGTCACCAAGCCCTTTACCTTCGAAGGGGCGCACCGGACGCGCACCGCGGAGGAGGGCATCACCGACCTGATTTCCAAGGTTGACACGCTTATCATCGTGCCGAACGACCATCTCCTCGACCTCTGTGATAACAAGACGGGTGTTGACGGGGCTTTCAAGCTGGCTGACGAGATCCTCTGCCACGGCGTCCAGGCCATCGCCGAGGTCATCACCGTGCCCGGCCTGGTCAACCTTGATTTCGCCGACATCCGGTCCATCATGAAGGAAGCCGGTCCCGCCTGGATGTCCATCGGCCGCGGCTCCGGTCAGAACCGGGCGGTAGACGCCGCCAAGCAGGCGCTGGCCAGCCCCCTGCTGGACGTCTCCATGGACGGCGCCACCGGCGTGCTCTTCAACATGGCCGGGAGCAATCTGAGCCTCTTTGAGGTCAATCACGCGGCGGAGGTTATCCGCCAGGCATGTGACCCGGACGCCAACATCATTTTCGGCGTTATCCTTGACCCCAATATGGGCAGCGAGGTCCGCTTAACGCTAATCGCCACTGGCTTTGCCACCAAGGAAGCGATGGTTGGTACTGCTCGAGAAAAAGAGATCACTCGCGTCCTGAAAAACCTGAAAACAGACGAAGACTTTGAAGTTCCCTCCTTCATGAGATATCGTCAGGCCGGGGGTGCGCGTCGCCAGATACCCAATCGTCCCATGGGCCGTTAGCGTTTGACGGTAGGGTGGCGGGGCGACCCCCCGCCACCCTTTAACAAAGCGGAGGTGCTCCTATGCCCGAGAACTGCCACGAGGCGATGCTCCGTGAGCTCCTCGTTAACCATGTCCGTGATGAGTGCGGCCGCGAGCTCCTGCTGTTCCTGGGGCGGCACCCTTATGCCCGCCTCAGCAAGCGGGCCCTGGCCTACGCGCTGAACTGGCGGAAATCAGACATTGACAAGACCCTGTACGATTTTCTGAAAAACAACCTGGTGAAGACCCATTCCGAGAATGGTATTTCGTTCTACCGTCTGACCGACGATGAGCCGATGAACAGCCTGGCGCGCTGCCTGGCCGGCCTGACCTGGTCCCAGTGGCAGGAGCTGGTGCGCAATAACTCCGAGCCAGCGCGGGCGCCCTCCCCGGCGATAACGTTCAAACAGCTTCTGATGCCGGACATCCGGGTCTAGTCACTCAGCAACCTGGCCCGGCGCTTCACAGCACCTTCTGGATATGCTGGAGGCGATCGGCGGCGTTCCGCCGGGCTTCATCTGTAAGGGCCTCTATCTGCTCCCGGGAGTAGCCGAGAAGGCCGGAGAGTATTTCATGCTCGTGCTGGTTGAGCACCGGCGGCGCGGTGTATTCCGTTTCGGAAATCCCCGCCATCTTGACGGGGTTCCCGGCCAGCCTTATACTCCCGCCCAGCGGGTGCTCCATCTCGATAATCATCTTCTGGTGCGCCACCTGGGGGTCGGCCGCCACCTCGTCCAGGCTGGCCACCTTGGCCGCGGCGATATCTTCCACCTTGAATAGCTCCACCCAGTCGTCGGCGTCGGCCTGGGCCAGGTACTGCTCGATGAGCTGGTTAAGCTCGTCCTGGTGCTCCTGGCGCGCCTTCAAGTCCTTGAACCGGGGGTCTTCAGCCAACCACTCCGCGCCGATAGCCCGGGTAATGCGCGGCCAGCAGACGCCCAGCGCTACGTAGCCCTGCCGGGTCTTGAAGATGCCGTAGGGTACCAGGATGAGGTGACCGGAGTTGCTGCGCGGTTTAGGCACGATGCCCGTGGTAAAATAGTAGGTGAGCGGGTAGCAGAGCAGAGAGATGCAGGCGTCCATCATCGAGATGTCTACCCGCTTGCCCTTGCCGGTACCTGCCCTCTCCGCCAGCGCCGCCAGCACGCCGATGACGCCGAACATGCCGGCAGCCTCATCCGCGATGGGCACCCCCGGCCTGACCGGCCGCCCGTCCGGCTCGCCGGTCACGCTGAGGACGCCCGAGGCGGCCAGCACGGCGATGTCGTAAGCCGGCCGGTCCTTCGCCGGGCCGGTCGGCCCGTAACCGGTTATCGAGCAGTAGATGAGGCGCGGGTTTATCTCGCTGAGCTTTTCGTAGCTGAAACCCAGGCGCTCCATGGAGCCCGCCCGGAAGTTGTTCCAGACGACGTCCGAGACCTTTACCAGGTCGTAAATCGCCTGCTTGCCGGACTCTGTCAGCAGGTCCAGGGCGATGTCCTTCTTGTTCCGGTTAAAGGCCAGGTAATAAAAGTTCTCGCCCTTGTGGGTGGGCCCGGCGGAGACCCGGCTGATGTCGCCTTCCGGCGTCTCCACCTTGATAACCTCGGCCCCGAGGTCGGCCAGCAGCATCGACCCGTAAGGTCCGGCGATTACCCGCGAGAGGTCGAGCACCCTGATGCCGGAAAGCGGTCCCATGCGTCGTCTCCTGTCTTTCGCTGATATAAGTTAACATTACTCCGCTTGTCCGTCAATTTAGAGTTTCCGCCGCGGGCTGTGCTAGAATGTGGGCGTGTTACTCCCAGATGTGCCGGAGCCGGGGTATTTTACATAATATTATAGTGCTTGACTTTACCCGGGTGCTGGCCGGGCCGTACGCCACCCGCATCCTGGGCGATTTCGGCGCGGAGGTTATCAAGGTCCAGCCCCGTTCTGCGGCGCCGGGCGACCGGTTCGAGCGCGGCTACTACAGCACGTGGAACCGGAACAAGCGCGGCATTACCCTCGACCTGAGTAAAGCGCCGGGCGTCGACCTGGTGAAAAAGCTGGTGCGCCGGTGCGATATCCTCATCGAGAACTTTAGCCCCCGGGTGATGGCGAACTTCGGGCTCGATTACGAGAGCCTGCGCGCCGTCAATCCGTTGCTTATCATGGTCAGCCTTTCAGCCATGGGGCAGACCGGCCCCCGGCGCGACTATACCGGCTTCAGCCCCACCGTCGAGGCATTTTCTGGTCTGAGCTATCTCACATCTTTCCCCGGCCGGCCGCCCACCGGCCCCGGTTTCGCCTATGCGGACCACGTTTCCGGTCTGGTCGCGGTGCTGGCCCTGCTCGGCGCGCTGGAGCACCGCCGGCGCACCGGGGAAGGCCAGTACATCGATATCTCGGAGACGGAAGCCCTGGTCAGCCTTCTCGGCGGGGCCGTGATGGAGTATGCCATGACCGGGAGCGAGCCCCGCCCCGGCGGCAACCGTTCCCCGCGGGCAGCCCCGCACGACGCCTATCCCTGCCGCGGCGAGGACGACTGGTGCGCTATCGCCGTGTGCGACGAGGCGCAGTGGACGGCCTTCAAGCGCGTCCTGGATAGTCCCGCCTGGGCGGAAACCGAAAAGTTCGCCAGCCTGGCGGCGCGCCTCAGGAACAACGACGAGCTCGACGCCCTGGTTAGCGACTGGACACGGCGACATAGCGCCCGCGAGGTTATGACCCGGCTGCAAGCGGCCGGCGTGCCCGCCGGGGTGGTCCAGAAGGCGGACGACCTTGTTAACGATCCGCAGCTCAGGGAGCGTGGTTTCCTTATCCCGGCGGCCGACCCGCAGACGGGGGCCGCTATCGCTGACGGGAGTCCGATCAGGCTCGCAGAGAGTCCCGCCCGGTACTCGCGCCCCGCCCCGGGGCCGGGACAGGACAACGAGTACGTTTACGGCGAGCTGCTCGGCATCAGCCCGGCGGAGATGACGGCGCTGCGGGAGCGGGGGGTAATCTGAAGCCCGCGGCCCGTCAGGGCCGCCGTCGTCCAGGCTCAACCATACCTTGTTTGCTCAGGTACGGTGTGCTATATTTTTCTTGATGAATAACGAGTATCAGAAGATCGTTTCCGGCGGCGTCACGTCGCCGCGCGGGTTCAAAGCCGGCGCCGCCTCAGCCGGCATCAAGAAGAACCATGACCTGGACCTGGCCGTCCTGTTCTCGGAGAAACCCGGCGCGGCCGCCGGCGTGTTCACCACCAACCTGGTCAAAGCCGCCCCGGTGTTGCTCTCCCGGGAGAGGATCAAGGGCGGTGCGGCTTCGGCCGTCGTGGCGAACAGCGGCTGCGCCAACGCCTGCACCGGCCGGCAGGGACTCGCCGACGCCGAGGAGGTTGCCGGGACGGTCGCCCGCGATCTGGGCATCCCCGCCGAGCATGTCCTGGCAGCCAGCACCGGGGTCATCGGCCCGCGGCTGCCCATGGAGCGGGTGCGCGAGGGCCTGAAAAAGATTATCCTCACGGTTGACGGCGGCCATGACTTGGCCCGGACCATCCTGACCACCGACACCCGCCCCAAGGAGGTCGCCGTCCGGCACACCGCGGCGGGCTACGTCATCGGGGGTGCGGCCAAAGGGGCGGGGATGATACACCCCAACATGGCGACGATGCTGGCCTTCCTGACGACCGACGCCGGTATCGCGCCCGGTCTCCTGGACAAGGTGCTGCGCCGGGCGGCTGACGTATCGTTTAACATGATATCGGTTGACGGCGAGACGAGCACCAACGACACCCTGCTGCTGCTGGCCAACGGCCAGTCCGGCGGCGCGGAGATTATGGAGGGCAGTCCCGAGGCCGAAAGCTTCCAGCGCGGGCTGGACGCGGTCTGCATGGAGCTTGCCCGGGCCATCGTCCGGGACGGCGAGGGCGCCACCAAGCTGTTCGAGGTGACGGTAACCGGCGCTCCGAGCGCGGAGGAAGCCCGCCTGGCGGCCCGGACCGTCACTACCTCCCCCCTGGTCAAGACCGCCATCCACGGCTCCGATCCCAACTGGGGGCGGGTGCTGGCGGCGGTGGGGCGCAGCGGCGCCCGCTTTGACGCCTCCCGGGTCGACCTGAGGATCGGGGATGTCCTGCTGGTCAGGGCCGGCGAGCCGGTGGGCTTTGACGCCGCCGCGGTGGTCACGCTGCTCGACCGGAACGAGATAGGGATACGCGTGGACCTGAACTCGGGGCCGGCCGGGGCGACCGCCTGGGGCTGCGACCTGTCCGCGGAATACGTCAGGGTCAACAGCCAGTACACGACTTGATGATGAAAGGCTCGGTAACCGTAGTCAAGATCGGCGGCGTCGCCTCGAAAAGCGATACCGTCGTTGAGGATATCGTCAAGCTGCACAGCGCCGGCGAAAGGCTGGTCGTGGTTCACGGCGGCGGCAACCTGGTAACGGAATGGCTGAAGCGCCAGGGCGTAGCCACCACCTTTGTGCGCGGCGAGCGTGTCACCGACCGGGCCACGCTGGAGGTGGTTATCGCCGTGCTGGCCGGCCTGGCCAACAAGCAGATAGTCGCGGCCATCAACGCTTCGGGCGGCCGGGCGGTGGGTTTAAGCGGCGTGGACGGCGGCCTGATCGAGGGCGAAATCAAGAACCGGGAGATGGGCTATGTGGGCGCGGTATCGAGGGTGAACCCCGGACCGGTAACAGCCCTGCTGGCGGCGGGATACGTGCCCGTGGTCGCGCCGGTCAGTCTCAGCGCTAACCCGGACGAGTGCCAGATCGTTAATATTAATGGAGACCCGGTGGCCGGGGAGATTGCCCTGGCCCTTGAAGCCGGCAGGCTGGTGTTTATGACCGATATCGCCGGGGTCTGCGACCGGTCAGGCGCGTTGCTGCCGAGGCTGTCCGCGGCAGAGGCCGCGGAGCTGATAAGCTCGGGCACGGCCTCCGGGGGGATGATCCCCAAGATTAGCGCGGCGCTACGAGCGTTGTCCCGCGGCGCTGTTACACGCATCGTTGACGGCCGCGCGCCGCACGCGCTGGTACGAGTAATAGAAGGAGAGGGTGGCGGCACCACCATCGTCACATGATAAACTGGCCGGAGCTCGAAAAAAAATACCTGATGCACACCGTGGAGCGGGTCCCGGTGACCCTGGTGCGCGGTCAGGGCGCCCGCGTCTGGGATGATGCCGGGCGCGAGTACCTCGATTTCGTCGGGGGCTGGGCGGTGGACGCCCTGGGGCACTGCCACCCCGTGCTGGAAAAAGCCCTGAGCGAGCAGGCCCGCACCCTCATCCAGGTGTCTAACCAGTTCTACAGCGTGCCCCAGCTCAAGCTGGCCGAGCTCCTGGTGAAAAATAGCTGCCTGGATAAGGTATTCTTCTGCAACAGCGGCGCCGAGGCGAATGAGGGCGCGGTCAAGCTGGCGCGGCGCTTCGGCCAGCAGCGCAAGAACGGCGCCTATGAGGTCATCACCATGCTGGGCTCCTTCCACGGCCGCACCCTGGCGATGGTGGCGGCTACGGGACAGCCCAGGTTTCAGACGCCTTATGCTCCCTTGCCCCCCGGCTTCGTCAACGTGCCGTATAACAGCCTCGAAGCCGTCAAGGCAGCCACGACCGCGAAGACCTGCGCCGTCATGGTAGAGCCGGTGCAGGGCGAGAGCGGCGTCTACATCCCTGGCGAGAAGTACCTGGAACAGGTCAGGGAGTGGTGCGATAAAAATGGACTCCTGCTGATTCTCGATGAGGTGCAGACCGGCATCGGGCGGCTGGGCAGGCTGTTCGGCCATGAGGTTTACGGGGTCGAGCCGGATATCATGACGCTGGCCAAGGGGCTGGGAGGCGGTGTGCCCATCGGGGCAATCATGGCGAAGGACGGGTGCTCGGTCTTCGTGCCGGGCGAGCACGGCTCGACCTTCGGCGGTAACCCGCTGGCCTGCGCCGCCGCCGCCGCCGTGGTAGAGTATATTCTAAACAACGACGTCCTGGGGAACGTGACGAAGGTCGGCGGGTACTTCCTGGAACGGTTGAATGGGCTGAAGGACGGCTGCCGGGACATAACCGAGGTGCGGGGCCGGGGCCTGCTGGCCGCCATGGAGTTTCGCGGTGATTTCGGCCAGCAGATGCTTATGACCTGCCTGGGCAAAGGCCTGTTGGTCAACCGTGTGAAACCAAACGCCCTGCGCTTAATGCCCCCGTTGAATATCGGCATAGCGGAGGCGGATGAAGCTATAAGCATCCTGGGTGAAGCACTGGCTGAGCTGCGGTCCTAGTCACTCCGGCGGCTTTCTTATTCACCCCGGAAGGTATACAATCAGATTACCCCTCATTGGGTGGCGATATGAGGATACAACACAGACTGAGCGGAATTGGCCGGATCGGCGTCCTGGTCTTTCTGGGCGCTCTGATTGTCCTCGCCCTCGTCAGGATGTCTGCGGCCTACATCGATATCGGCACGACCGGCGATTTCGACGGCGCCCGGCTGACCTCCTACGATTTTTCGGCCGTGCCTGAGTCCGTCCGGGAGGATGCCGACGCCCTGGCTGCCGGGCTTTTCGGGACGGGAGACAAGTATCGCGCCTTCGTCGACCAGTTACTGGCGAGCTACCTGGATACACGGGACAAGGACTTTATCGTGCTGTTCAATCCGGGCGGCTGGGGCACGAGCACGATTAATGAGACGCCTGGCTGGCTTACGATAATCGATGCCATCAAGTCCGAGCTCGACAGTTCGGGGCGGACGTCTGTGGTGCTGACCTACCAGCGCACCGGGAGCTCCCTGCTCGCCCGTTTCAAAGAACTTACGGAAATCCTGAACCACTACCCGTCCAAGGCCGCCGACCTGGCCGGCCGGGTCGCTTTCCTGACCAGGAATAATCCGGCGCTGACGGTCATTGTCGCCGGCGAGAGCAGC
The DNA here is from genome assembly GCA_016190585.1 of Chloroflexota bacterium. The sequence goes on along the minus strand of JACPQH010000062.1, from coordinate 2,157 downwards.
GGCACCGTCTTCTCCGACTACACCCTGGAAAAGCTGGGGAAGAACGAGCAGGTGTACAGCATCCAGACCGGCGTGCCGTACTGGCACCGGCCGCTGGTGAGAGAGCAAACGCTGCGCATCAACAGCAACGGCGTGCGGCCGGACTCGCTCAGCCAGGGAAATATCCCGCTGATGCTGTGGGCGACCGTGAAATCGGTGTTGGGATTTGATGACGATGCCCAGGGGCGGGTGTTCCGCTACCTGAAGGCGCCGGGGCACGACTACTCCTGGCAATATCAAGAGATAAGCGACCAGATAATTCAATTTCTGAAAACGAGTTTCAATATCATTGTTGGGGAGGCACCTGTTGACTGAAAAAGTGGTCCTGGCATACAGCGGCGGGCTGGATACCTCGGTCGCCATCAAGTGGCTGCGGGAGAAATACGGCTATGATGTTATCGCCCTGAGCGTGGATGTCGGCAATGAGCCGGATTTCCCGGCTATCCGGGCGAAGGCCCTGGAGCTAGGCGCGGTCAAGGCGATCGTGAAAGACGCCCGGAAAGAGTTTGTCGACGATTATGTTTTCCCGGCGCTCAAGGCCAACGCCGTTTACGAATGGCAGTACCCCCTGGCCACCGCCCTGTCCCGTCCCCTGATGGCCCGGCTCCTGGTGGAGGCGGCCAGGGCGGAAGGGGCGACCGCGGTGGCCCACGGCTGTACCGGCAAGGGCAATGACCAGGTCAGATTCGATGTCTCGACCGGCGCTCTCGGCCCCGACCTGAAGGTAATCGCCCCGGCGCGCGACTGGGACATGACGCGGGAGGAGACGATAAAATACGCCGAGAGGAACGGCATACCGATACCGGTAACCGCGGCCAACCCCTACTCCATCGACCAGAACCTGTGGGGCCGGAGCATCGAGTGCGGCGTCATGGAAGACCCGTGGGCCGAACCGCCGGATGACGCCTTCATCTGGGCCAGGCCGGTCAGCCGGGCCCCGGACAAGCCGGAATACCTCGAGATTGGCTTCGAGCAGGGCATCCCGGTCTCCCTGAACGGCCGCAGGGTGGACGGCATCAATCTCCTGCAGGAGCTGACCGGGACCGCGGGGACGCACGGCGTGGGCCGGATCGATCACGTCGAGGACAGGGTGGTCGGCATAAAGTCGCGGGAGGTCTACGAAGCGCCTGCGGCCATCGTCCTGATCAAGGCGCACCAGGCCCTCGAAGCCCTGACGCTTTCGCGGGAGCAGCTGCGCTTCAAGCAGATCGTGGCCGCGGAATACGCCGATATGATATACGGCGGGCTGTGGTTCACCTCGTTCCGCCGCGACCTGGCGGCCTTCGTCGACTCGTCGCAGCGCTTCGTAACCGGGACGGTGCGCCTCAAGCTTTACAAGGGCAACTGCGTGGCGGCCGGGCGCCAGTCGCCTTATTCGCTGTACAGCCACGACCTGGCGACCTACGACAGGGGTGATACCTTCGACCGCACGGCGGCGGTAGGCTTTATCAAGATCTGGGGCCTGCCGGTCAGGAGCCAGGCGCGGGTGCAGCCGGACAAAGAGCGGTAATCGTGAGCCTGATACGGGGCCGCTTCCGCAAACCGGCCGACCGTCTGGCCGCCAGGTACACAGCCTCGGTTGGCTTTGACTGCCGTCTATATCCTTACGACATCGCCGGCAGTATCGCGCACGCCCGGATGCTCGCCCGGCAGGGCATTATTTCCCCCGGCGAGGCGGAGACCATCGCCGGCGGCCTGGCCGCCATCCGCGAAGATATCGAGCAGGGGCGGTTCGAGTTCGAGCCGGCGCTCGAGGATGTCCACATGAACATCGAGGCTGCTCTGATAAAGAGGGTGGGGGAGGTGGGGGGCAAGCTGCACACCGCCCGCTCCCGCAACGACCAGGTGGCGCTCGACCTGCGCCTCTACGCCCGGGAAGCCATCAAGGAGACCCTGACGAAAATCAGGCGTCTGCAGACCGCCGTGGTGGACTTGGCGGAGGCCAACAAGGGCGTGCCCATGCCCGGTTTCACCCACCTCCAGCCGGCCCAGCCGGTGCTCTTCGCGCATCACCTGCTGGCCTATTTCGAGATGCTGTCGCGTGACGCCGCGCGGTTCCAAGGCGCCCTCGAACGGGTGGATGTCATGCCGCTCGGCAGCGGCGCCCTGGCCGGCGTG
>JACPQH010000059.1 GCA_016190585.1 Chloroflexota bacterium | reverse complement strand
GTCGCCTCGGGGCTGCGGGAGCGGGGCATGGAGGTCATCTACCTCGGCATCTACCAGACGGTGGACGGCATCGTGCAGGCCGCCATCGCCGAGGATGCCGACGTCATCGGGGTGGGTTCGGCGACCGGGGAATACCTCACCGCTATTCCCAAGCTGACCGCGGCCATGAAAAAGGCCGGCCTCGACGATGTCCTGCTGATACTCGGCGGCAACATCCCCACCGACGAGGTCGCCGCGCTGGAGAAGAGCGGCATCGACCGCGTTTTCCCCACCGATAGCTCCGTGGTGGAGATCGCCGGTTTCATCCTCGACCGGGTGAAGCGTCCCCGGTCGACGCGGCCGGCCTAGGCGGATTCGGGAAGTACATACCAACCCCCTTTGAAAAGGGGGCGAGGGGGATTGTGAAATCCCTCTTAGTCTCCCTTTACTAAAGGGAGAAATGAATGAAGGCTGTATAGCTGTCGTTGCGAGCGCAGCGAAGCAATCCCTCCGGTCGCAGTGACAGCCTTAGAAAATCGCTTGGTAAGGGGTGTACGATGGAAAACACTATCCGGCTTGACGGCGACAGCCTGACCATCGACGGTGTCGTGGCGGTGGCCCGCGGCGGCGCAAGCGCTGAGTTGTCCCCGGAAGCCAAAACAAAGGTAGCCGCCTGCCGCGAGCTGGTCGAGAAGTTCGCCGCCAGCGGCCGGGTGGTCTACGGCATCACCACCGGCATGGGCTCATACTCCAACACCGCCGTTCCCATAGATAAGGCCCGGCTGGTACAACGCAACTACATCCGCACCCACGTCTCCGGTGTGGGGAACGCCCTCCCCGCCGACGCCACCCGCGCCGTCATGCTCACCCGGGCCAATGCCCTGGCCAAAGGGTATTCCGGCCTGAGGCTGAGCACTGTCGAGATGCTGCTGAACATGATAAACCTCGGGGTGCACCCGGTAATACCGGAGAAGGGCACGGTCGGGGCGAGCGGCGACCTGGCCCCGCTGTCGCACATGGTGCTGGCCATGATGGGCGAGGGCGCGGCCGAGTATCAGGGCAAGGTCATGGACTCCGCCGGCGCTCTGAAGGCCGCCGGGCTGGAGAGCCTGGCGCTGGACTTCCGGGAGGGGGTGGGCCTGGTCAACGCCACCGCCGCCATGACGGGCATCGCCGCACTGGCGGTGCACGACGCCCGGAGGCTGGTGAAGACCGCCGAGATCGCCGCCGCCCTGAGCCTGGAGGCGCTGGAGGGTATGTCGGATACCTTTGACGAGCGGACGCAGGCGGCGCGGCCACATCCCGGTCAGATTGCCAGCGCCGCCAACATGAGAAAAATCATCCGGGGCAGCCGGCTGACCCTGAGCCTGAAAAGCCCCCGCTGGCAGACCGGCATGAGGGTGCAGGACGCCTACTCGCTCCGGTGCATCCCCCAGGTCATGGGCGCCGTCCGGGACGCCCTCGAATACGGGGAGCGGGTGATTGGCATCGAGCTTAACTCGGCCTCGGACAACCCGCTGCTGTTCGTGGAAGGCGAGGACGTGCTTCACGGCGGCAACTTCCACGGCCAGCCGGTCGGGGCGGCCATGGACTTCCTGAGTATCGCCCTGAACTACATCAGCGGCATCTCGGAACGAAGGATTGCCCGGGTCACGGACAAGAATGAGAACGGCGGCCTGCCGGGGTACCTTATCGCCGGCGAGGCGGGGGTGCAGTGCGGCTTTATCGGGGCGCACCTGACCGCCAGCTCGCTGGTGGCCGAGAACCGGGCGCTGTGCCACCCGGCCAGCATCCAGTCCATTCCTACCGAGGCCAACGAGGAAGACGTCGTGAGCATGGGCACCATCGCCGCCCGGAAGGCCGCCGAAATCCTGCGCAACACCGAGTACATCGTGGGGCTGGAGCTTTTGTGCGCCGCGCATGCCCTGGACATGCGGGGGATAGACAAGGCAGCCCCCGGCGCCAGGGCGGCCTACGACGGCATCCGGGCCCGGGTCCCGCGCTGGACCGAGGACAGGGTGCTGGTGAAGGACATCGACAGTATCATGGTGCTGGTCAGGAACGGCGGGCTGGTCGCGGCGGTCGAGCAGGCCGTGGGCAAGCTCGGGTGAGGCAGGCATGAAGATTAAGAGAGTGGTGTGCGCCGAGGGGCTGGGGGGCTTCTTCTTTGACGACCAGGCGGCCATCAAGCAGGGGGCCCCGGCCGACGGCTTTACCTACCGGGGCAGTCCGGTAACGCCGGGCTACACCGCCATCCGCATGCCCGCCCGGGCGGTCTCCGTCATGCTCCAGCTCGATGACGGCGCGATAGCCCATGGGGACTGCGTCTGGACCCAGTACGCCGGCATCAGCGGCCGCGACCCCTTGCTGCCGGGACGGGAGATCATCGGCATCATCCAGGAACAGGTCGCGCCGGTGCTGGAAGGTCGGGAGCTTGCCGGTTTCAAGCCGGTCTGCAAAGAGGTTGACGGGCTTGAGCACGAAGGCCGGCGCTTGCAGAGCGCCATCCGGTACGGCGTGACGCAGGCGCTCCTGGACGCCGTCGCCAGGGCAAAACGAAAAACGATGGCCGGGGTGCTGGCCGAAGAGTACGGCCTCGAGCTGGCGACCGAGCCCATCCCGCTGTGGGCCCAGTGCGGCGACGACTGGTATGATACCGTGGACAAGATGATACTGCGGCGGGTCGCCGTGCTTCCCGAGCCGCTGGTCAACACCCGCGAGCGGCTCGACCGGATGCTCGACCACATGAGATGGCTCAGCCGGCGCATCCGGCAGCTTGCCGGGGAGGACTACCGCCCCACCTTCTTTTACCTGGTGTGCGGCACCATCGGCGAGGCCTGCGGCCATGACATCAACCGGATGGTCGACTACTTTGGAGAAATCGAGAAAGCCTCGGCGCCCTACCCGGTGCTGATCGAGGACCCGGTCGTCATGGACAGCAAGGCGGGACAGGTCGAGGCCATGCGGGAGCTGCGCCGGGCGCTACGGGCGGCGGGTTCCAGCGTCCGGCTCATCGCCGACGAATGGGCGATCAGCCTCGATGACAAGAAGGAGTTCATCCTGAACGGGGCCACCGACGTCTCCGGCGCTCATCACCCCAACGACCTGGGCGGCATCAATAACACCATCGAGGCCATCGGCTTCTGCCGCGACCACGGTCTGGAGGCGGTGCTGGGCGGGACCTGTTGCGAGACGGAGCGCTGCGCCCAGGTGCGCGCGCATATCGCTCTGGCCGCGCGGCCCGCTTGTATCATCGCCGCGCCGGGGATGGGTGTTGACGAGTCGGTATCCATCGTTACCAACGAGATGCGGCGGACATTAGCCCTGCTCTCGATAAAATAAAAAGGAGGTTCGAATGCCCAGGTTACAGGACAAAGTGGCTATTGTGACCGGCTCCGGTATCGGGATCGGCCGCGAGGTGGCGCTGGCGCTGGCCCGGGAGGGCGCCCGGGTGGTTACCAACAACCGCAAACCGGGCAGCGAGGGTGGGGATGCCCAGACGACCGCGGACGCCATCATCAAGATGGGCGGCCGGGCGGCGCCGTTCTTCGGCGATGTCTCCGATTTCGAGACCGCCCGCAGGTTCGTGGAAACCGCCGTGAAGACCTTCGGGCGGGTGGACATCCTGGTGAACAACGCCGGCGGCTATGACGAGCATGCCATGCCCTGGGAGATGACGGAGAAGGGGTTCGACGACACTATCCGCGTCCACGTCAAGTCCGCCTTCAACTGCATCCGGCACGCCTGCGGCCTGATGAAGGACCAGCGCTGGGGGCGCATCATCAACACCACGTCGCGGGCCTGGCTGGGCGCTATCGAGTGGTCCAACTACTCCGCCGCCAAAGGGGCCCTGGTGAGCTACACGCGGGCGGTGGCCCGGGATATCGGGCGGTACGGTGTCACCTGCAACGCCTACGCGCCGCGCGCCGCGACCGGCCGTTCCGGACCGGTGGAGGTCGCCCGTTTCAAGCGGGCCTACGAGGCCGGCCTGGCCTCAAAGCGCATGTACGAGTCCATCCTTAACCTGGCGGGACCGGAGGCGATGGCGCCGATAGTCGTCTACCTGGCCACCGAGGAGGCCGGCAACATCAACGGCCAGGTATTCGGCATCATGGGCACGGAGGTCTGCCTGTTCACCGAGCCGGTGGAGAAAGAGACCATCATCCGCAAGGAAGGCGTCTGGACGTTGGACGAGCTGGTCGAGATGGTGCCCAAGGTGCTGCTGAAGGGGTACGTCAACCCGGCGCCGCCCCAGCCGTAATAACTACTACGAGCAACCATTTTCCTGAAATCAAGAGGGATTCATTTGCGGAAATCCCCCTAGTGTCCCTCTTTGGTAAAGGGGGATTCAGGGGGATTTTTATATGAATCTGCGTCTTGTTATTTGTCTGCTGGCGGTCCTGTTCCTGGCCGCGGCGCCCGCCTGCGCCCCGCAAGTCGACACCGACAGCGAGGCCTACCGGCTCGATCTTGTCCGCGAGCTCAAGACCTTCGCCGCCGGGTTCGGGTTCACCGAGACGCGCAACTTCAAGAGCTACACCCCCGGGTTCACCGCTTACGACTACTATTTTTACACGCCGCTGACCACGCTGCCCTATTCTCTGGGCGACCCCCTCCTCGAGTTCGGCACCGGCACCGCCGACAACATCACCTTCGAGCGCAGCCGCTACGACGTCTTCTTCTACGCCATCCAGGCCATCGCCGGCGTCGATACGCCGGTCACCGGCTCCCTGATGAAAGCGCCGCTGGAGCGGTTCATCTATGTCATCCTGCACGAGGACTGGCACGAGCAGATAGACCTGCCCATCACTATCGAGGAGCCTTCCGGCGAGGTGGTCAGCTACGCGGCGGCCATGCTTTTCAGCCGGCAGAAGTACGGGGAGGGCTCGGCGGTCTATAAGACTCTCGAGGCCGAGCTGGACAGGAAGCTGCGGGAGAGCCAGGTCTACGCGGCCTACTACGACCGCCTCGCCGGACTTTACGCGGACTTTCGCGCCGGCAAGCTGTCCGAAGCCGATACCTTGAAGGCGAAGGCTGGCCTGCTGGATTCGATGGCGGGCGAACTCCAGGGTATTTCCGGGGCGGCTCCCGAGCTGAACAACGCCTTTATCGCCTTCCAGATGACCTACCTGCGCCACCTGCCCCTGATGCAGCGGGTCCATACCGGCGCCGGCCGCGACCTCGCCCGCACGCTGGACATATTCCGGGGGATGCCCGGTCAGGGCGTCGCGGTCGACAGCCTGGAGACGATCAAGTCCCTGGAGAAGGAGATAACCGGTTACCTGCGCGCCAGCCTCCCCTAGCCGGCTAGGCGACCACGCTGGCCAGGGACGGCGTCTCTTCGCTCTCTTCTTCGAGGAGCGGCAGGAAGGATGCCTGTTTTTCCGCGGCGAGCATACCCTGGAACCAGATGAAGGGGGCGGCGTGCCGGGTAACGACGCGCATCTTCTTGAGCTGCGTCAATGAGTCGATGCTGTGCTCGCGCCGCGCCGCGATGATGCGATGGGCCGACTGCGGGCCGATGCCCGGCACGTGGAGGAGTTCCTCGTAGCCGGCCGTGTTGATATCCACCGGGAAAAGCCAGGGCTGCTTCCGGGCGATGATAAGCTTGGGATCGGTCTTGAGAGCGAGGTTGCCGTTCTGCCCGAAGGCCAGCGCCACCTCGCTGTCGGCGAAACCGTAGACCCGCATCAGCCAGTCCGCCTGGTAAAGGCGGTGCTCACGCAGGGGCGGCGCCGGGCCCACCCCTTCGAGGCGCGAGTGGCTCACCGGGTGGAAGGCGCTGAAATACGCCCGCCTCAGCTTGACCTCGCGGTACAGGGCGGCGGTCGTCGCCAGGATTTCGCGGTCGCTCTCGCCGGCGGCGCCGACGACGAACTGCGTTGTCTGGCCGGCAGGTGCCAGCCGCTCGTCGCGCGCCGTGATCTGCCTGACCCAGCGCATCGGCTCGAGGATCCCCTCGAAGATGTTCTTCCGGGAGCTCAGCCGGGCCAGGTGGCGGGCGGTGGGCGCCTCGATATTGACCGATACCCGGCTGGCCAGTCTGCAGGCGGTCTCGACGTAGTCCGGGCCGGCGCCGGGCAAAATCTTGAGATGGACATAGCCCCGGTACTCGCAGCGCCGCCGCAGTATCTCCACCGTCTGGAGCATGGGCTCCATGCTGCGGGCGGCGTTCCCGGCGATGGCCGAGGTCAGGAACAGGCCCTGTACCAGCTTCCGCCGGTGCAGCTCCATGAAGACCCGGGAAAGCTCCTCCGGCTGAAAAGCGGAGCGCGGCCCGTCCCGCCCCACCTGGTTGACACAGTAGGCACAGTCGTTGACGCAGACATTGGTCTGGAGCACCTTGAAGAGCGGCACGGCGCCGCCGCCGGGCAGGGCGGCGTTATGAATGAAGCGGAGGGGGCTTTGCGCCGGGGGCGCGTCGCCGCAGTAGCCGCAGACATCGAACGCCGCCCCCGCCACCAGCATCTCCAGCTTCCGCTCGGTATCCACGGCTAGATTATAGCACTTCAGAACGGGCGTTCCAATATCGCCCGCCGGCCGGCTGACCGTGTTGTCCTTGCTACTAAAATCCCGATTGTGGCCTCTCCCCTGCCCCTTTCCAACCGGCTTCGGGTCCTTTCCCACAAGGGCGAGGAGATACTGTAAGGCCGAGAATGAAAGCAGGTACTAGGTCTTGTCCGAGGCCAGCTTGCCGCCGGTAGAGTAGTTCTGGCGGGAAAGCTCGTGCATGATGACGTGCACGGCCTCGCCGGGTGTGCCTATCTTGACAAACGACTGCGTGATGCCGTCGACGAGCTGGCGTTTCTGCTCGACGGTCCGGCCTTCGAACATCTCAACGATCACGGTGGGCATTCAAACCTCCTAAATAAAGCGGCGCAGATTGTGGCGGGCGAATCCCCAGAGATTTATCGGTATTTGGCCTTTTTGGCGTTTTCGAGACTCTCCAGTTCCGCGGCGCTCATGGGCCTGGCGGACTCAAGCCGCCCGTGGGCCAGGGTGACCTCGAAGAGCGCCTTGCACTTCCAGCAGCGGTACGGGCCGGTGTAGCCCTGGTCAACCAGCGAGAAGCTGCCTTCTTCGGCGCAGGCCGGGCATTTTATTTTAAAAAGCATGACCGCCCTCCTTCACCTGAGGTTTCTCCTATGCTAAACCCCGTCAGGTCTTTTGTCAACGTGTTTCTCAGGTATTTGTCAGACCTCTATTCCGGCGTCTCACAGCGGGCGAACTCATACCCGGCGGCCTGCTGCATTCAAGCCTCCGGCATCTTCGTCGCCATCCTGCTTCTCATGCTGGGCTTGCTTACGGCCTTCCCCGCGCTGGCCACTTGGTTCCCGAATGTCCTGCTGCCCAAGTACTGACGCCGCTATCCTGTGAAGGTCGCGTAGGCCACCCCGACCAGCCCGCCCGCCAGTACCAGCCAGGCCGAGTTTACCCTCAGCCGGAGCAACACCAGGAGCGTGCCCAGCGCCAGGGCAACGGTGAACCAGTCGACCAGCGCGTCCCGCCCGAGCTGGAAGCCCACCGATTTTTCGGCGTCGAAATCGAGCAGCAGGATGGTAGTCTTGCCCGCCTCGATCTCGAACGGGTGAACGAACTTCAGCTCGTTGCTGGGCAGGGTGGCCGCCTCGGCCGGCCCGTTATCCAGTCCTACCTCGACCTTGTCGATGACCAGCCGGACCTGGGTGTATTTGCCGGCCGTGATGTTGTCGGCGGCCAGGACTTCCTCCAGCCCCTTGATCTTGAGCAGGTCGAACGTGGTCATCTTCAGGGGCAGCTCCGTCTAGGCCTCCGGCTTTGTCCCGGTGAGATTGTCCGAGCCGGCCGGCGTCTGATTATCCGAGCTTGCCGGTGTCAGGTTGTCGGAGGAGGACTGCAGCTCTTCGGGGGTGGCCATGTGCACGAAGGCCCTGGCGACGGTGATGTTGATGCTGGTTACGGTCTCTTCCGGCGGGGCGTCGGTAACCCTCAGCTCGATGCCGCCAAATGCCGCCGGGGCCGGCGAGGGGACGGGAACGGTGATGGTGGGCGAGGGTCCCGCGGTCGGGCTCGCCTTCGGGGTCGGGCTGGCGGCGGGAGAGGTCGGGGAAACAGCCGGCGGCGGCGTCGGGCCGCCCGTGGCCGGCGTGGTCGCGGCTGGCGTACATCCTACCAGCATGGAGGCCAGTACGGCCGCGATCAACAGGATGCCCGTGATTTTCATGTGGTCCCTCCTTGCTTTTCTTTCCACGTCTGGTAAAACGAAAAGAAGCCCCCGAGGTTAGGGGTACTTTGGTCAGGGAGGAACCGGGCAAGAGGCTGCCGGCGGGTCTTTTATCAGGGCAGGTCCTCGGCCGTCAGCCAGCCCAGGCGCAAGGCGCGCAGTACCGCTTCCGTTCGGGAGCCGACCTTGAGCTTGCGGAAGATATTGACCAGGTGGGTCTGCACCGTGCGCTCGCTGATTTCCAGCTTCAGCGCGATCTCCCGGTTGCTGATGCCCCGGGCCGCCAGCCGCAAAATCTCGAGCTCGCGGCTCTGGAGATCGGGGGTGCCCCGGTCCTGGCTGCCCTGGGGGTCCAGGCGGCGCAGGAGCTTGCTCGTCGCCTTGAGCGCGAACACCGATTCGCCGTTAAACACCATGCGGACCGCGTTAACGACGTCCCGCAGGGAGGTATCCTTGAGCAGGTAGCCCGCCGCGCCGGCCCGCAGGGAGGCCAGGATGTACGACTCGTAGTCATAAGCCGTCATCATCAGGATAGCGGTGTCCGGGCTTGTCTCTTTTATCTGCTTGGCGGCTTCGATCCCGCTCAGCCCGGGCATGGCGATATCCATGATGATGACGTCGGGACTCGACTGCCGGGCCAGCCGGACCGTCTCGCCGCCCTCCCCGGCCACCCCGACGACTTCCATGTCGGTCTCGTCACCCAGCAGGCGGCTCAACCCCTCCCGCAGCGCCGGGTGGTCGTCGGCTACCAGCACCCGTATCTTTCTGCCGGGGTCCTTCATCAATACAGGGCGTTAACGCCTTTCAACTTGCTCACCGGGGGCCTGGAGCCCGGACTCCGGAACTCCTTGTCCCAGGCGCTGGGGAAGTCCCGCTCCGCACCGCAGAGCTTGCATATCCCGCGGCAAATCCCTTTGACCGGCTGGCCGAGCTTCCAGAAATGGACGCAATCAGCTTCACTTGTTCTCATAATCGAGCACACCCCCTAAAACGCCGAATGGGTTCGACCCTGTTCAAGTACCGCAGCTAGCCGCGTATTTCAATACATGGGAAACGCCGGATTCATCCGGCCGGGATAACGGCCGACCAATATTGCCGGTATTACGTGAATCATCCTTGCCGTTTGCGCCAAAGGCAGAGTTCCCTATTTTAACTCGCGACACCAAAGTTTACATCCGCCGGTATCTGTATTTATCAGTAGGCATTCACGAGCAACTCTTGGTGTTAACTGAACGATTTTCCGCGCTAAACCTGCTTACATAAAACCGGTGAGGGGGCAGCCCACGGGCGGCAAGGCCGGGTACGCGCGCGGCACGCGGTTTGACTTAGGTAGTCCTTGGGGACAAATAACGGGTTATAGGGGCAAATTAGGTAAGGCTACCGATGTTTGCGTTACTCCGTCTGTGTTTAAATTTACTGGGACGAGGTCGGCGCCATGCACGGGGAAACATGAGACTGGCGCCGTGTCAGGGACGATGAGGCTTTATCTCGATGAGCGCAGTTAAGGGCCGGGTCAGCACCCTTAGCGGTCAAGACCTGATGCAGATGTTCGCCAGTGCCACCGAATGGCTGGAGAAGAGCGCCCACGAGATCGATGCTCTTAACGTCTTCCCGGTGCCTGACGGCGATACCGGCGCCAACATGCTGCTCACCATGCGCTCCACCGTGGAAGCGGCGGGCCGCGCCGCTGACCGGACCATTGCCGCGGTGGCGAAGGCCATGGCCAAAGGGGCCCTGATGGGCGCCCGGGGCAACAGCGGCGTCATCCTGTCACAGATATTCTTAGGCATAGCACAGCAGTGGGAGGGCAAGGCAGAAGCCGGCGCCGCTCTCCTGGCCGAGGCGCTCGCGCGGGGGTCGCGGAAGGCGTACCAGGGGCTGGTCAACCCGGTGGAGGGCACCATCCTGACGGTGATGAAGGATGCCGCCGGAGCCACCGGCAAGCGGGTCGAAGGCGGGGAGACCGACATCATCGCGGTCCTGGAGGCCGCGGTGAACGCCGCCCGGGAATCGGTGGCGAACACGCCTAACCTGCTCCCGGTGCTAAAAGAGTCCGGAGTCGTGGATGCCGGTGGTCAGGGTCTGTACACCATCCTGGACGGCGCGCTCCGCTACCTCAAGGGTGAAGCCGACCAGATGAAAACGCGCAAACCGCAGATAATCGTGGCCGAAATATCCGCCGGCGCTCCGCCCATGCTGAAGCCCCCGGAAGAGCCCTTCGGCTACTCGACGGAATTCATCCTGACCGGGACCGGCCTGAACCCGGACAAGATCAAGGATGCTATCAACGCGTGGGGCCGGAACATCATCGTCGTCGGCGACGAGGCGACGGTCAAGGTGCATATCCACGCCTCCGACCCCGGCCCCGTTCTTCACTTTGCCGTGAAGCTGGGAACGCTGCACCAGATCAGCATCCGCAATATGGACGAGCAATACCAGGACTTCTTGAAGATGCAGAGGGAGAGGCTGCCGGCGGCGGACATCGCCGTGGTGGCGGTGGCTTCGGGGAGCGGCATGACCGATGTCTTCAAGAGCCTGGGGACCACCATCGTCGTTCCCGGCGGCAAGACCATGAATCCCAGCACCAGGGACCTTTTGCAGGCGGTGGAGGCGGCGCCTTCCGACAGGGTGATCGTCTTGCCCAATGACAAGAATATCATCGCCACCGCCAACCAGCTCCCGGCGCTAACCAAAAAACAGGTCAGGATCCTGCCGGCGAAGACGGTCCCGCAGGGAGTGTCGGCGCTTCTCGCGCTGGACTATCAGGCCGGCCTGGAGGCTAATGAAAAACAGATGGCCGAGGCGGCCGCCCGGGTGACGACCGTCGAAGCGACGCGCGCCACCCGCTCGGTGAAGCTGGGGGACGTCGAGGTGAAAGAGAACGAGGGCATCGCCTTCATCGACGGCCAACTGGCGGCTTCCGGGGCGGGCCCCGTGGAGGCGCTGGGGGCGGCGCTGGCGAAGCTGGACCTGGAGGCGGCGGAAATCGTCACCCTGTATTACGGCGCTGATGCCGCGCCGGCCGAGGCTTCCGAGTTCAGCGAAAAACTGCGGCGGGAACACCCCGGTCTCCAGGTGGAAGTCGTCAACGGCGGCCAGCCGAACTATCACTACATCGCGTCAGTCGAATAGCGGCGGCTCTAGGCAGTGGAGGCGGAAAGATGGTTTTGAAAGTGGTCACCGACAGCAGCGCCGACCTTCCCGAAAAGCTGGCAAAGGACCTGGGCATAACCGTGGTACCGCTCTACGTGCTCTTCGGCGCCGAGGTCTACCGCGACCGCGTGGATATCAGTGAGGAGGAGTTTTATCGCAAGCTCCGGGAGGATGCCGTTCACCCCAGCACCACCCAGCCCAGCCCGCAGGATTTTGCCGCGGTCTACAGGGAGCTTTCACGGGGCGCCGACGGTATCATTTCCATCCATATATCGGGTAAGCTGAGCGGTACGGTTAATTCGGCGCTTCGCGGCCGCGATATCGCCAGCGTAGGCCCGCCCGTGGAAGTTATCGACTCGCTGACGCTGACCATGGGACTGGGCTTGCTGGTGCTGGGGGCGGCAAGATTGGCGAAAAACGGCGCGGCGTTCCAGGAAGCCGTCGACAAAACAAGAAACGGCGTTAAGAATATCCATCTGCTGGGCCTGCTCGATACCCTGAAATATGTCGCCCGGGGCGGGCGCATCGGTAAGGCCAAGACCTTGCTGGGCACGGTGCTGAGCGTGAAACCCCTGCTGACACTGGAGGAAGGGGAGACCGTGCCGGCCGGCCAGGTGAGAAGCCGCGCCCGGGGCATCGACCGCCTGTTCAGCTTCGTCGAGAACACTCCCGGCGTGCAGGAAGCCGCCGTGGTCTATAACACCACCCCGGACGAGGCCCGGGAACTGGTCGACCGGATAAGCGCGGTAGTGCCCGCCGGCCGCATCCACCTGGCGACCGTGGGGCCGGTGCTCGGGGTTCACATGGGGCCCGGGGCGCTTATCGTGGCGCTGCGGCAAGACCAGGGCCCGTCCGTTTAGCGGGGTATGATCGTTACGGGCGTTACGGCGGTCATCATCGGCTACCTGCTGGGCGCGATTCCCTTTGCCTTTATTATCGGTCGTTTTGCCAGGGGCATCGATATCCGGCAGGTAGGAACGCGCAACGTGGGCGCCATGAATACCGTGCGCGAGATCGGGGTGGCGCCGGGATTAACCGTTCTGCTGCTCGACATGGCGAAGGGGTCCCTGGCGGTCGTGGCGGCGCGGCTCCTGGCCGCGCCGGGCGTCTTCGTGTTCGCCGCCGGGATGGCCGCGGTCGCCGGCCATAACTGGCCGGTGTTCCTTCGCTTTCGCGGCGGCCGGGGCGCCGCCACCACGCTGGGCGTCCTGCTGGCCGTCACGCCGGCGGAGTTCGGCCTCAGCTTTGTGGTGGTGCTGGCGGTTTTTCTCTTCACCTGGAGCTCGGGACTGGCGGTGGGTGCCGGCCTGGCCCTGCTCCCGGTCATCATCTGGGCGTCCGGGCGTGAGGCAAGCTACATAATCTACCCCCTGGTGCTGGCGGTGTTCCTGGTTTTGAGGAACGTGCGGGCAATCAGGGATGACCTGTCCCGAACCGGTAGCTGGCGGGCGTTTGTCTTCAAGAGGCACCGTCCTTTCTGGCGCGGCGAAAAAAGGTAAGTCCAGCCGCCCGCCGGCGGAGCTATGTTCCCGCCGCGCTCTGTCCCTTTGACGCCCGGTCTCGCTGCCCGGCAAGCTTCTCCCGGCAAGCCGGCTGGGCGCCTTGCAGCCCGCAGACGTTGCAGGCCACGTAACGGCAGTCGCCGGTGCGCCTGCCTTCCTCGGCCAGGCAGAACTCCCGCTTGAGGAAGGCCGGGCTGACGCCGGTATCGATGTGCGCCCAGGGAAGAGGCTCGTCCAGGCTGCGCAGCCGCCCGGCGTAAAAGGCGGGATCGAGGCCCGCCCCGGCGAAGGCCTGTTGCCAGAGGTCAAATCGGAACCGCTCGCTCCAGGCTTCGAAGGTGCTGCCGAGCTTCCAGGCGTCGTAGATGACCTGGCCCAGGCGCCGGTCCCCCCGTGACAGCGCCGCCTCGAGGAGGCTGACACGGGTGTCCTGCCAGGAGAGACGGATGCCCTTGCGCAGCAGGCCCTTTTTAAGAACCGCCTGCTTCTCGTTGAGGCGCGCCTCGGTCTCCTGGGCGACCCACTGGAAGGGGGTGTGCGGCTTGGGC
>JACPQH010000058.1 GCA_016190585.1 Chloroflexota bacterium | reverse complement strand
GTCCTTGTGCACAAAACCCTCCAGGGTCCGGTCGTGGAGATTCACGTGCGTCGGCACGCCGCCGACGGATTCGAGGGAGTCCGTCGAAACCGCGAAGCCGTGGTTCTGTGAGGTGATTTCCACGCGTCCGGTGGTCAGGTTGCGGACGGGCTGATTGGCGCCGCGGTGGCCGAACTTGAGCTTGAAGGTCCTGGCGCCGAAGGCCCGCCCGATTAGCTGGCTGCCGAGGCAGATGCCCATGACAGGCTTCCGCCCCACCAGCCGCCTGACCGTGCCCACGACGTAATCCAGAAGCTCCGGATTGCCCGGCCCCGGCGAGAGCACAATACCGTCCGGCTTCAGCGCCAGAATTTCATCCGGCGATGTGTGGCACGGCACGGTGATGACGCGGCAGCCCTTCCGGCGCAGGATGCGCAGGATGCTGTATTTCAGGCCGCAGTCCAGCGCCACGATACGCAAACCCGGCAGGTCGTCCGCGCCCGGCTCCCACTCGTAGGCCTTTTCGGCCGTTACCTGCCTGACGAAGTCGATTCCGCCGTAGTCCGGCACCCCGGCCAGCTTCTCGAGGGCTTCTTTCGGGCTCTTGTCGCCGGTGATAAGACCCATCATCACCCCGGCCGAGCGCAGCTTGCGGGTGATGGCGCGGGTGTCCACCCCCCAGATGCCCGGCACCCCGCTGGCCGCGAGGTATTCATCCAGCGTCCGGTTGTTCAGGTAGTGGCTGGGCAGCTCGCAGTGCTCCCGGACGACAAAACCGCTGACCTGTATCTTCCTCGATTCAAAATCATTCGGGTTCGTGCCGTAGTTGCCGATGAGAGGGTAGGTCGGCAGGACAATCTGGCCGGCATAGGACGGGTCGGTGAGCATCTCCTGGTAGCCGGTCATACTGGTGTTGAAAACGACCTCGCCGTAGCCGTCGGCCCGGGCGCCGAAGCTGTAGCCTTCATAATACGAGCCGTCCCGCAGGACGAGGAGCGCCTTTTGCCTCATCAGACCAGTTCCTCGCGCAAACGATCCCCTGTCTCGATCGGCAAAGCCTCGTCCCGGAAGACCAGCCGCCCCCGGCATACCGTGCCCATAACCTTGCCCCGGAGCTTAACGCCGGCCAGGGGGGTGTTCTTGCCTTTCGAAGCGAAGGACGCGGGGTCGACCGTCCACTCTTTGTCCGGGTCGAAGATGGCGATATCCGCCGGCGCGCCGGGCTGTAGTGTTCCCGGTTTCAAGCCCAGGATGCCGGCTGGGGCCGCAACAAGCCTGGCAAGCAGGTCGGGCAGCGTCATCTGGCCGTTATGCACCAGCCCCAGCAGGCTGCCCAGCGCCGTCTCCAGGCCGCTGATGCCGAAGGCTGCGTACTCGAAGGCGCAGGCCTTGTCTTCACGCGTATGCGGCGCGTGGTCGGTAGCTACGCAGTCGATAACGCCTTCCTTGAGCCCGCGCACCAGGGCGCTGACATCATCCCGGGTGCGCAGCGGGGGGCTCACCTTGGCGGCTGTCTTCATGCCCAGGACGGCATTCTCGGTAAGGGTCAGGTGGTGCGGCGTGGCCTCGGCGGTGACCCGCACGCCTTTGCTCTTCGCCCAGGCGATGAGCTCCACCGAGCCGGCGGTGCTGGCGTGCGCGATATGCACGTGGGCGCCGGTGAGCCGCGCCAGCGCCAGGTCGCGGGAGACGATAATCTCCTCGGCCTCGGCGGGCATGCCGCTGATACCCAGCCGCCGCGAGACCTCGCCTTCGTTCATGAAACCGCCCTCGCTCAGCGCGAGGTCCTCACAGTGATCGATAACCGGCAGCCCCAGGATGCGGGCCCGCTCCAGGGCGCGGCGCATCAGGCCGGAGTCCGGCACCGGCCGGCCGTCATCGCTGAAAGCGACCACCCCGGCGGCAACCAGCCCGCGCAGGTCGGCCAGCTCCCGGCCTTGCTGCCCCCGGGAGACGCAGCCGATGGGCAGTACCCTTACCACGCTGTCCGCGGCGGCGGTCTTGACGCGCGCCACGGCTGCGGGGGTATCGAGGGGCGGGCTGGTATTGGGCATACAGCATACCGTGGTGAAACCGCCCCGGGCGGCCGCCAGCGCGCCGGTGCTTATGGTCTCCTTCTTCTCGAAGCCCGGCTCGCGCAGGTGGCAGTGCAGGTCGATAAATCCCGGCGAGACGACCATGTTCTCGGCGTTGATAACGTCGTACTCGCGCGGCGAGAGGCTCCTGTCAAAAGGCGCTATCCTGGCATCGACTATCAAGAGGTCGTCGATAATATCGGTTCCCCGGACGGGGTCTATCAGGCGGCCGCCGCGAATCAACAGGGCGTCCGTCATCGCATACCGGCTTCGCATGTTTCTTTTTCGATAAAGTGGCTCGGCGTGAAACCGTGGACCCTGGCCTCGTGTTCCGAGCCGAAGATAATCAGGTTCTCCATCTTGATGCGTGACGTCCACTGGCTGCGGGCGCTGTGGTACTTCTTGGTCGAGACCCGGCCCTCGTGCCATTCCGTGCTGGCCACGAAAGGCGGGTTCAGCTCGTGCTCGCAGTAGCCGCAGCGCAGCACCAGCGGCCGCTCGCTGATTATCTTGAACTCGGGCTTGATGAATTTGACTTCCGACTTCTGCACCGAGACGCAGTGTGGGTTGGCGCACCGGACGCCGAAACCGCGCCGGTAGACCGGGTAGTCCCGCTTGACGAAGAACGTGTCGTCTTCCCGGCAGGCCTCGAGTTTTTTGGCTTGCAGCAGGAAGGCGATAAGGGCCATGCGTACCGGCACCCCCCGGGCGGCCTGCTTGAAGTACATGCTCCGCGCGTCGGCGTCCATCTCGTGGGCCAGCTCGTCGATCCGGGGCAGCGGGTGCATGACCAGGGTCTTCTCGAACTCCTTGCCCTGAAGCAGCTTCTTGTTAACTACCGGGTAATCTTTGATGCTGTCTGCCCCGCCGGCCGCCGGCAGTCTCTCCTTCTGCAGCCGGGTAACGTACAGCGCGTCCACGCCGCCCTGCAGCTCCACCCGGAGGCTGACATCCGGCATCATGGCAAGCTGGTGCGGGCTGCTCGGGGTTACGTACATCGCGTTAAGCGGCAGGGTCTCGGGACCAGCCTGGTCGTCCAGGCTCTCGCCCCTCTTAAGCTCGCCTTTATACTCGGTGCTCAGCTTGCGCAGGACGTGCTCCGGCATTTCGAGACCCGGCCCCGGCCGGAAGTGGATGGTGGCCCCGAACCGGGCCAGGGCAAAGGTCAGCGAGTGGATGGTGCGCCCGTATTTGAGGTCGCCCCAGAGAGCGATCTTCAGCCCCCGGATGCCGCCCCGCTCCTTGTTCAGCGTGTAGAGGTCGCACAGCGTCTGGGTGGGGTGCTCGTGGCCGCCGTCGCCGGCATTGATTACCGGTATCCCGGCGTAGTCGGCAACCACCTTGGCGGCGCCTTCCCAGGGGTGCCGGATTACGATGATGTCGGCGTAGCTGCCCACCACCCGGGCCATATCGGCGATGCTCTCGCCCTTGGCCAGGGAGGTCGCCCCGACATCGGCGGCGGTGATGACGCTCCCGCCGAGGCGGAGCATGGCGGCCTCGAACGACAGCCGGGTGCGGGTGCTCGGCTCGAAGAAGAGGCTGGCCATTATCCGGCCGCGGCACACCTCCGTCTGGCTGTAGATATCGGCGGACATCTCGTCCGCCGCCGCGAAAAGGGCGTTTATCTCGCCGTTGGAGAGGTCATCGATGGTAACCAGGCTCCTATTTTCCGCCATGACAGCTCCTCTGGAAGTAGTCGACGTCTCCGGGATTGCCGCCCTCGCTGGCGGAAATGGTCACCTCGTCTATGGCGTCGGTCTCGGCCAGCCGGACCTTTATCTCCTCGTTACGGGCGCTCGGGATATTCTTGCCGACATAATCGGGCCGGATAGGCATCTCCCGGTGCCCCCGGTCGATAAGCACCGCAAGCTGTATGAGCCGCGGGCGCCCGAAGTCAATCAGGGCATCCAGGGCGGCCCGGGTGCTGCGCCCGGTATAGAGAACGTCGTCAACCAGGATAACGGTCTTGCCGTTGATATCCGAGGGGATATTGGTGTGGGCGACTATCGCCTGGCCGTCCAGGGACGGCAAATCATCCCGGTGCAGGCTGAAATCAAGGTCGCCCACGGGCAGGTCGATGCTCTCGAAGTTCCGAATGCTGGCGGACAGCCGCCGGGCCAGGGGAACGCCGCGGGTGCGCATGCCGACGAGCACCACCCGGTCCAGGGAGCGGTTACGCTCGATAATCTCATGGGCGATGCGGGCGATGGTGCGCCGCACGTCTTCCGCCGTCATGATGATTTTTGGCATCAAAAAAACCTCCGCCCGGGCTGGCAAGAGGTCAAGACGGCCTGCTATTCGGTTTCGCTTGCCAGCCTCACGGGACCAGCTTAAAGGCTAGGTTCAGTATAGCACGGGAAAGCGGGGAAGGCAAATTAAAAAAATCCCAATTTTTTATAAATAAGCCACCCCCGTTGTCCGGGGATGGCTTATTTCTTGTTAATCCCGGTCTTTGCCGGAACTTGCCGGGGGCTATTTCTTGCGCGTGATGCCGTACTTCTGGTCCCAGTAGCTCAGGGGCTGGCCGGTGGTGGCCTTGAGCCAGGCATCGAGCACCAGGAGGGCCTGGGCTTCTTTACCGACCTTGGCCAGCTCCGCCGGGTAAGCCTGGATGGTGACCTCGATCCAGGCATCGTAAATCTGCTGCTGCTCCGCCGGGTCGACCTGGACGAAGGTCACGCCGGAGTCCTTGACGATTTTCCAGTCCTTCTCGTGGAAGTCCTCCCATATGGCGATAAACTTCTCGGTGGACTGCTTGAGGAAGTCGATGTTGGCGAAGGCGTCCTTGATATCCGGCGAGAAGCTGTTCCAGACATCGAGGTTAATGACGACCGGCTCCGAGTTGATGGCGCCGAAGCCGAAGCTGAAATACCGGGCGACCTCATGCAGCTTCAGGGGCACGATAACCTCGCCGTACACGGGTATGGTATCGACCGTTCCCCGGGCCAGCCCTTCGTAGAACTCCGGGGCGAAGAGGGCGACGGGTATGCCGCCAAACTTCTTCTGGACCATGGGATCGTAGATGCCGGTAGCCCGCATCTTGAGCCCTTTCAGATCGGCCAGCTTGTTGATGGGGTTCTTGCTGATAAAGACGTACTCCATCGGCTGCCACATCAGGTACTTGATGTTGTTATACCTTGCTTCCGCCTCGAGTATCTTGGCGATCTCGCCGTCGCCGTACTCCATGTCGAACACAGCCCTCATGGCCACCGCGGAAGAGGTGGGGATCTTGGTAGCGTTGAACAGGTTGTGCAGCGGTTCCTCGCCGGGGAAGTAAGACGGCGGCGGGTTAGCGAGCTGGACCGCGCCGTCCCGCACCGCCGGCAGGGTTTCCGGCCCGCTGGTCTGTAGGAAACAATGGTGCCCGACGAGGTGGCCACCGTTGTGAACACCGCCAGCGACAGCATCGCCAGGTCGCTCACCAGGTCGGCGAAAAAGCGCATCAATGGCTTGAGGTGGTTTTTCACCATGTCCGTTTTGATATGGCCCGGGCCCAGCAGCACGTAGGTCAGGCCGATATACACCACCAGTACCAGCTGCTCCTCGATCAGCTCCTTCTGCGAGGGCGTGGCGCGAAAACCGAAAACCCTGATGGTAAGCACGTTGGCGGCGTCAAGGAAGAACATGCCCACTAGCGCTATCATGGGGATCGCCAGCAGCCAGTAATTGAGCTGCTTCACCCGGTCAAGCACGCGCGACACTATGAGAAGGACGCCCCTTTCTTCAGAAACCGTACTCTCCATATCTCTAACCAAAAGCCAGATTCGGCAGCCAGGTGCTCAGGGATGGCACGGCAATCAATACCACCACCACGACCAGAAGGACCGCGAAAAAGGGAAAGATGCCTTTAAAAGCCACTGCCGGGTCCACGCCGGCGATGGATGAGACCACGTAGCAGTTAAACCCAACCGGCGGCGTGATAACGCCCACCTCGATCATCACGATCGCCACGATGCCGATTACCAGCGGATCGGCGCCCAGGCCGGTCATTACCGGGAAGATGAAGGGCACGGTAAGCACCAGCTGCGAGGTGGAGTCGATGAGCATTCCCAGGACAAGCCACATCAGGATCGTCAGCGCCCAGACCGAAGTGAGGGGCATGCTGTTTACCGTTATCCAGTTGATAATATCGGCCGGCAGCCCCGAGTAGGCCACCACCTTGGAGAGCATCAGCCCGCCCACGATCAGGATCATGATCTGGCACGAGGTAACGGCCGCATCGCGGAAAGCCCCGAGAATGCTCTTGACGCGGACCCGGATAAGGAAATTCCAGAACAGGACCACCACCACCCCCAGCGCCCCGGCTTCGGAGGCCGTGACCACGCCGCTCCAGATGGAGCCGATGATTATCAGGAAAATGGCGATCAACGGCCAGATCCGGGGCAGCGTCATCAGGCGCTCGCTCACCGAGACCGGCTCTACCCTGACCGGGGCCATCCGCGGGTTCATCTTCGCCACCACGTAGATGAGCACCGTGATGAGGCCGGTGAGCAATAGACCGGGCACGATACCCGCGATAAGCAAGTAGCCGACGGACGTGTTGGACAGGATGCCGAAGATGACCATCATGATGCTCGGCGGTATCAGCGTTGCCAGGCTGCCGGCGGTAGCGATGGCTCCCAGGCTCAAAGACTCGGAATACCGGTATTTCCTGAGCTCCGGCAGGGCTATCTTGGAGAACAGGGCGGCCGAGGCAACCGTCGAGCCGCTGCAGGCGCCGAAGGCCGCGGCCGCCAGGGTGGTGCTGATCAGCAGCCCGCCGCTGACGTGGCCGACGAGCTTGTGGAAAGACTGGTAGGCCCGGACCCCCAGGCCGCCGGATTCAGCGAGCGTGCCCACCAGGATGAACATCGGGATTACGGCGAAGGTGTACTGGGCGATAACGGTGTGCAGGCTCAGGGAAAAGAAGGACCACAGGGCGCTCCAGCCCTGCACGAGGTAAAGCCCGACGCCCGCGCCGATGAAGATTCCGAAAAATACCGGGGTCCCGATGGCTATCAGCGTCAAGAATATGAGGAACGCGGCGACGACTGCTATCATCCCGACCGCCTTTTCGCGGCAGCATCCCCGCTGCCTTATTCGGACCTCAGGCGGTTGCGCCGCCTCGCCGTTGACGCGGTCTAACCTTCACTGACGTCAACCCATAGGAACAGCGAGCGGTAGGCCTCCGGCGTTCCCGGGACGTAGAGCCGGAACTCCACCTTCTGATGCTCCCCGGCCTCGGGCAGGGAGAACCCGATTGTCTGCGCCCATTGGCCTTTATCGGGGAGCTGTATCGGGGAGATTTCCCGCGCCACGGCGTCGTTCACGCTGACCACCAGGCGGTAGCTCATCTCGCGGTATTCCCGGTTCACGATAACCGCCGTTACCGCGGCCGGTTCGCCCGCCGCCAGGCTGGTCGGGTAGCCCCCCGCCCGGCCGCCGCCGCCGAGCAGATAGAACTCGGTGAGCCTCGCGTCGCTGCCCGGCTGGGTAAAGAGATAAGCGAGGTAAGCCAGCGCCCCCAGCAGCGCCGCACCGAGAACGACGGCAAGCAGATACCTCCGAAAATGTAATCGTCCCTTGCTCATTAAACAAAAACCCGCCGGGCGGAAGAAGTCATTACCTGAAGATACGGGGGCTTAGCGGGTAGCCATATGATACCGCACGGCGCGGCGTAAAGGCAAAATGCCTGCTGGCACATTCAGTGTCTTTTGGCTATTTACCCCTTGCAAAAGCCGGCGGTATGCCTTATATTGTCTCAAAGAGACGGGGCTCAGGCATGAACCAGGGCGCTATAAACAAGCCTGGCCGAAGGAACGGATAACATGGAAAGAGTGGTCGTCACCGGCGGGGCGGGTTTTATCGGCTCGCACCTCGCGGAGAAGATAGCGGAGCTCGGCTTCAGCGTCCTGATCGTTGATAACCTCTCCACCGGCAAGATGGCGAATATCGACAGCCTGCTGCGCCGGCCCGGCGCTGAGTTCGTCCAGGCGAGCATCACCGACCTGCCCGCGCTGCGGAAGCTCCTCCAGGGCGTCAGCTACGTCTTTCATGAAGCCGCCCTCGCGCGGGTGCCGCGCAGCGTCGCCGACCCCCTGGGCACCAACGAGACCAATATCACCGGAACGCTGAACACCCTTATCGCCGCCCGCGAAAACGGCGTCCGGAAGGTCATCTACGCGGCATCCTCTTCGGCCTACGGGGAGACCAGCATCATGCCCCTGCGGGAAGATATGCCCGTCAACCCCATCTCGCCGTACGCGGTAAGCAAGCTGACCGGCGAGCATTACTGCGACGTCTTCCGCCGGATCTACGGCCTTTCCACGGCCTCGCTGAGATACTTTAACGTTTACGGTCCGCGGCAGGACGCCGAATCGCAGTATTCGACCGTCATCCCCGCTTTTATCAGCCGGGCTCAGCAAGACCTGCCGCCCGTCATCCACGGCGACGGCGGGCAGAGCCGGGACTTCACCTTCATCGATGACGTCGTCCGGGCCAACGTCCTGGCCCTGGAGAATAACGCCGAGGGCGTTTTCAATATCGGCGCCGGCCGGAATACGACGGTCAATCAGCTTGCCGGGATGGTCCTCAAGGCAATGGGGAAAAGCCTCAAACCCGTTCATGAAGCGCCCCGGCCGGGCGACCCGCGCGAGACGCTGGCCGATATCTCGCGGGCCAGGAACTTCGGCTGGGAGCCGCGATGGGCTCTCGAAGACGGCATCCGCGAAACCGTGAAGAAGTTCCCCGTTGCCTCGGCCGCCTGACCGGGATGAAGACGGCTGTTTTCGGTTCGGGATACGTCGGCCTGGTGGCCGGCGCCTGCCTCGCCCGGCTCGGACACCGGATTACCCTTATTGACGTCGACCGGCAAAAGATAGAAACCATCAACAACGGCGCCTCGCCGATCTACGAGGAGGGCCTGGACGAACTGCTGGGCGCCATCAGCATCGAGGCGGGCAGCGATTACGGCCTGGCCGACGGCGCCGAGATTTTCCTGATATGCGTCGGCACGCCCGCTAACCCCGACGGCTCGATGTCGCTCGACCAGGTCGCCGAAGCCTCGCGCCGGATCGCCGAGGTGCTGGCGGGCTGTCCCGACTATGCCGTGGTATGCGTCAAAAGCACGGTGCCTCCCGGCACCACCGAGAACCTCGTCATCCCGGCCCTGGAGAGGACCGGGAAAAAGGCCGGGCGCGACTTCGGTGTCTGCATGAGCCCGGAGTTCCTGCGGGAAGGCAAGGCCGTTTACGACTTCATGCACCCGGACCGCATCATCATCGGCGAGTATGACACGCGCTCAGGCGACTTTTTCCAGGAGCTGTGCCGGGACTTCAGCGCTCCGGTCTGCCGCACCAGCCTGCGCAGCGCCGAGATGATCAAGCTGGCCTCCAACTCCTTCCTGGCGGCCAAGATATCCTTCATCAATGAAATCGGCAACATCTGCAAAAACCTGGACGTCGATGTCCGCGAGGTGGCCCGGGGCATGGGCCTCGATAAGCGTATCGGCCCCGATTTCCTTAACGCCGGGCTGGGTTTCGGCGGCTCCTGCCTGCCCAAAGACCTCAAAGCCCTGTGCGCCAGCGCCCGGGACGCCGCCTACGAGCCGTCCCTGCTGTGCGCCGTCCACGACCAGAACGAGAAGCAGACCCGGCTGTTCCTGAGCCTTCTGAAGAAGCACGTCACGCTGCCGGGCGCCACGGTCGGCGTGCTGGGGCTGGCCTTCAAACCGGGCACGGAAGATATCAGGGACTCGCGGGCCATCGCCGTAGTCCGCGCCCTGCTGCAGGCCGGCGCCAGTGTCAAGGCCTACGACCCCCTGGCCGCTGCCGGATTCCGGAAGCTGTTTCCAGAGGTCGCCTACGCCAGCAAAGAAGAGGTCATGGGGGCTGACGCCGTTCTTATTATTACCGAGTGGGACGAGTTCCGTGATCTTGATTACCGCGGTCGGGTAGTTATCGACGGGCGGGGGATTGAGCGTGCCAGGCAAGCCAGGGTCTACGAGGGCATCTGCTGGTAGATTGAAGAGACAGGCCGCCCGTTTCCTGACCCGGCTGCTGATGCGATTGAATAACGTCTGTTACCGCCAGATCTCGGGCCTGAGCATCGTGGCCGAAGGCGGCACCCACCCCAAGCACCGCCTGATGGACTATCACCGGTTCTTCGTGGAGAACATCAAGCCGGGGGACTCGGTGCTGGATATCGGCTGCGGCAACGGCTTCCTCACCTATGACATCGCCGCCAAAGCCGGGACCGTAACCGCCCTGGACCACTCCCCGGCGAGCATCGCCGCCGCCCGGCAGGACTTCCGCCGGGAAAACATCACCTATGTTCTGGCGGACGCCGCCGCCTGGCAGCCCGCCATTAAATACGATGTCGTCGTCCTGTCGAACGTGCTGGAGCACATCGTGGACCGTCATGATTTCCTGGCCCGGCTGAAGGGGATGGCCGGCCGGCTGCTCCTCAGGGTGCCGGCTCTGGACCGGGACTGGCTCACGTACTACAAGAAGGAGCTGGATATAGATTACCGCCTGGACCGCGACCACAAGATCGAATATACCATGGCCAGCCTCGAGGCCGAGCTGGCGGCCGCGGGCATGCGCATTCAAAGCGCCTGCACCCGGTTCGGGGAGATCTGGGCGGTTATCGCCTTGAACGATGCCGACGCGACTGAAAGATAAGAGTCTGGCCCTCTTTTTTACCTGCGGCGTCTCGCTCGAGGCCTGGCGCGAAAGGGGGATGCTTGCCCGCGAGGTCGCGCTCTACAACGAGCTGAGCAAGCATTTCCGCGAGATATATTTCTTTACTTACGGCGGCCCTGAAGAGACCGGCTTCCGCGACTGCCTCGCGGAGAATATCGTTATCGTGCCCAAAAAAGGCGTGAAGAACGACCTGCTCTACTCGTTCCTGATGCCGTTTATCCACCGGCGGCTGCTGAAAAAGATCCACTTTCTCAAGACCAACCAGATGTGGGGCGCCTGGAGCGCCGTTCTGGCCAAAGTCCTGTACCGGAAGAAGCTACTGGTCCGGACGGGCTACGTGCTCTCGGACGATATCGCGGTAAAAAAACGGGGCCTTTTTAACCGGCTGGTATCCGGCCTGGAAAGGCTGGCCTACGGGCTGGCGGACGGCATCATCACCACGTCCCAGGCCGGTTTCCGCTATATCGCCGCCCGGTACCGCCCGCGCGCCATCCCCGTCGTCGTGCCGAACTACGTGGAGACCGATATCTTCAAGCCACTGGATACGGCCAAGACCGGGGGCTCGCTGTGTTTTCTCGGCCGGCTCAACCCCCAGAAAAATCTCCCCGCCCTGCTTGAGGCTTTACGCGGCCTGCCGTATACTCTGGATATCATCGGCTCGGGGGAGCAGGGGAAAGACCTGAGGGATTACGCCGAAGCATTAGACATCAAGCTGAAGCTGCTGGGGAACATGCCCAACCATGAGCTGCCCTCGTTACTGAACAGGTACGAGGTTTTCGCGCTGCCGTCGTTGTGGGAGGGAATGCCCAAGGCCTTGCTCGAGGCCATGGCGTGCGGG
>JACPQH010000005.1 GCA_016190585.1 Chloroflexota bacterium | reverse complement strand
GGGGAAGGTCGTCCCCTTATCCGAGGCCAAATTAGGGGTCATGACCCATGCCCTGCTCTACGGAACCGCCCTGTTCGAAGGCATCCGCGGCAACTGGAACGAACAGCGGGAGCAAACCTACCTCTTCCGGCTGGCCGATCATTATGAAAGGCTTCTCAAAGGCTGCCGGCTGCTGAACATCGAGCTACCGTACTCGGTCGGCGAGCTCTGCCGGATTACCATCGAGATGGTCGGCCGGTGCCAGTTCAAAGAAGACATCTACGTCCGCCCCCTGGCCTACAAGAGCTCGGAGTCGCTCGGCGTGCGCCTGCACGACCTCCAGGCCGACTTCACCGTTTTCGCCATCCCCTGGGGGCCTTACCTGGACATGGACAAGGCCCGGTGCGCCGTCTCGTCCTGGCGGCGCCCCGCCGACAACAGCATCCCGCCCCAGGCCAAGATTACCGGCCTTTATGTCAACAACGCCCTGGCCAAGACCGAGGCCATCAACAACGGCTTCGATGAGGCCATCATGCTGTCGCCGGACGGCCATGTCTCCGAGGGCAGCGGGGAGAATATCTTCCTGGTGATCAACGGCAAGCTAGTCACCCCGCCGACCTATGACAGCATCCTCATGGGCTTTACCCGGGATACCGTCATGACGCTGGCGGCCGATGAGCTCGGCCTGGAGGTAGTCGAGCGTCCCATCGACCGGGGAGAGCTTTACATCGCCGAGGAGTGCTTCCTGACGGGGACGGCGGCGCACATCACGCCCGTTTCCGAGATTGACTACCGCCCGGTAGGCAGCGGCGAGGTCGGTGAGAACACCCGGAAGCTTCAGACCATCTACGCCGATGTCATCCGCGGCAACAACGCGAAATACCTGGCCTGGTGCACCCCCTGCTACGAGAAGGCGGCGGAGCTGGCCGGCAAAAGCGCGAAGGGCAACGGGCGCGTGCGCCGGGCCAAGAAGGCCTGACCCTGGCGCGGCTAGTGCGCCGGGCTGGAGTGCAGCGACTTCAACAGATAGATGATGTGGCAGCTCTCCTCGAGAGCGGTGGTGAAGTTATAGGCCTCTTCCAGCAACTGGCCGATGGCGAAGCTGCCGTGGCCGCGCACCATGATGATCTTCTGGTGTTTCTTCAGCGCTTGGGCGATATCATCCGCCAGGGCGCCAGGCCGGACATCCCCGGCACACCCGATGACCGGCACCGTCCCCAGGATGACCAGCCCTTCCATGTTGCTCGGCGTTATCTCGCAGTCGATAAGCGAGATGGCGGTGGCGTAGGGCGGGTGGGCGTGGACAACGGCCTGGGCTTGCGTCTGCTGGTAGATAGCCCGGTGGACGGACAGCTCAACCGAGGCGAGCGGCGTGGCCCGGCTGTTCTTGCTGACGCCGGTCTCGATAAGGTCGTTCTCCTGGAGAGCGCCCAGCATGCTGCCGCGCCGGGTGATAATCAGGCGGTCGCCGGCCCTGACGCTCAGGTTGCCGCTGTGGGAGGACACCAGCCCCCGGGTAAACAGGTCGCGGCCGATGCTCTGGAACTGGGAAAGGGTCATTTAGCCTCCAGCGTCCGGATCACGGCGATGACCTTGCCCTGGATCTCGATATTGTCCGGCCGAACGTAAAACGGCTGCATCTGGGCGTTGGCCGGCTGCAGCCGGACGCGGTTTTTCTCGTAATAGACCTTTTTCAGGGTAGTCTCCTTTTCGGACTTCAGCCAGACGGCGGCCATGTCCCCGTTTTCCACCGAGTTGGTGTACTGCATCACCACGACATCGCCGTCATTGATAAGGGCATCCACCATGGACAGTCCTTTCACCCTTAAAGCATAAAGGTCTGCCTGGCTCCGAGTCAAATCGCGCGCCACGGCCAGCGTCTCGGCGCCGGCGGTGATGTCCCACGCCTCCGAGTCCGGGACGGGGATGGGCTTGCCGGCGGCTATCTGGCCGATAAGCGGGATTTCCCGGAGGCCGGCCTGGCGGCTGGCGAGCTCGATGCCCCGCGAGATGTCCGGCCGGCGGCGGATGAGGCCGTCCCTCACCAGCGCCTTGAGGTTATAGTCCACCACGGATGTCGAGCTGATGCCGCAGCCGTTCTGGATGTCGCGCACCGTCGGCGGGTAGCCGCTGTCCCCCACGAAACGCTCGATATACGCCAGGATGGTTTTCTGCCTCGAGGACAACTCACTCACACCGGCCTCCTCAAGAACATACGTTCTTCACATACTCTAGATATACTACCCGGGTTTGTCAAGTTCGGCCCCGCGGCGGGCAGGCGTCAGCGCTTCGCTTCCAGCGCCAGCTTGTCCATCTCGAGCTGGATGGGGATCGGGTAGTCTCCGGTGAAGCACGCCAGGCAGAAATTGTCCTTGGGCAGGCCGACCGCCTGGACCAGGCCGTCAAGGCTGATATAGCCCAGCGAGTCGGCCCCGATATAGCTCCGAATCTCCTCCACCGACTTCTGGGCGGCGATAAGCTCTTTCCGCGAGGCCATGTCCACGCCGAAGAAGCACGGGTAGCGCAGGGGCGGGGCGCATATCCGCATGTGGACCTCGCGGGCGCCGGCCCGCCGCAGCATCCTGATGATGCTCGGCGTCGTCGTGCCCCGCACGATGCTGTCGTCGACCACCACCAGCCGCTTGTTGTCCAAGAGCTGGGGCAGGGGGTTGAACTTCAGCTTGACGCCCAGGTCGCGCAGCCGCTGGTCAGGCTCGATAAAGGTGCGCCCTACGTAGCGGTTCTTGATCAGTCCCTCGCCCTGGGGTATCCTCGACCGGCGCGAGTAGCCGATGGCGGCCGCCGTCGCCGAGTCGGGCACGCCCATCACCATGTCGGCCCTGGCCGGGTGCTCCTCCGCCAGTATTTTGCCCATGCACTGGCGGGCCGGGTACAACAGCCGCCCGTTGATGACGCTGTCCGGCCGGGCGAAATAGAAATACTCGAAGATACACAGGCCCTTCTGGAGCGAGTCTTCCCGGTAGCTTTCCAGGCCGTTCGCCGATATCGAGAGGATCTCCCCGGGCTCGATCTCGCGGATAAAATCGGCGCCGATGTGGTCAAGCGCGCACGTCTCCGAGGCTACCACCCAGCCGTTTCTCAGGCTGCCCAGGCACAGCGGTCTCACGCCGAGCGGGTCACGCACGGCGAACAGGCGGTCTTCGGTCAGGATGGTCAGGGAATAGGCCCCCTGGAGCCGGTGCATGGCGTAGCGGATGCGCTCGATCCAGCCCTGCCCCGGGGAAGACAGCACCAGGTTGGCGATCACCTCGCTGTCGGTCGCCGTGCGAAAGCCGTAGCCTTCCTCGGACAGCGACCGGTGGAGATAGCCGGCGTTGACGATGTTGCCGTTATGGGCGATGGCCAGGCTCCCGTTCCCGCTGCCCACCAGGATGGGCTGGGCGTTGGCGATGCGGCTGGAGCCGGTGGTCGAATAGCGGTTGTGCCCCACGGCGATATGACCGGTCAGGCGGGACAGGGACTCCTCGCTGAATACCTGGGAGACCAGGCCCATCCGGGAGTGCAGGTTTATCTTTTTACCGTCGGCGGCGGCTATCCCGGCGCTTTCCTGCCCGCGATGCTGGAGCGCGAACAGGCCGAAGAATGTCAGGCGGGCGACATCTTCACCGGGAGCGTATATTCCGAAAACCCCGCAGGATTCGTGCAATCTTTTTCGCTACCTCTCCTAGCCTGACAATCTTTATTATAGAATGTAACCCGTGCGGCGGTCAAAGCCCGCAACCGGGGGACATAAGTGTTATAATTGTTTGGGGCCGCTTATGCGCGAGGCGATGATTTACGAGAAGCTGACCTTTCCTATGGTCAGGTGCCATACCTGCCAGTGGCGCTGCCGCATCAGCCAGGACCGCTTCGGCGTCTGCGGCATGTATCAAAACCAGAACGGCGCGCTCTATAACCTGAACTACGCCAGGGCTTCCTCCGTGGCCGTCGACCCCATCGAAAAGAAACCGCTTTATCATTTCTACCCCGGCAGCCAGGTCTTTTCCCTGGGCGGCATGGGCTGCAACTTCCACTGCAAACACTGCCAGAACTGGGAGATATCCTCGCCGGACGCGGACAGCCTGAAAACAGGCTGCCATGAGCTCCAGCCGGACGCCGCGGTCGACATGGCCGTCGGCTACCGGTGCCAGGGCGTCGCCTGGACCTATAACGAGCCCACTATCTGGTTCGAGTACACCCATGACGGCGCGCGGCTGGCCGGGGAAAAGGGCTTGTATACCGTCTATGTCACCAACGGGTACGCCACGCCGCAGAGCCTGGACGCTATCGGGCCCCACCTCGGCGCCTGGCGGGTGGACATCAAAGGCTTCTCCGACACCTTCTACCGGGACCTTGCCAGGGTGCCGCACTGGCGCGAGATACTGGACATCACCCGGCGCGCCAAAGAAAAATGGAATATGCACGTGGAGGTGGTAACCAACGTCATTCCCACCATGAACGATGACGACGCCCAGCTCAGCGGCATCGCCGGGTGGATCGCGAGCGCCCTCGGCGACCTGACGCCGTGGCACGTCACCCGGTTTTATCCCCTCCACCAGATGGCCCACCTGAACCCCACCCCGGTAGCCACCCTGGAGCACGCCTGGGAGATCGGGCGCCAGGCCGGGCTGAAGTTCGTCTACGTGGGCAACGTGCCGGGGCACCACTCCGAGAACACGGTCTGCTACGCCTGCGGCAACATCGTGGTAGAAAGGCACGGCTACCGTGTCAGGGTACTGGGCCTGAATGGCTCGAAGTGCAAACATTGCGGGGCGGAGCTCAATTTCCGCGTCGCGCCGCCGGAGCCAGGCGCATGATGAGGACCGCGGCGGTCGCCGGCCAGTTCTACCCGGCCTCCGATGACAAGCTCCGGGAGATGATACGGGGACTGGTGGACGAGACGGCCGAGAAGCTGGATGTCATCGGCGCGGTCTGCCCGCACGCCGGCTACGCGTATTCCGGCCAGGTCGCCGGCGCCGTTTATTCCCGGATAAAGTTCAAGGATACCTTTATTCTTATCGGCCCCAACCATACCGGCCGGGGGCAGCCCTTCAGCCTGATGTCCGGAGGCACCTGGTCTACCCCGCTGGGCGAGGTGCCGGTAGACGCCCGGCTCGCCGAGCAAATCCTCGGGACTTCCCGCTTCCTGCGCGACGACACCCTGGCCCACCAGGCGGAGCACTCGCTGGAGGTGCAGTTGCCCTTCCTCCAGTACTTCCGGCCGGAAATCGAAATCGTACCCGTTGTCCTGGGCTATGCCGGCAGCGAGGTCTATAAAGAGATCGGGCGCGACATCGTCAGGGCGCTGGCGAAGACCGGGCGGGAAGCGGTCATCATCGCCTCCAGCGACATGACCCATTACGAGCCGCGGGACGCCGCCAAAAGCAAGGATGACCAGGCTATCTCCGCCATCCTGGACCTTGACGCCGACCGGCTTGTCCGGAGGGTCGAAGAGCTCAAGATTACCATGTGCGGCTACGCCCCGGCGGTCAGCCTTATCACTGCCGCCCGGCTCATGGGGGCGCAGCGAGCGGAGCTTGTCGGCTACCGGACCAGCGGCGACGCCACCGGCGACTACTCCAGCGTCGTCGGCTACGCCGGTATTATCGTCAGGTCTCCGGCGACCCACCCCCTCGTCCGCCTGGCCCGCCAGGCCGTCGAGACCTATGTCCGGGAGGGCAAGTTCATCAAGCCGGACGAGCTGACGCCGGAGATGCGGGAGCGGGCGGGCGTATTCGTTTCCATCCACGAGCCGGGCTCGCTGCGGGGCTGCATCGGCACCTTCGAGGCGATGAGGGCCAATGTCGCCGAGGAGGTCATTATCAACGCCATCAGCTCGGCCACGCGCGACCCCCGCTTCACGCCCGTCCAGCCCCGGGAGCTTGACCGCCTGACCTACAGCGTCGACGTGCTGACAGAACCGGAGCCGGTGTCGGACACGAGCCACCTGGATGTTAAGAAGTACGGCTTGATCCTGGAGGCGGGGTGGCGGCGCGGCCTGCTGCTGCCCGACCTGGAAGGCGTGGACAGCCTTGATTCTCAGATAAATATCTGCCGGCAAAAGGCCGGCATCGGGCCGAACGAGCCGGTGAAGCTGTACCGCTTCGAGGTCAGGCGGTACCGGTGAACCCGCAAAAGGAGGCATGACATGGCCTACGCAGGGGGCGCCGCGGCCGCTCAAGCCGCGGCTATCGCCCAGGCGATCAAGGCATCCGGCGCCATCGTGCGCCTGGAGCCGGAAGATTTCCTGTCCGTCCTGGCCAGGGCGGAAAGGCCGCTCGTCGTCATGGCCCGGGGCGGCTTCATCCGCGGCAACTACCAGTACTTGACGGGCTACAAGGGGCTGGTCCTCTTCACCAAGTCCGCGGCGCCGCTGCTGCTCCCCGGCAGCGCCGAGATCATCATGTCAAAGCAGATATGGATCCCCGGTTAGGCAGGGATATGTTCGAGCGGGAGACCGAGGCGGCGAAGACCAAAGACGCCCCGCTGGCGACCCGGATGCGGCCGGCCGCCCTGAGCGACTACATCGGGCAGGAGCATATCGTCGGCGAGGGGCGCGTGCTGC
The DNA here is from genome assembly GCA_016190585.1 of Chloroflexota bacterium. Next base: position 3,153 of record JACPQH010000005.1, on the reverse strand, counting down.
GCAAGGCCATCGAGTCCGACCATATCCCCTCCATGATACTCTGGGGGCCGCCCGGCTCGGGTAAGACCACCCTGGCCCGGATTATCGCCAGCACGACCGGTGCCAACTTCGCCCAGGTGAGCGCCGTAAGCGCTACCGTCGCCGACCTGCGCCGCATCATCGAGCAGGCCAAAGAGCTCCACAAGCAGGAGCGCCGCACCATCCTCTTCATCGACGAGATCCACCGCTTCAACAAGGCGCAGCAGGATGTTATCCTGCCTTATGTCGAGGACGGCACTCTCACCCTGATAGGCGCCACCACCGAAAACCCTTCCTTTGAGGTCACCTCGCCCCTGTTATCGCGGGCGCGCGTGCTGACCCTGAAACCGCTCAACCCCGAGGAGCTGAAGAACATCATCCTCCGCGCCCTGAAAGACCGGGTGCGCGGCCTCGGCGAGCTCAATGTCGAGCTGCCGGCCGAGGTTATGGACTACCTCATCAGGATGGCCAACAGCGACGCCCGCATCGCCCTGAACATGCTGGAGATCGCGGCTTTCAGCACGCCCCCCGAAGGCCCGGAGGGCGCGCGGCGGGTTGTGTTACAGACCATGGAGGATGTCTTCCAGCACCGGGCCGTGCGCTACGACCGCGCCGGCGACCGACATTACGATGTCATCTCCGCCTTCATCAAGTCCCTGCGCGGCTCGGACCCGGACGCGGCGCTCTACTGGCTGGCGGTGATGCTTGAGGCCGGCGAGGACCCGCTCTTCATCGCCCGGCGCATGGTCATCCTCGCCTCCGAAGACGTCGGCCTGGCCGACCCCCGCGCCCTGCTCATGGCCGTGGCCGCCCAGCAGGCGGTACACTTCGTCGGCCTGCCGGAAGGCAGCCTGGTGCTGGCCGAGTCGGCGCTCTACCTGGCCACCGCTCCCAAGAGCAACTCCGTCCTGATGGGTCTCTCCCGCGCCCAGGAAGAGGTCAAATCGGGCCCCAACAATATCGAGGTACCCCTGCACCTGCGCAACCCGGTAACGCCCCTGATGAAGAAGCTCGGCTACGGCAGGGACTACCGGTACGCCCATAACTACCCCGGCCATTACGCCGCGCAGGTGTTCCTGCCGCCGGGGCTGGCGGGCAAGAAGTTCTACCAGCCAGGCGAGCTGGGTTATGAAGCACAGGTGGCGGAGCGGCTCAAGGCATGGCGGGAGAAGGGGCGGGGTGCAGAAAATCCCGGTTAGGTATTTGCTGTAGGGCTTTGAATCCGGCAGCGACCGGTTACCGCACCACCTCGTACCGCAGCCAGACAATACCGTCTTTGAGCTTTTCAAGATTCGTTAGCTTCAGGTTGATAACGCCTGCCGCCGAGGTCAGGTCCGGGGCGCGGAACAGGGACTGCGGGGTCACGCCGCCCACCAGGCACGGGTGTACCAGCACGCTCACCTCGTTCACGAGGCCGGCGCGCAGCAGGACGCCGTTGAGCGTGCCGCCGCTGTCGACGCGCACCCGTTTTACGCCGTAGTCGGCATTCAGTCTCTCCAGAGCCTTCCCCAGGTCAACGCGGTCGTCCCCCTCGACGATACAGCCGATTCGCCTCGCGGAAAGGAAGGCGGCGTAATCGGCCGGGGTGCGGCGGGAGCACAGCACGACCACATCCCGCCAGTACGGTTCCCGGCGTAAAAGGTCCCAATAATTGCGCAGCCTGGCCCGGCTGTCCGGCGCGACAAGCAGCGGGTGGCAGTCGCCGTCCTTCGCGGGCGGGGGGTCAACCGGCCTGGCGGGCGCTTCCGGGACCGGCTGAGCGGCATAAGCCTTGAGAAGGGTATCGCCGCCGGCCAGGGTAGCGTCCTCCCGCCATCGCGAGGCAAGCTCGTAATACAGGCCGATATCCGGAGAGAACCAGTCCAGGCGCCCGTCAAGGCTGACGGCATTATGTATTACCGTGTACGGCAGCATGGCCTTCCTGTCGGGTTGTTGCCCCCGGCTAGAGGCTGATTTGCCGGGGGTTCACCCGGCATTTTTCGGCGGTGATTATCGCCCGGATATCGCCGGCCGCCCGGTCGATCTCATCCCAGCGACTGAACACGATGTAATCGAAGAGCGGCAGCTTCTCAAACTCGGACCGGGCCATACCGAGGCGCAGGTTGTAGTCCGCCGGTGTCTCCGTATGCCGCTTGGTCAGCCGGTAACCGAGGTCGTCGATGCAGGGCGCCGTCAGGAAGATGAAGACCGCCTCGGGAACGATCTTTTTGATGGTCGCCGCTCCCTGGACGTCGACTTTGACCAGGGTGTCCTGCCCCTTTTCCAGCGACTCCCTGACCGCCTGCCGTGGGACGCCGTACCAGTTGTCGTAGACCCGGGCCCACTCCAGCAGCTCGCTGTTGTCAACCATGGTCTGGAACTCCTGCTGGGAAACGAAGTGGTAGTGAACGCGGTCGACCTCGTTGTGGCGGCGCTGCCGGGTAGTAACCGTGGTGATGAACTGGAGGGGCATCCTGGTATCGCGGAGCCGGTTGATTACCGAATCCTTACCGGCCCCCGAGGGACCGGAAAGGACGATAAGCAGGCCCCGCGGCTGGCTAGACGGACACAGGCTGTTGCTCATTCTCGTCGCCCTGCTCAACCTTCAGCCCGAGGTCCGGCCGGGCGGCCTGCAACCTGCCGGCAATGGTCTCTGGAGCCAGAGCGGCCAGAACGATGTGCCCGCTGTCGATGAAGATAACGGCTTTGGTCCGGCGGCCGCTGGTCATATCGATCAGCAGCCCCTTGTTTCGGCCTTCCTGAATGATGCGTTTGGTGGGCGCCGAGTTCGGTGAGGCCATGGCGACAACCCGGTTCATCGCCAGGATATTGCCAAAACCGATATGGACGAGCTGGATATTCAAAGCGCACCTCTCAGCAGGGAATGTCCCCGAAAAAACCCGTATACTTACGCTATCACTTTGGTTCGTGGCTGTCAAGGCGTTTCCCGCCGCCGCGGCTGCTCTCAGCCGTGAAAAAAGAATTCAAAAAAAAGCCGTACAGGGGCTTTCTTTGGGTCAGAGGCTATGCTATAATAGGACTAAATCGGATTGCTTCTTTGACAACAGGATAAGCCTCTTGGTGGTTAGAGCGAGGTGGCACCACCCGTTCCCATCCCGAACACGGAAGTGAAACGCCTCAGCGCAGACGATACTG
>JACPQH010000055.1 GCA_016190585.1 Chloroflexota bacterium | reverse complement strand
GTTGTGGGAGGGAATGCCCAAGGCCTTGCTCGAGGCCATGGCGTGCGGGTTGCCAGTGGTCGCCGCCCGGATAGAGGCGACGCTGGAAATTATCGATGACGGGCGCAACGGCATCCTGTGCGACGCCGATGCGGCTTCCCTGAGAGAGGCCATCATCAGGCTGATGCAGTCCCCGGGGCTCAGAAAGAAGCTCGGATGCCAGGCCCGGAAGACCGTCGAGGAAAGGTTCTCCCTGAGCCGGGTGGTCGGCATGGAGCTGGAGCTTTATTCCAGGCTGGCGGGATGAGGCTGGTACAGTCCGTGAAAGGGCCGGAGGCGAGACCGCTGCGGGTTTTCCTGCACGGGCGGGACGGCACAGGCTGGTCAATCGACTACGACCGGCATTACACCCAGGACTTTTTGCGAAGATTGCAGGTGAAGATTACCGGTTTTTTCCCCCTGGCGGACATGGTCCACTCGGTGTGGTGGAACCTGCTGCTGGAGCGCCGGGCCTACCCGCTGCGCTGGAAGAAGATAATGGCCGCCGCCACCAACGAAATCGATCCGGCCAGCCCGGAATTCCAGCGGGTGAAGGGGCTCATAAATCTCTGGCTGGCCCCGAGCCAGCGCCAGTGCCGGGTTTTCCAGGAAGCCGGTATTGACGTCAGGTACCAGCCCTTTTACGTTGATGAGAGCCTCTTTGTCAGGCTCGGCCGCGCTAAAAGGGAGCTCGCCCGCGAGCTGGACATCGACTATCGCCTGCTCGATAACAAGCTGATACTGGGCTCTTTTCAGCGGGACTCGCTCGGGGCGGACCTGGGCCAGCCGAAGTGGCAAAAGGGGCCCAACCTTCTGGTCAAGATCTGCGCGCTCCTGCCAAAGAAGAAATTCGTCCTGCTGCTGGCCGGGCCGCGGCGCCACTGGATAATCAATGAGTGCCAGCGGCTGAATATCCCGTTCCTTTTCTACGGGGTTTCGCCCCAGGCCATGAAAGACGACATCGGCTCGAACACGCTGGATAAGCCGGCCATCAACCGGCTCTACAACCTGACTGATGTCTACCTGGTGTCCTCAACGAGCGAGGGAGGGCCGAAAGCGGTGCTGGAGTCGGCCTTCGCCCGGACGATGATTCTGAGCACGGATGTCGGGCTCGCCCCGGACTTCCTGGACCCCTGGTGCTTGTACCGCTCCGCGGAAGAGGCGGCGGCCAAGATTGAGGAGATAATCAAGGGCAAGGCATTGAACCAGGTCATCGCCGCCAACTTCGACAAAGCTTACGACGTCGCATCTTACGTGCCCGCGCTGCGCCGGTGGAAGGAGATTTACGAGCACTTTAAAGATACATATCTCGTATAAATTCGTCGAAGGGCCCTGGGGCGGCGGCAACCAGTTCCTGAAGGTTTAAAATATGAACCGAGAAAGCAATGACATAGACTGGATTTATGAGTTAAAAAATAAAGTGCCGGCTTTTCTCGATAGACTTAGAAACGTTAAAAAGAGGGGCTATTCTAGGTACTCGTTGACAGGCGACCTTTATACCGAAAAACAGAACTGGGGCTTGGGTAACACGGTCTTCGCTGCTCGGGTTTATTATACTTTGGATCTTCTCGACAATTTACCTGAGAACGAACTAGGGGACATTATCAACTTTATCAAAAGCTTTCAGAGAAGAGATGGCAGCATTTACGATCCTCTCATCTCCCCAAAAACCACTTTGCTGGCCAAATTATACGCATTAAAGAATCTCGATTTCTCAAACGGTGAAAAGATTAGGCGTGCTGAAACCAGACAATCTGTTTCAACGCTCCGACTATTGCGGTCCCGACCGGATTTCCCATATGTAAAACTTCCTCATACCCTGGAAGGGATCGGACAATATTTAGAAAAGCTTAATTGGGGAGAACCTTACGGAGCCGCAAGCCATTTCAGCCATTTGCTATTCTTTCTTAGGGTAAACAATGAGATGTTTTGCAGTCCCAAAGCTAGTGTTGAGCTTATTAATTATGCCATTGAATGGATTAGCAAATTACAATCGGCGGAAGACGGCAGCTGGTACAAGGGGAAGGTTACGTCTAAGACTCAAAAAATAAATGGTGCCATGAAAGTTATCACCGGTCTAAAGACAGTTGATAAATTGAATTTTAAATACCCCGAACTATTAATTGATCTTTGTCTATCTCAAGACACTTATGACCAAGCTTGTAACGTTCTTGACGTGATTTATGTACTCCATTATTCCAATTACTTGACAAGACGAAGTTATCGGTATAATGATATTATGAATTTCTGTTATACATGGTTAAAAACCGCCAAAAGGCATTATTTCAGCGACGTAGGCGGATTTTCATTCTTCCCAGGAAGAGCGAACCAATACTATTACGGCGCGAAAATTACACGAGGGTTAAACGAGCCTGATATTCACGGCACGGTTCTGCTTCTCTGGGGCATAGCTCTCGTCTCTCGACTATTGGGTATTGACAAAGAATTGAAGTTCAAAGAGTTCGTTCCTTAGAATGATTGAAGACGGAATTACACTCCATATAATGCATGAATTCGTGGACGGGCCCTGGGGTGGGGGCAATCAGTTCTTAAAGGCGCTCAGAGAGCACCTCAGAAAGATATGTGTTTATTCAGAAGCTCCCGAAGACGCCCGAGTGATTCTGTTCAACAGCTATCCTTTTGGAAATGAGCGATTATTTGAATTAACAATTGATCTCAAAGTAAAACAGGATACTATTGTAGTTCACCGGCTGGACGGCCCGGTATCCCGTATCAGAGGCAGGGACGGCGCCATCGATAAGACCATCTTTGAATTTAATCGCCTGTTCGTTGACGGGACGGTTTTCCAGTCCGGCTGGAGCCGGCTCAAGAACTACGAAGACGGGATGAGCAGGTCTCCGTTTGAAACGACAATCATTAATGCGCCCGACACCAGAATATTCAATCGCGATGGGAGCAGGGAATTCAAGGGGAAGGTGAGACTCATCGCAAGCTCCTGGTCGAGCAACGCCAGGAAGGGCTTCGAGCTCTACCGGTATCTCGACGAAAGGCTTGATTTCAACAGGTACGAGATGACATTTGTCGGGAACTCGCCCGTTGCGTTCAGGAACATTAAACGGTTGAAGCCGGTCCCCAGCCATGAGCTGGCCGGTATATTGAAGGAGCACGATATATACATCACCGCCAGCGAGAGCGACCCCTGCTCGAATTCCCTTATCGAGGCCCTCCACTGCGGCCTGCCGGCCGTGGCCAGGAATGACGGCGGCCACCCCGAGATTACCGGCCAGGCCGGGGAACTCTTCAGCAGTGACGGGGAAGCCATCGCCGCCATCGACAAGGTCGCCGGGGACTACGCGCGCTACCAGTCCCTGATTGACCTCCCCTCCCTGGAGATGGTGGGCAACGCCTATCTCGCCTTCGCCCGGAATATAGCCGCGGCCTGCTCAAGAGGCGAGTATCACCCGAAAACGTTAAGCCCCGATGAAAGCCGGGCGTTCCAAAACATGATAAGGCGCACATCCCGCCTGTCTGCCTTGAGACAACAGCTCGGTCGCGCCTGGCCGTTTCGCACGCGGGGAAAAGAGAAATCCGCGTCATGAACAAGACCTCGACCAGGTACTTCCCCGATAAACCGGTCAGGCAGGGCGTCATGCTCCTGGTCAGGGGCATGTTCGCCGAGGCCTTCGACAACCGCTGGCTCATCCAGCAGCTCTTCCGCCGGAACTTCCGCGGCACCTACCGGCAGTCGCTGCTCGGGATCTTCTGGATGCTTATCGTGCCGCTGATGGGCGTCGGCACCTTCATCTTCCTCAACAGCGGCGGCGTGCTGGATGTCGGCGAGACCACGGTGCCTTACCCGGTGTTCGCCGTGGCGGGGACGGCCTGCTGGCAGGTCTTCTCGCTGGGGCTGACGCTGAGCGCCGGCTCACTGGTGGGCGGCGGCACGATGATAACCAAGATCAAGTTCCCGCGGGAAGCGCTGGTGTTTTCCTCGGCGGCGCAGGGCATCATCCCGTCGCTATTGCAAATCACGCTGGTCATCGTCCTGTTCGGCCTGTACCGGGCCGCGCCGCCGGTGACCGCCCTGCTGGTGCCCCTGGCGATGATACCGCTGCTGCTGATGACAGTCGGCCTCGGGCTCCTGCTCGCGCTGCTGAACGTGATTATCCGGGATGTCGGTTTCGGCATCTCCGTCCTGGTCACCTTCCTCATGTTCCTGACGCCGGTACTCTACGTCAAGCCGGCCCTGGGCGTCATCGCCGATGTCACCCGCTATAACCCGCTGTACTACCTGGTGGCCGTGCCCCGGGACCTGCTAATCGGGGCGGGCGAGCTGGAAATCCGCGGCTTTGCCTGGTCGGCGCTGCTGGCCGTCGCGGTCTTTATCGGTTCCTGGATGATATTCAAGCTGACCGAGATGCGGCTGGCGGAGAGGCTGTGATGGACAGCGAGATCGCCATATCGGTCGACCACGTCTCGAAGAAGTTCTGCCGCTCCTTCCGCGCCTCGATGCTCTACGGCCTGAAGGACGTCAGCCGGAACCTGCTCGGCATGGGCACCGGTTCCGACCGCCTGCGTAAGGACGAGTTCTGGGCGGTCAACGACGTCTCCTTCCAGCTAAGGCGCGGCGAGACGCTGGGTCTCATCGGGCCGAACGGCTCGGGCAAGAGCACCATCCTCAAGATGCTGAGCGGCATCTACCTGCCGGACAAGGGCGAGATACGGATAAACGGGCGGGTGGGCGCGCTCATCGAGATCGGCGCCGGCTTCCACCCGATGCTGTCGGGCCGGGAGAATATCTACATCAACGGCGCCATCCTGGGCATGAGCAAGAAGGAAATCGACCGCAAGTTCGATGACATCGTGGCGTTCGCCGATATCGGCGATTTCCTGGATATGCCGGTGAAGAACTACAGCTCCGGCATGTACGTGCGGCTGGGCTTTGCCGTGGCCGTCCACTGCGAGCCGGACGTCCTGCTGGTGGACGAGGTGCTGGCGGTGGGGGACAGGGATTTCCAGATAAAGTGCTTTCGGAAGCTCCACGAATTGACCCGGGAGAACGGGATAACGCTCGTGCTTATTTCCCATAACGAATATGCTATCCGGGAATATACGGGACAATGCCTCGTGCTAAATACGGGAAAGAATGTTTATTGGGGCCCGACCGAGACCGGGATTTCGTTTTACCTGAACGGTCTGCTCCGGCAAAGGACCCTGACGCGCCCGGAGACAATAAATTACCTGGGTAACGGTATCATAAAAGGGGTCACTTTCAAAAATGGCAAGGGCGAACGTGCCGAAAAGATAGTGAGCGGTCAAAAACTAGTAATTGACTTCGAATACAGTTCAGAACAGACAATCAAGAGCCCCATATTCGGTATTAGTTTTTATAACGATTCAGGTCTATTCACCGGCCTTTGGAATTCATATGAAGGGATCAGCCTGCCGGATATCAAGGGTCGAGGGATTGTCAGGGTTATCGTCGACCCCCTGGACCTCCCTGTCGATTCCTACCACTGCGCGGTCGTCGTTTGTGAGCAAGACGAGGCTAACGTCCTTGAATGGAAGGACCTTGAGCAGAAAATACTTGTCGAAAGAGCCGATCACACGAGGGGCTATTTGAAGCTACGGCAGACCTGGGAAGTTACGCAATGAACATCCTGTACTACGGCGCCTGCTGGCCGACAAATATCGGTAACGCTTTCATTGATTACGGGTCGATGTACACCATCAAGGCCGCGGCGCCCGGAGCCAGGGTATTCATGGCGAGTGAGTTGCCCCGGTGGCTATACAAGCTCCATGAGATAGACATGGACGCTTCAATAGACCTCGCCGAGCTGATCGAGGTTGACTTTGTGGTGGTTTCCGGAATGAACCTGTGCGACGAGTTCATTGAGGTTGAAGGCCCGGTCATCGAAAAGCTGTCCCGGCGGGGGGTTAAGATAATCCTGAATGGCTGCGGGGGCGCGAGCTACACGAGCCAGGAGATCGAAAACTTTAAAAACTTCCTGGGTTCCGTTAACGTCGTCGGTTTTATATCCAGGGATGAAGCGAGTTTTCTCAATTATAAAGATTGTTTCACCAAATCGTTTAACGGTATCGACTGCGCTTTTTTTTTACCGCAGGCTTTTATTCCGGCCCCGTTAAGAATCAAAGATTTTATAGTTTTTAATTTCGATTCATCTGAAGAGCCCCCGGCGGAGAATCCTCAACGGAGAATCATCAGGACTAAACATTCATGTGACCAGATACTGGTAAAACCGAGAAGGGAAAGGGCCCTGCGCGCCGGTCTTAAATTGATGTTAAATAGGTCAAAGAATGTGAAACCCTTGACCGGCCATAAGGATACCCTCGTCTCGGATTTGCCAGATGATTATATCAACCTCTACGCGAATACTTATGCGACATATTCCGATAGAGTCCATGCCTGTTTAGCCACTCTGGCTTTCGGCAACCTCGCAAGGTTGTATTCTAAAAGCCCGCGCGCCGCGCTGTTTGACAGGATTGGCGCTTCAGCTATAACCAGCGAGTTGATAAAACCAGACCTCGATCTTATCAGCCGGGAGAAGAGAAATCAGATATCAATGTTGAAAGAGCTGCTCCAGAAAAAATGAAGGTGCTCAATTTCAATTCACCAAAATACTCGACAAAGTCTGGCATCATCTCCGCCTACAACCGCGCCCTCAACTGGCTCAGGGAGAATACGGTTCCCGATCAGGGCGTCGTCATAAGCTCCCGGCAGCGCGCGCCCTACCCGGAGGTCACCGGCTATCTTATCCCCACCCTGCTTGACGCCGGGGAAACCCGGCTCGCGGAGCGGTACGCGGACTACCTTGCCTGGGTGCAGCAGCCTGACGGCGCCTTTGCCGGGCCGGATGGTCGGAAATACCCCTTTGACACCGGCCAGGCCCTCAGGGGTCTGCTCGCGGCTTCCCGGCACTGGCCCCGGTTCAGACCGTTCGCCCTGAAGGCCGCCGATTATCTGGCGTCTCTCATAAGCGAAGACGGCGGAATTCCTTCCCCATATGGAGCATCCATTGTTGAAGGGATACACGTTTTTGCCCTGCCAGCTTTAATTGCGGCGGCCCGGGCCTTTGATCGGCCGGACTACCTGGCCGCCGCCGGGCGGTCGCTGGCACACTACAAAAACCTGCCGGGCATCCTGGAAGATAAACCTCTAACCCACTTTCTCGCTTACATCATTGACGGCCTTATCGACATGGGCGAGGCGGAGTTTGTCCGCCCCCTGGTAAAGAAGATCTTTTCCCGCCAATCGAAAGAGGGCGGCATACCCGCCTTCCCGAACGTAAAGTGGGACTGCTCCACCGGCGTCGCCCAGCTCGCCATTATCGGGTACAAGCTCGGTATGTATGGGGCAGCCGACAGGGCGGTGCGTTACCTGTGCTCCATGCAGAACCCCTCGGGCGGCTTCTACGGGAGCTACGGGCGCGAGGCGGCCTATTTCCCCCGCGAGGAGATTGGCTGGGCGAACAAATTCTTTCTCGACGCCGTCCACCTTATGATTGCCTCGTCCTTCGACCGTAACGCCGGTATTTTCCCGAGAGAGGTCGCGCCGGATGACGGGAGATTGGGCAAGGTGGCGGAACACCTCGGCGACATGACCGGGAAGAAAATACTTGACGCCGGCTGCGGGAAAGGCCGGTTCGCCGCGAAGCTCAAGGAGCGCTACCCTGGCGCCGAGGTGCACGGCCTTGATATCTCTGAGGAGCTTCTCCAGGAAGTCCCGGCTTCTATCATTACTAAACAGGGGAGCATCCTCAACCTGCCTTACGACGGGGGCGCCTTCGACGGCGTGTTCTGTATCGAGGCGCTGGAGCACACCATCAGGACCGAGCGGGCCATCGAAGAGCTGTGCCGGGTGTTGAAGGACAACGGCAGAATTGTCATCGTTGACAAGAACATAGAGAAGATAAAAGATGCCGGTATTACCGAGTTCGAGCAATGGTTCGATAAGTCGAATATTATCACAACGCTCGGCCAGTACTGCCATGACGTGCGTGCCGAGGAGATCGGCTACAACGGGCATCAGGCCGACGGCCTGTTCCTGGCCTGGATGGGAATACGGGGCGCGACAGTCCTTAACGCTAGCGAACGGCACACAGTATTAACCGGGGACAGTAACGTCAAGCCGGTCACCGACAGAATAAAGAGCAACCTCTTTCCGGCCTGGTGTAAACCCCTTTTACAGCACTCCTCCTCCGGCGACGCCATGCTGGAGCTGGGCAGCGGCACCGGCGAGCTCTCGGCCATCCTCGGGCGATACGGCCGCGTGCCGCACCTTCTCGACTACTCGGCGGAGAACCTGGGTTTCGCCGGGAAGCTCCTCCGGGAGCTGGAGATCAAGGCCAGCTTTTACCGGCAAAACGTCCTGGACAGCATACCGCTCGCGGACGGCGCGGTGGCCTGGGTCTGGAGCAGCGGCCTCCTCGAACACTTCACCGACGAGCAGATTATCCATGTTTTAAAGGAGTCGGCGCGGGTCGGCCGTAAGGGCGTCATGGCGCTGGTCCCGAACGCCGCTTCCCTGTTTTACCGCATCGGCAAGTTCAAGAGGGAGCAGGCAGGCTCGTGGCCTTACGGCAAAGAAGCCCCGAAATTCACGATGAAGGACCTCTTCGAGAAGGCCGGGCTGAAAAATATAGTGGAGTACTCCGTGGGGCTCCATCACGCCGCGGAGTTCTGGAGCCCGGGCAAGGAGGCGAGCGATTTCTTTGACAGCCTGGACGCGGCCGAGGTCGAGAAACTTAACCAGGGCTACCTGCTGTTCACCTATGGCGAAAAATAGCGAAGTAAGGGGACAGGCGCTGGTCAGCATCGTGCTGCCGACCTACAACGGCGCGAGGTATCTCCGCCAGTCCATCGAAAGCTGCCTGAACCAGACGTACTCCAATATCGAGCTTATCATCGTCGACGATGGCTCCACCGATGACACGCCGGATATCATCGGTTCTTTTCGAGATTCGCGAATCAAATCTCTGAAACATGATAAAAACAAGGGCCTCCCCCACGCCCTGAACACCGGCTTCGCCGCCGCCAGGGGCGAGTTTCTGACATGGACATCGGACGATAACGAGTATTTACCTCAAGCCATCGAGGAGATGGTCGCCTTCTTGACCGTTCAGGACTGCCCCTTCGTTTACTGCGACTATTTTTCTGTCAGCGACGAAATGGCCGAGAAGAAGCCGATAAAATTCCCGGACTTCCCGCCATTCGAGCGCGGCAACTACATCGGGGCGTGCTTCATGTTAAGGCGGGAAGTCGCGGCAGAAACCGGTGAATATGATTCTGGCGTATCACTTGTTGAAGACTATGACTACTGGATACGGATTTCCCGCAAGTTCAGCATGAAACACCTGGCCAGACCGCTATATCTGTTTAGAAAGCATGACAGGTCACTATCCGCCACCAGGGCATATGAAATCAGAATTGCCGATCCCTTGCTCAGGCTCAAACACCGTTTGATAACCGGTGGCCAGGCCCGAGACGCCATTACGCGAGCCGTAACAGAAAAACAGCCAGGATTCTCGACCATTAACGCACTCGCGGCTCGGGTTTTACTGGGCGGGACTATAATTGGCGAGCTGAATAAATTCGAAAAAGGCTTGCTTACTCACGAGGAGTGCCTGACTCGAATTGCGGCTTCCATCAACCGCCGCCTGCCAGCCCTGCAGGCTTGCTTCCATACGGGAAAAATCATCAAACGCGTGGCACGACCGGTGTTAAAAACACATGCGGGTTAAATCCATTTCCTGGCTGCACCAGATAAACTACGGCGGCGTTGAAACCAGGGCTCACCGTATAGCGGACTGCCTCTCCCGGTCCGCCGATGTCGAGCTCCTGTTCGCCGGAACGCTGGGGAAGGTCCGGCATTATCAGAACCAAAATGGTCTTAAATACACCCCACTGCAGATCTATTTCAACCCCTACAAGGTTTATCACAAGCGGTTCTGGGAAGAATTTTTTATCAATAAGGCAACCAGGTATTTGAAAAAGCGAAGAGGACAATTAGATGTGGTCGACGGTCAGGGCATAAACGCCATTCCCGGCATCAACCTGGGCGTGCCCGCGGTTACCACGATCCACGGCGTCGACCGCTGGATTAAAAATCCCCCGGCTCTGGAGCGGCTGCTACTGGAAAAAGCGAGCAAAATCATCGCTATTTCAGAGAAGACAGGAAATCGTTTATCGGAAGCCGGCGTCAACAGAGATAGAATCAAGGTTATTCACAACGGCGTCGACTTCGACCGTATTTCGAATACCACAGTTGAGTCACCTGGGTTCCTGAAGAAATACGGCGTCGACCCGGACAAAAAGATCATTCTCTCAGTCCACAATTTCCTGCGGAGAATTAAGAACACAGAGGCGGTGATCGATTGTTTTGTCAGCTTCAAGAGAAGACATCCTGAATATCAGTTGGTGCTGATAGGCGGCGGGCCGGACAAACCGTACTACCTGGAGTATGCGCGCCGGACGGGCGGAGAAGACATCCACTTTACCGGGACGCTGTTCAACGAGGAACTCTACCGTTTTTACAAGTCCGCGCACATTTTTCTGTTGCCGAGCTTCTCTGAACACTGGCCTATAACCCCATTCGAGGCCATGGCCGCGCGCTGCCCTGTAATCCTGACGCGGAACTGTGATGTCACGGAGATGGTAAAAGATAAAAAGCACCTGGTCCTAGTGGATCCCCATGACACCTCGGACATCGAGAAAGCTGTCCGCATGTTGGTCGAGAATAACGACCTGCGCGAGGAGCTTAAAGAAAACGGCTACGAGCTTGCCCGCAATCTACGATGGGAAAAGCAGGCCGAATTGTTTAACTACGAACTCGAGTACCTGCGGTGATATCGATTATAATCCCGACTTACAACCGGTCCGACGACCTGAAGCAGGCGCTGACGTCCATACTGCGCCAGGGCTGCACCGACTATGAAGTCCTGGTCGTGGACAACGGCCCGTCAACCGACGGCACAAGGGAGGCTGTCGCCTCTTTGGGAGATGCCCGCCTGAGATACTTAGCTACCAAGATGAAGGGACAGCTTCTCGCCTGCAATACCGGCGCGGCGGCGGCGAGGGGAGATATCCTCCTGATGCTGGATGATGACGTCGAGCTGATTTCGGGAACCGAGCTCGCCGAGCTTGCCGAGACTTTCCGGCTGGATGAGAACATCGCCATCGCCGGCGGGATGGAGCTAAGAAGCCGTGATGAGGTCGTCGGAAAATCCGTTCAACTGCCGCCAGGCACGGGCCGGATAAGCGCCCGGGGGGACTTCAACACCGCCTTCAAGCTGATAGAAGGGCATGGAATTACCGAGGTAGACCATGTACGTACGGCTTTCATGGGTGTAAGGGGGGAGGTGTTCCGGCGCGTCGGCGGCTTTGACGGCGCCGTCTACGACCTCAAGAGCTGGTGCTTCCGCTATGAAAGCGATTTATGCCTCCGTGTCAAGCAAGCGGGGCACAAGGTCGTGGTCAATCCGGCTATTAAGGTCTGGCATAAAGCGGCCGCCCGGCCAGGCGGACCGGAACGGGGCCGCGGCGCGCGCTACTTTTTTTACGCCAACCGCAACCATGTCTTTTTTATGAACCGGTTCTTCTGGCGCGGCAACCCGGCCAGCCTGCTCCGGGATATCGCCTGGGGGAGCTTCCGGACACCCGGCATCGGCCTCTGCCTGCTGCGGGCCTGGCAGCAAAAAAAAGCGTCTTTCCTGAGCTACGCCTTTATCTCGGCCGCGGGGAAAATCGAGGGTTATCGAAGGTACTTGATTGAGCCTGAGCAGAGTTCTAATAGCCGCTGAAAACTATTACCCGGTTGGCGGCGGCATCGAGCAGTACGTCCGCGGGCTGGCGCGCGAGCTCACCCGGCGGCGATGCCATGTAGAAATCCTTACCCAGTCGTACGGCCAGCCGGGAACCGTGGACATGGATGAGGCCACGGTACACTACTCCGACCTGCTGACCGGCTCCCTCAGCGAGCCCTTCAGGGTGATGAAGCGTTACCGGGACATCGCGGCGTTCATCCGGGATAGCCGGGCCGACCTGGTCTTCGCCAATAACCACAACTCCCTGGCGATGATCAAAGCGGCCCGAGATGCCGGCGTTCCGGTAATCTACGGCTGCCACGGGGTAGGGCTGATGTGCCCCTTCCGGTTCCGTTTCCTCAGGCCGGACGACTCGTTGTGCTATAACGACTCAGGCTTTATCAACTGCACCAGGTGCTATTTCATGCAGAAACTACCATTTCCAGCGAGGTGCGCCGGCTGGCTGAGAAACGTCGGCCGTATGCGGCAGTATACCAGCGCCCAGGAGAGGCTAGCCGGGGCTGACGCGCGAATCGGCAACTCCGGCCTGTGCGCCGGCCTTTTCCGGAAAAGGGAGATGACTTTCGGCATCACCCCGGGTATCGATGGCGAGGAATACCAACCTGTCGATTCCGGGGAATTCATTCGCAGGTTCAGGATTCACGGCGACTATCTTTTAGTCCCCGGCCGCCTGAACTACATCAAGGGACAGGAGTTCGCCATCAAAGCCCTGGAATATTTGCCCCCGGATATCTCGCTGGTGATCGCCGGCAACGCCTCCCTGTTCAGCGGCAAGGTGGACGACCTGGGATGGTACGGGACCAGGATCAGGAAGCTGGTGGAAGACAATGGCTGGCAGAGCCGCGTGGTCTTTACCGGGTTCCTCGACCAGCGAGAGATGGCCGCGGCCTACTCCGGGGCCAGGGCTACCGTGATACCTTCGGTGTGGCTGGAGACCTTTGGCTATGTGACGCTGGAGTCGCTGGCCTGCGCCACCCCGGTAATCCTGACCGGGAACTGCGGCTCGGCCGAGTGCGTTGACGATTCTTGCGGGCGAGTTGTCGCGAGGAAGGACCCCCGAGCCATAGCCGAGGCGGTCAAGGATATCTGGGACAGCGCCCGGGAAATGGGCGCCGCCGGCCGAGACAAAGTTGTCCGGGATTTCAACTGGCGGATTACCACCGACCGTATCACCGCGGTGTTCGACAGAGTGCTGAAGGAAAGGAGGGAAGGGTGAAAAATATCCTCGTTATGACGCCCCTCTACCCCTTCCCGCCCTTCATGGCTAACCAGAAGGATATAACCGGCCGGATTAAGCTATTCCAGGAACTCGGATACCGGGTCATGGTGGCCGCCTTTCCCCTGCCCTGGCAGGAGGCTCACCCGGAAGCCGATGGGAAGGCCTGGGATATCGATATCGAGCTGATGCCCCGGAGCCGTGCCCCGGCCTTCAAGGGGTACCCGGTGCACCGGCTATGGCACCGGTGCCGGGGGCTCACCAGCCAGGCGAGCCTGGAAAAGCTGAGGGCGCTCATCGGAAGATGCCGGCCGGATGCCGTGTGGTTCGAGTACTCATCGTTCGCCCCCCTGGCGCGGGCGCTGGCCCGGGACTACGAGACGCAAATCATCTTCCGGGCGCACAATTACGAATCCCGGCACTATTTCGAGAAATTCCGTGTTGATTGGCCCATCGAGGCGACTCCGCGCCGGATGCCGGGCAAGATTGTCGACCTGTCGCTGAATCTCCTGGGCATAGACGCCTGCGAAAGCCTGATGTTTAAGGTAGCCAGCAAGGTCGCCGGCATATCCCGTGAGGATATCCGCCGCTACCGCGTCCGGTACGGTCGCCAGGACAGATTGAGCTACCTGCCCTATTTCCCTCCGGACGCGCTCGCCGCCCACCAGACGAACCGGGGCAAAGATACGCTTGATGTCTTTTACCTGGGCGCCGATCTGAAGAACAATCTCAACCGGTCGGGGGTTGATTTCATCGCCCGGAAGCTCGTGCCGTGCCTCCAGAGGCAGCGGATTGACGGCATTCATTTTCACGTGCTCGGCAAGAGCCCGCCGGAATGTTATGCGGGGCTGCCTTTCCTGACCTTGCACGGCTTCGTTGATGATTTGAACGGTTTCCTGGCGGACATGGATGTCGCCGTGGTCCCGGTGTTCTACGGGACAGGATTCAAGGTCAAGGGCTACGAGTGCCTGCGACGGGGCTTCCCGGTCGTTGGCTCGAAGAGGGCGCTCAGCGTCTTCAACGGCGCCGACGGTCGTGATTACTTCGTTTGCCAGGAACCGGAGGAATTTATCGAAAAGCTGGCAGCCCTGAGGGAAGCCGACCTGCGCGCCAGGACGAGCGCTAACGCCTTAAGCTACATGGAACGCGATTTTTCCCGGGCCCAGGTGCTGCACCAGCTGGCTGACATCTTGAGTTGAGATTCCATGAAGCTTTATGACGCCCGCCTCAGGCGGCTTGTGTGTATCGAGCAAAAAGCGACTCCTGCCTTCTGGGACCGGCAGTGGGCCAGAGAGGCCGCGGGAACCGGGACGCGCCCGCCGCTAAACGGCTTTGTTTTAAGGGTACTGCGCGAGTACTGTCCCGGAAAGGACGGGCTGATTCTCGAAGGCGGTTGCGGCATGGGCCAGGTTGTTCACACCATGCAGGCCCGGGGATACCGGGCCATCGGGGTTGACTTCGGCGAGCACACCATCCGGCAGGCCAGACGGGTCTTCCCCGACCTCGACCTGCGGGTGGCGGATGTCACCGCCCTGCCGTTCCCGGACGCTCATTTTACAGGGTACTGGTCCCTGGGTGTTATCGAACACTCCTGGCAAGGCTACCAGGCTATTCTGCGGGAGATGCGGCGGGTGCTGTGTCCCGGCGGCTATGCTTTTGTATCTTTCCCCAACATGTCGCCATTGCGAAAAATCAAGGCCAGGCTCGGCCGGTACCCGGAACTGAATGGCGGGGAGGAACCGGAGCATTTCTACCAGTTCATCCTCGACACCGCCGACGTTGTCGACTCCTTCCGGACCGCCGGCTTCAGGCTGGTCGCCAAGAAGCCCCTGGACGGTCTTAAAGGCGTTAAGGACGAGGTGGCGTTTCTTAAGCCGGCGTTACAGCGACTTTACGACTACCGGGGCGGCAGCCGGCTCCTGACAGGCATCCGGGCGTTATCCAGTAGCCTGCTCGCCGGCCTGGCCGGTCACTCCGTTTTCCTGGTTTTTACCAGTACCAAGAAATGAACACGCCCCTGGTCAGCGTTATCATGTCCGTCTATAACGGGGCGAGGTTCCTGCCCGAGGCCCTGGAAAGCGTCGCCGGCCAGACTTTTAAAGACTTCGAGTTCCTGGTGGTGAACGATGGCTCCACGGATGACTCGCCGGAGATAATCCGCGCCTTCCCCGATCCCCGCTTCAGGCTGATAAGCAACCCGGAGAACATCGGACTGACCCGGTCGCTCAACCGGGCGATAGCGCTGGCCCGGGGCAGTTATATCGCCCGTCAGGACGCTGATGATTTTTCCCTGCCGCAGCGACTTGAAGAGCAGGTGAAGTACCTGGAAAACCACCGCGACGTGGCGCTGCTCGGTACTTCAGTGCGCGTGATTGACGAGCTCACCGGCGAAACCCGGGACATCACCGCCGCCGCGGACCCCGCCCCGGGCCTCCGGCGGCAAAACCAGTTTTATCACGGCTCGGTCATGTTCCGGAAAGGGGTCGTGGCCGGGCTAGGAGGCTATAACGAGCTCTTCCGGTACGGCCAGGACTACGAGCTCTGGCTCAGGATTGCGGCGCAGCACCGCGTGGCCAACCTGGGGCGCGTGCTCTATGTGTTCCGGCTGCACCGGGAAAGTATCCGGGCGGCCCGGGTGGAAGCCGCCATGCTCTACCACTTCCTCGCCCAGCGCACGGCCGGCGGTCGTTCCCCGGGAGCCGGTACTGACCTCACCGGGGGCGACATCTCCCGGCTTTATGACCGGCTTGACGCTTCGGAGAAGACGCTGTTTCACCGGGCGGTCGGACAGGTACATGCCCGGAACGGCGACCTCAAAACGGCGCGGCGGGAGTATGCTCGAGCCTGGAAGAGCCGCCCCTGGGACCTGCGGAGCGCCGCCGGCTGGCTGCTCACCTTCTCGACACGCCGGTTGATGCTCCGTTTTTACCGGCTTAACGACTTTATCCGGAGCTGAGCGCCCTCGCTATTTTAGGACGGCGCTGCCGCCGTTGGTATAGACCTGGCTCCGGCGCTGATGAATATCATTCAGGATTTGGCTTGTTTCGCCTGTATCGTAATAATCCGCCCCGTTTCCGAGATAGCCGTCTTTTAGATTCAGCACGCGCAGGTAGATAAGACCCCCCTCGACCTCCCGCGGGTCGCTGCTGGCCGTGAGCTCGGTCGCCGGCATCGGGTACGGCGCCAGGAAAGAACGGAAGAATCCCGTGTCCGAGTAGACCCGCGTGGCCCCTTCTTTATACCGGGCGAGCCACATCACGGCGGCGTGATCGGCGGTCGACAGGCGCGAAACATAATACATCTCCTTCTGAGAAGGCTCGCCGCTATCCCGGAAGCGGTGGAATAGCACCGGGGTGTCAACCGAGGCCAGCGGCGTGTCCGTCAGCTCGTAGACCAGGCCGACATAGAACAGGAAGTACATTATCAACATGGGCAGCAGTAATCGGTTAGCCGAGGCGAGACTTCTCATCCGCCGGGGCAGGCGGGACAAGCCCGATAGCCACCGGGCCAGGCTTTCGGCACCGAGGATGCAGAGGGGCGACAGGAAAAAGAGCGTCAGGTGGAATACGCGAAAGACCTGGAACTGGTAGTTTAGATACGGCAAGACGATATAAAGACCGAGGACCAGGAAGCTCGCCAGGATCATCATGGCGAAATCCGGCGAGAACCCGGCTCTGGTTTTTTTCAGGGCTACCCCGAGGAACCCGAGGATGATGAGGAACTGGGCAACGTGCTGCACCACGGCGTTGAAGTAAACCCAGAAATAGGGCCGCGGCTGCTGAACGCCGATGGCAAGCTGGACAATCTCTCCCGGCGCGACCGAGGGATCGAAAGATTCATAATATACCTGCGTTATCAGGTTAAGCACGGTCGCCAGGTTCACCGAACCCGAAACGTAGGTGTACCAGCCAAGAGCGAACACGGCAAAGAAGGCGACAAAGGTGAAAGAAAGGCCGCCGGTCCGCGGTAGCCTGTCCCCTTGAGCATCAAGGTCGTCGACGCCGCCCGGTCGGAACCTGCCCAGCGGCAACCTGCTGATTACGTGGAGGCCGGCAAGCGCGAAAAGCATGTAAAATAGAAGGATATACGTGATGCCGTAATGGGAAACGACCACCCCCGCGCCGAATACCAGGCTGAGGACCGATTTAGCCACACGGCTGATATCCTTATCGGTCAGGAGCAGGAGCAGCAGGACGAAGAAGAGCTCCGCTACCGATTGCCGGGAGATCGACCTGGTAAGAGTGAAGAATACGGGCAAAGACATGAAGAAGAAGACCGCCAAGAACGCGCCTTTTTCGCTGATCTGCCTTCGATAAATCTGGTAAAGCGCCAGGGGGATCAGCGAATAAACCAGGGAGATAATAATCTTGAATACCCAATCAAGGCCGATACCAAGCAGGTTGGCATAGACAGGCGGCAGGAGCGTGACGGCCAGCATGGCGTTGATGGCGTGGGACAGCGAGGGCTGCCACGATGAGTTCGTGATAACAAGCTGGCTCAGGTAAAACTCCCAGCCCCGGTCCCCGCCGCCGAAGGTATGGAAGGGGTAGGCCAGGAAGACGAAATGGGCTATAAGGGCCAGCGAGATAGCCATAACCGTCAGGGGCAAGGTCTTGACGGGAATCCGGCCGGTTGCCGCGAGAACCACGGCGAGAGCTATCAGGACAAACAGCAAGATGTAACCCAGGTTGCTGCCGGTAGAGTTATCCGCCAGCGGGGCGATTACTCCCGCCACGGGGAGAGTAAGCGAGAACAGCACCGGCGGCGAGACTAGCCCGGCGACGCGGGGGCGGCTTATGACACCCAAAATGCCGGAGGGCAGCGAGCCTTGCTTAAGCGCAATGACGAGCAGGGCGAAAATAAGGATATTTATCGCCGCCAGGAGGGGCGCCACGGAGAGGGGCCCGGCAACGCCGACCAGGGGCAAGAAGGCGTTGAGCAGAAAGCCGGTAAGCATGAGCCCGGCGACGCTCAAACCGGCGGCGTAGAGCATCCTGCTTATATTGCATAGAGAGCCGGCCCGCAGCACGCGCAGGACGAGGGCGCCGGGCAGGAACGTGAGCACCATGAAACCGGCGATCTGCCTGATTACCGGAACGTCAAAGGCAACCGATATATCGAATGTGACTACAAGAGCCCCCAGTGCCAGGGGCGTTATATATTTTTTGAAGGTCATTTTTTGGTTAAACGGTCGAACAGCTCGGCGTGCCGCCCGATAAACTGTTCAAGCCCGTGCTCACGCTCGACGTATTCCCGGGCTTTCAGCCCCATCTCCCGGCGCAATGAGCTGTCCCCGATAAGGCCCCGCAAGTCCTTCACCATGTCCTCGAAGCTTCCGGAACGGGACCCGATGCCGTGCCGGCGCAGTATACCGTCCGGGTCGGCGTTCAGGGAAACAACCGGTGTATAGCTCATCCAAGCCTGGAGAAAGGCGTAGGGAAACCCCTCAAACAATGAGGTGTTCACCAGCACCGCTGCCTGGCGGAACTGCGCACCGATTTCGTCCAGGGGGATAGTATCGCGCAGCTCCAGGTTGGGGCACCGCCGGGCGCGCCGTTTGACGTCCTCCTGGACCTCCCGGCTGCCCGGCCCGGCGACCATGCGGAACCGGACTTCGGGCATTTCCTCCGCCAGCCGGGCGAAGAGCGCAGGCTGCTTCACCGCCGCCATCGAGCCCACCCACAGCGCCACCGGCGGCTCGGCCTTATCCGGCATACCCCTTTCGGTGAGAGGGAAGCAGGGCCGGATGAGGGTGCTCTCCCGGTGATAGTTCTTTGACAGCGCTTGCTGCTGGGTCCCGGTCTGGACGATTATGGCATCCGCCAGCCGGATGGTGAGGTCGGAGACGAGCCGGCTCACGCGGCCAAAGCCGGGAATCGGACTTGTCCGGTCGACATACCAGTCCGAGCCGACGCTGAAAACAAACGGCCGCCGCATCAGCCGGCACACCACCGGGTTCAGCCCGGCCGTACCCTGCTGAATATAAACGTCGGCGCCGGCCCGCCGCAGGGCCCCGCCCAGGCTCAAACAGACCCTTACGGCCGGCGATTTCACGGCGCAGGCTTTGATGACCCGGATGCCGGATAAATTCCCCGCCCCTCCGGAACCGTCCTCATAAGTAATGACGGAAACCTGGAAATCCCGGGCTTGCAGCCCTCTGGCTAACAGGCTGTGATAGACGTCGGGGCCGAGAACCGCGCTGGGACTGGCCCCGGCGAGAAGGGGATAAGCGCCCAGTCCTACGATACCGACGTGCCTCGCCACGCTCCGCCCCGCAACTTGTTCATCCGCCGCCGACCTGCTCGTACAGGTCAAGCAGCCGCTGCTGCATCAGGCTCCAGCTATATTGCTCCTCGTAAGCCCGGCGGGCGTTCCGGCCCATGCGCTCCCGCAGACCCCGGTCGTCACGCAGCCTGACCAGGGCCGCCCGTACCGCGGTGATGTCCCGGGCGTCCACCACGATGCCGCACCCGGCCTCCGATACCTTGATGGCGGTCGATGTCCCCTGGTTTACCAGCAGGGGCGTTCCGCACATCATGGCCTCGAAGAGCTTGCTGCCGCAGATATACCTGTTGACCGGTAACACCGCGCCGCGCAGGACGAACAGGAGATCGGCCTCGGCGCTCCGGCGCAGTACCTCCTGATGGCCGATGGCTCCCAGAAACCGCACCTGGCGGGGCTTCCGGCGGGACCACGCCTCGACTTCCCCGGTCAGGTTGCCCCACCCGGCGATTGCCAGCGTAACACCATCGATACCATCAAGGGCGGCGAAGAGCCTGTCCAGGTTCAGCGCCTTCTCGCGGGTGAGTACGCCGCCGTAAAACAGGGTGAGCGCGCCGTTCGCCTGGCGCGCGCCGCTGGGGATGCCGTCTGCCGGGGAATCGTAGATTGTTACCACTCGTTTATTGGGAATGCCGCCCAATTCTTCTTTTTGCGCGTCATCGGCCAGGATGACCCCGCTGACCAGACGTATCAGAAGCTTGTCGAAAATGACCAGGATGTTCCTGACGAGGCGCGGCAGGCGCAGGGAGTCTTCGTAGGTATCCAGTATCTCGTAGATAACCGGCTTCCTCTTGAGCCTGGCCGCGAGGACGGCCGGGGGCAGGCAGTCCAGGTTTTCCGCGTGCACGATATCCCACCGGTTCCGGAGCAGCCAGGCCAGAACGAAGAGCCACCATAACGGATAGAAAAAGAACACCCCGCCCCCCAGCGGCGCCCTGATACGGCACCTGACCTCCCGCACCTTCACCCCGCCGACTTCCTCCACCGAGGGCGCGCCCCTTCCCCGGTCCCAGCCCAGGAAGGTGACAGCGTGGCCCTTACCGGCCAGCACCCTGGCTTCTTTGGTAATTCTCGTGCTTTGGGGGAGGGTATGGGTGCCTATGATAACAACCCGCGGGTTATCCGGGCGCATATCAGGCCCATTCCCCAAAGGGAACATACCATCTCTTCTGGCGGATAATATTGAAAAGACGGGCGACCACCGGGAGGTATCTCCAGTTGACTTTCACATTACCTTTAAACACCTCTTTCAGGAGGTTCGTCTTGCCAAAAAACAGCCCCAGGAAGCTCTCGGCGCTCAGTGCCAGAGAAGGCGCTTGTTCCCTTACGCCATCGCAAACGGCGATACTGTTTTCACCGACAGCTATGCTGAGGCTTTCAAAGCCGGTGATTTTGATGTTAATAACGTTTCCCCTGGTATTGCTGTGTGAAAAGGGCGCCAGCAGGTCTCTCGGGTTGAGCAGGACAACCATAATCGAGTTCTCGCTGGCGCTCAGATAGCCGTCCCGGCGGAAAAGATCATCGTCAGGCTCATCGCACCGCCGGATGACGATGAAATCAGCACCCCTGTCGCCGGCGCGCCGGGTGATTGACTCCAGCAACCCCTGCAAGGTATCACGTTCGGCGGCGCATATCTCCAGTACCCGGTACATTTTGGCGCCGTGCTCATAGTCGCACAGGGTGCCGATGGCGTAGCCTTTCAGGACGCCGTTTTCCTCAATCCTGACCAGGTCGCCCTCCTCCAGCCCCGGCCGGTCGAGATAGGCATACTTCCATTGAGCCGGGTCAAGATCAAACCGGAAGTCATCCTTATGAAGCTTGTTTCTCAGAGCGAGACACTCGTCAAGCATGAACAATGCCCCGGACCACGCCCCACCAGCCCTTAAACGGCATTTTAATCACCAGTTTCCGGCTTAATACCATCCTTAACACGGTCAGAATCAACGCCGGCTTACCCCGGGACAAGCCAAAAAAGAGCCCAAACAACGTCTGCCAATCGGCTTTTACCGTTGTGTCGGCCTCATTATCGCCTGTAGGTCGAAGCCGGCTATCTTTAACGACAAAAACAAAATCCTTTTTCCCGACAGTCATCTTTATCTTTTTGTTTTCGAACATCCCCAACAAATTTATACGCTTGTTTTCCAACACTGTTATTATTTTTTCGGGGTTAAGGATTTTGATCCTGGTTTCGGGGGAAAAGACGGGGCGATAGCCATATCCGGGTAGCGCGACGAAAGGCAGCTCGTGGCGGGAAACGAACGCTATACCAAGCGCGGCGCCATCTTGCCGGGCCCGCTGGTTAGCACATTTCATGGCTGCGGAGTACACCCCCTTGCCGGTGTGGTCCGGGTGGGTGTACAGGTCGCCCGGCACGAAGGCTTTTACCTTTTGCCCGTTCACGAGCACACTCGCCGGCCAGAGGGTAGCCCCGCCCACCCAGTTCCCGTCTTCCTTAACGACCAGCATCGCTCCGGCGTCGAAGCCGGGCCGGAGATACTTGTAGCGCCACTCGACGGGGGTACCCCACGGATCGAAGCTCAGATTAAGCATCCCCAGGTGCTTTTCTAACTGGTCCGCGGAAATAATTTCAATGCTGAGTTTAGTTCCCATGTTCTTGCCTAACCGGCCTGCCGGCCTTGCTGCCGGGAGATGGTTTCCGCCGGCAGGAACCGGTAGTCCCGGCGCAGCTTTGCCAGCATCTCCGGCAGGTACTTTAGAAACATTTTCCCGCTGTTCCGCGAGAACGGCCCGGTATAACCGATGCCGTCCCAGGAGTGCATCGCCAGGCTGATGAACCCCGGTTTTCTGATTAACAGGATATCAAAAATCCGGGGCGTTAACACCCTTATCCAGGTACCGTACAGCGGCACGCCGAAGGCCACGGGGGCGCACGGGACCTCCAGAACTCTCATATTGCCTTCTTTCCGGCAATCATCATAGCTGGGGTGGTAAGGTACCACGGGCGCTTTCCCCCGGAAGCCCGCGTACCGGCGCAGCGGAACATAGCCGGGGATGACGCTGCTGTCGTAGGCGAAACCGAGGCGCTCGATAATCTTCAGCTGGGCTTCATCGATGGAATGCTGGACAGCCCGGAACCCCCGGGGCGATTGACCCAGGATTTTTTCATACAGGGCGCAGAACCCGGCCAACTGTTGTTCCCGCGCGGCGTGTGACAGTTCGCGGAGATTGGTGTGATAATAGCCGTGCGAGCCGATTTCGTGTTTCCGCGACCACCTCTGCACCATCACGGGAAATTTCTCGATAACTTCGCCGGTGACAAAGAGTGTCGCCCTGATACCGAAGTCATCGAAGACGTCCAGGATGTTGTCGAGATTTTCCACGCCCCGGAAGGTTTTTGTCCCGAGGTCCTCCTCGACATCAACGGAAACCAGGCAAATCTTGCCGGTTTTATGACCACTCTTTATGTCCGGTGAGACGCTCATTAGTTTTTTTTCACGAGCCGGCTGGCTTATAGCCTGTCTTTCATTTCTATCCGGCCTTGGTTGGCCAAAATCCACTCGTGGACTTTTTTAATGCCGTCGGCGATGCGGGTCCGCGGCTCGTAGCCGAGCACCTTGCGGGCCTTCTCTATCGAAGCCCGGCGGCGGATTATCTTGTCCCAGTCCCGCCGGCCGTGGAACTTGACCCCGGCCTGGTTATCCGTAAGCCCGTTGATCATGGTGGAGATGTCGATAACCCGCGTCTCGGTCTCCGATGCCAGGTTAAAAGCGTCGCCGACCGCCTCCGGCACAACGCCGAGTCGCAGGGTGCCGTCGACGATGTCCTCGACGAAGGTGAAGTCCCTGGTCTCCTCGCCGGTGCCGGTAATGGGGAGGGATTCGCCGTGCAGCGCCCACCAGGTAAAGTTCGGGATGACGTTGCGGTATTTGCCCGGCACCTCGCCGGGCCCGTAAACATTGAAGTAGCGCGCGATAGCAACCGGCAGGCGGTACTGGGCGTGGAAGAAGTTGCAGTACAGCTCGCCGAGGAGCTTGGTTATCTGGTAGGGCGTGTCCAGGTGCAGGGATACGAAATCCTCCTTGAGCGGCAGGGGCGCCTGGCTGCCGTAGACCGAGCAGCCGGAGGAGGCGAAAACGAAGCGCGAGACGCCGGTGAGGTGCGAATATTGCAGCGTCTTGAGCGTCCCCAGGCCGTTGACCAGCATATCGGTCTCCGGGTTGTCCACCGAGTTCTGGTTGGCGAAGTGCGCCGCCAGGTGGAAAACGAAGTCAAGCTTTTGTGAGAAAGCCCTTTTGAGCACCTCTTCGTCGAGCACGCTGCCCTCGATGAAGACCACGCCGGGGTCCTGGGGAACGTTCCACTTCTCCGCCGCGGACAGGTCATCCAGGACCAGGATACGGGCGGCGCCCAGCTCGATCAGGGCTTTGGTCAGATTGGAGCCGATACAGCCCGCGCCGCCGGTAACCAGCACGCGGCTTCCCTGGTATTTTGTAAAATCAGCCTTCATTCGCTGTCGCCATCCTTCACAATTTAGCGGCCACTTTTACGCGCGGCGAGGGGGCTGCCCGCGCCAGGCCGGCGACCTCCCCGTAGAGCCGCTCCAGGTCCCGGCAGGTGATATCCCAGCCGAGCTCGCGCTCGGCCTTTTCCCGGCCTTTCCTCCCCATTTCGAGTCGCCGTTGCGGGGAGTCCAGCAGTGTCTTCAGGGCTCGCTGTATCCCGGTCACGCTCCGGGGTTCGATGATGATACCTGTTGCACCGTCGTCAACGATGGCCGGCACCGCCCCCACCCGGCTGGCGACCACCGGGACGCCGCAACTGCTCGCCTCCAGGACGACGCCGGGACAGCCCTCGCTGAGGCTGGGCAGCACCAGCACGTCGGCGGCGTTCAGGTATCGCGGCACGTCCTCCCGCCATCCGGTAAAAAGCACGCGGTCTCCCAGGCCAGCGGCCATCGCTTCGTGCTTTGCCCGCGCGTCCCCGTCGCCGACCATCACCAGCTTGAGCTGCGGGTAAGCCGCCCGGAGCCCGGACACGGCCCGGATGAGGTCCGGAGCGCCCTTCATCGCCACGGGATGCACCAGCCGGCCGACGAAAAGGACCACGAAGTCATACTGTTCCAGAGCGAGTTCGGCCCGCAGCCGCCGCCGGTCCTTATCCGGTGAGAAGACAGCGGTATCCACGCCCTGGTGGATGGCGCGCATCCGGTGGCGCGGCACGCCCAGCCGCGCCAGCTCCCCGGCCAGTCCCCCGTGAAGCAGCCGGACGCCAGCGGCGCGCCTGATGAGGCTCAGGCCGATGGTTTGCGTATAGAGACGGCTCAGGAGGTCCAGCAACCGGCTGCCGGTGTGCCAGGATATGCCCGGCAGGCCGTTGACGACCATCACCGCCGGGACGCCGGTCTTGCGCCTGATATAGAGCGCCGGCAGCGAGGTCAGGAAATCCGAGCTGAAGAACTCGATTACGTCAAGGCCGTACTGCCTGTGGACATCGCGGATGAGCTGGTTCAGCCGGGGGAGGTCAGGGACGTCATAGCGAATCACAGGCAGCCGCCAGGCGGGGAAGCGCCTTACCTCGACACCGTCGACGAGCTCGGTTTCCGGCATTCCCCGCCTCCGGACGGCCAAAACAACGACCTTGTGCCCCATCTCGACGAGCTTCCGGGACTGATAGTACTGGTAGATGCCGGTGTTGTCCCCGGTAACCCGAGAGGGGAACCAGGGGATTACGGTGCAGATGTTCATGTCACCGCGCTGTCGCCGGGTTTTCGTTCATGCGCCAAAACCGTATGCCTGCCGCATCCAGGCAACCGTTCTGCCGATACCCTCTTCCAGCGCCACCACCGGGTTGTGGCCTAGGTCCCGCCGGGCTTTGGCGAAGTCCATGTGCTTCGTTTTCGTGGTGAAGGGTTCGGCCGGTTTATAAGTGACACCGGAATCGTCCTTGCCCAGGGTCTTGAGGATGACGTCGGAGACGTACTTGATATCGTGCTCCCACTCCTCACGGCCGCCGATATTGTAGACCTCGCCCGGCTTGAAGTTGTCCGCGATATTGGCAAAGGTGCGGCAGGTGTCCTCGACGTAGTCGAAGATGCGCTTGTGTCCCAGGTAGATGATGTAGGGCTCGCCGGCCAGCGCTTTGTAGATGGTCATGGGTATCACACCGCGGTAGGGGCTGTAGTGCTCGTGGGGGCCATAGGCGTTGACCGGGCGCACCCTGACGCTCTCGGTCCCGAACATGGCCGCCGAGTTCAAGACCTGCAGCTCGCCCACCCATTTGGTCATGGCGTAGTCGTTCATCTGTTTGATAGGCACGGTGTCCATGACACTCTCGCTCATGACGCCTTCGTAGTCGCCGTAGACCTCGGCGCTACTGAAGAATACCAGCCGGAACTTCTTTTTCTCCTGAATCCGGAGCATATTCTTGGTGCCGATAACGTTAGTGCGCCAGAGGTTTTCATAATAGTCCTCGCCGTTCCAGCGCCCGTACTCGGCAGCCAGGTGGTAAACATAATCGAAGTCATGCTGATTAAAAACCCGCTCGGTCTGGCGGGACTCCGAGACGTCGCAGCGCACGTAGTTCTTCACGCCTGACTGGCCCAGGTCGCAGAGCCAGACCTCGTGGCCGCGGCGGCGCAGTTCGGGGACCAGGTTGGAGCCGATAAATCCCAGGCCGCCCGTTACGAATATCCTGGCCATGCTAAACCTCGGTGAAGTATTTGTTTAACCCGGACTCTGCCGGACCCCCGAAGGAGCCAGCGCCCGTCCCGTCGCGGCGTTACAGATGCGCAGAATCCGCTGCGCCGCGTCGCCCGCGCCAAAGGGGTTCTCCCAGCGGCTATCCTTGCGGAGCATCGCGGCGGCGGCCAGACGGATTTCGCCCGGGGAAACCCCGGCCAGCATATTCGCGCCGGCCTCTATCGTCTCCGGCCTCTCGGTGTTGTCCCGGAGGGTAACGCAGGGTATCCCCAGGATACAGGCCTCTTCCTGGACGCCGCCGGAGTCCGTCAGGATGAGCCGGGCGCTAGCCTCAAGCTTGAGGAAATCCAGGTAATCGACCGGGTCGATGAGCCTGAGGCCATCGTCGGCCGTATACCCGGATTCGGCAAGCCTCTTCCGCGAGCGGGGATGCACCGGGTAGACCACCGGGCAGCCGTATTCCGCGGCGATGTCCCGTAATCCCTGCAATATAGAGGCGAACCGCCGCCGGTCATCCACATTCTCCTGGCGGTGCACGGTTGCCAGGAAGAACCCTTGCGGGCGGGTGCCGAGGCTACCCAGTATCCCGTGCCGCCCGCGGGACAGCTCCAGGTTCTGGCGGACGGCGTCGACAATGGTATTGCCGGTGATGAATATCTTTTCTTCGGGAATGCCTTCGCCCCGCAGTATCGCCCGCGACCGGGCGGTCGGCGCGAACAGGAAGTCCGAGCAGTGATCGGTAAGGACGCGGTTTATCTCCTCCGGCATCCGGCGGTCGTAGCTGCGCAGGCCGGCCTCAACGTGGCCCACGGGGATGTGGAGCTTGGCCGCCGCCAGCGCCCCGGCCAATACCGAGTTGGTGTCCCCTTCGACGAGCACGATGTCCGGCCGCTCCTTCACAAGAGCACGCTCGCAGCGGGCGAGGATGCGCGCCGTCTGCTCGGCGTGGGAGCCGGAGCCGACTTCCAGGTTGTATGACGGCGGGGGCAGGCGTAGCTGCTCGAAGAAAACCAGGTCAAGCTCTTTGGCATAGTGCTGACCGGTGTGCACGATACAAAACGAGGCATTTGCGGCCTGGAGTTCCCGGATGACCGGCGACATCTTGATGATTTCCGGCCGGGTGCCAAGGATAACGGCTATCTTCACCATTTTTCGAGAGCTAACCGGGTATTGTCCAAATTGTCTTATTATAGTACGGGCTGTCCGGCGGCGCAAGGTTCCCGGCGGGCTCTTATAGATGTTCCATGGTTATGTCGCTGGTCAGGTGTTCTGAGAAAATGTCACAGTATGATGACATTAAGCGTGAAGCGTGAAGGAAGAAAGGCGGCTTAAAGGCTCGCTCCGGGGGAAACCCCCTTTGAGTTGAAATAGGCCGTGCCCATGCATTAATATTAGAACGGTTTGTATTAGAAAGGAGCTTGAAACTTGGCGAAAAAGGGCAGACACATTAAGCCACCGCGGGAGATGAGCCGGCGCCAGCTCTCGCATTTCCAGCGGCAGAAAAGAAGACAGCGGCTTATCTTCCTCTCGGGAGCCGCCATTATCTTCGCCGTGGTAGTCCTCATCTCGGCCGGCTGGCTGCTTAACAGCTTCCTGCCCATGCGCCAGACGGTCATCAGGGTCAACGACACTACCTATGACATGGCCTATTTCATCAGGACGCTGCAGATTCAGGGGGGCGGGCAGAGCCAGCCGTATCTACAGTACCTCGCCCCCTACGCCGTGAGGAACATCC
>JACPQH010000054.1 GCA_016190585.1 Chloroflexota bacterium | reverse complement strand
TGCCAGTATGTTCAGGATTTTTTCCGGGGTCAGGCCACCGTGAGCATCGTCATTTATCATCATCGCCGGGGGCTCGTCGCAGAGGCCCATGCAGTTGGCCAGCAGCAGCGTAAATCGCCTGTCGGGCGTGGTCTCGCCGGGCCGGATACCGAGCTCCCGGGAAATCGTGTCAACTACCCGGTGGCCGTTCCTGATGTAGCACGGCAGGCTCTTGCACACCCTGATGACGTTCCGCCCGAGCGGCCTGGTCGAGAGGAACGAGTAGAAGGTGGCGACGCCGTAGACATCGTTCGAGGGGATGTCCAATGAAGCAGCTATCTCGGCCATCAGCTCGCCGGAGATGCAGCCGTGCTTTCTCTGGGCCTGCTGCAGCATCACCAGAAGGTCGGCCGGTCCGTTGACGGGCGTTTCCATGATGACCTCCCTTTAAGCTAGCCTTTAATGACTAGCGCCTGCCGCGGCCGGCCGAGCCTGACAGGCCGGCTCAGCGCCCCGGTGGGACACACCGAGACGCAGGCGTCACAGTCCTGGCAGAGTGCATCATCCACGGTCTGGTCAAGCCGGCAGATTACCTTGCTCTCGAAGCCGCGGTAGCCGATGCTGAACTGCCTCTTGCCCGCCTGGTTGCGGCACACCGAGACGCAGCGGCGGCAGAGGATGCACTTGGACAGGTCGCGGACCAGGCGCGGGTTCCCGTCCTCGATGGGGAAGTAGTGCTTCCGGACCCGGTAGCGGGGCAGGCCGATATCGAGGTCGGCGGCTATCCGGCGCAGCTCGCAGAGATTAGCCTTGTCGCATACCAGGCAGGATTCCGGATGGCTGGCCAGGAGCAGCT
The DNA here is from genome assembly GCA_016190585.1 of Chloroflexota bacterium. The sequence goes on along the minus strand of JACPQH010000054.1, from coordinate 21,139 downwards.
CGACAATGACCCGGCGCGTCTCGATTACCCGGGGCGAGTGCGTCTGGACAACCATTCCCGCCGTCACCGGCGTGTGGCACGAGCCGACCAGAGCACGGGAGCCTTCCACCTCGACGACGCACAGCCGGCAGGCGCCGACTGGGGGCAAGTCCTCCAGGTAACACAGGGTGGGGATGGTGACGTTGTTTTCACGGGCGGCCTGGAGTATGGTGCTTCCGTTAAGAGCGCTGACCTGCACACCGTTAAGGGTCCAGTTGACTCTCTCTTCCATATTCACCTGACCTCAAAAGCCGTCTAGACCAGCGCGCCCTCCATCTGGGCCAGGATCTGCTCGTTGGTGTAATGGTTCAGGCTGACAGCATCCGAAGGACAGCCGCCCGCGCAGACGCCGCAGCCCTTGCACAGGGCTTCGTTCACCTGGCAGACCCTCCTGGTATCGTCGAAGGAAATGGCACTGTACGGGCAGTTGGTCTTGCAGACCTGGCAGCCGATGCAAATCTTGGGGTCGACCGCGGCGGTGGCCGCCTCAATCTCCACGCTGCCGCGGCTGATTAGCGAGAGCACCTCGGCCGCCGCCGCGGCCGCCTGGGCGACGGTCTCCGGTATGTCCTTGGGACTCTGGCAGCAGCCGGCCAGGAAGATGCCGTCGGTCATGGTGGACACCGGCTCCAGCTTGGGGTGTTTCTCCAGGAAGAAGCCGTCGGCACCCCGGCTGATGTTGAGCAGTCGGGCCACCGCCTCGGCGTCCGGCTGGGCCTCGATGGCGGCGCTGAGTACCACCATGTCCACCGGCAGACGCCGCTGCAGGCCGATGAGCGTGTCCTCGAATTGGACGATGAGCTTGCCCCGCTCCTCGGGCGTCTCCGCGACGTCAGTTACCTCGGCTGGGCGGCCGCGGATAAAGGTGGTGCCTTCCTCGAGAAGCCGGTTATAGAACTCCTCGTAGCCCTTGCCGAAGGAGCGGATGTCGATATAGAACTCGTAGACCCGGGCGCGGGTATGCTCCTTTATAAGGTGGGCGAACTTCATGGAGTACATGCAGCACACGCGGGAGCAGTACGCGTGGTAGTGCCTGTCGCGGCTGCCCACGCAGTGGATGATGGCGATGCTCTCCGGCTCGGCGCCGTTCTTCAGCAGGATATGGCCGCCGGTGGGCCCGGACGAGTTTACGATACGTTCGAACTCGAGGCTGGTGACGACATTATCGAATCGTTTGTAGCCGTACTGGAATACCGCCGAGGCGTCGAACAGGCTGAAGCCGGTGGTCACGATGATATTGCCCGCTTCCACCTCGACCAGTTCGTCCTGGCGGGCGAAGTCGATGGCCCCGGTCTCGCATCCCGGCACGCCCTTCTTCTCGATGCCCCGCTGGCACAGGCGGCAGATGTCTTTGCCCTGGGCCAGGCCTTTCAGGTGGCGGCAGCTTTCCGGGTCCACGGCGACCTTGTTGGGGACGGCCTGGGGGAAGGGCTTGTAGATGGCCTTGCGGCTGCCCAGGCCCTGCTCGTACTCCGAGGGAACGGAGACCGGGCAAAGCTCCTGGCACCGGCCGCAGCCGGTGCACTTGCTCTCGTCGATGTACCGGGTCTTGCGCCGCACCTTGATGTTGAAGTTGCCGGTGTAACCGGAGACCTGGCTTATCTCGCTGTAGCTCATCAACTCGATGTTCGGATGCGAACCCACCAGGGTCATCTTCGGGGTCAGGATGCAAGCCGAGCAGTCCAGCGTGGGGAAGGTCTTGTCGAGCTGTGACATGTGCCCGCCGATGCTCGGCTCCTTCTCCACCAGGTAGACCTTATGGCCGGCGTCGGCTATCTTCAGCGCCGCCTGGATGCCGGCGATGCCCCCGCCCAGCACCAGCGTGGCCGGGTTAATGGACACCTGGCGGTTCTCCAGCGGCCGGTGATAGTAAACGCGGGACACCGCGGCGCTGACCAGGGCCCTGGCCTTGACGGTGGCGGCCGTCTTGTCCCCGGTCACCCAGGAGCAGTGCTCCCGTATATTGGCCATCTCGAAGTAATAAGGGTTCACCCCGGCTTCCTGGCAGCCGCGGCGGAAAGTCGGCTCGTGCATGGTGGGCGAGCAGGACGCCACCACGACCCGGTTCAGGTTATGGCTCCTGATATCCTGCTTGATAAGCTCCTGTCCCGGCTCGGAGCACATGAACTTGTAGTCGCGTGCCACGACAACCGCCTCCAGGCCCTGCGCGAAACGGGCCACCTCGGGGCAGTCGACGACGCCGGCGATATTGCTGCCGCAGTGGCAGACGTAGACTCCGATCCTGGGCTCCAACTAGACCTCCTGCTTGACCTTGCTCAGGAGCCGCCCGGGCGAGACGACGTTGGTATCAAGTCCCAGCTCTTTTTCCGGCAGGCCCAGCGCCAGGCCGATAAGCTGGGTGATATACAGGACGGGCAGGTTATACCCGGTATTATACTTCTTGTTGACCTTTCCCTGGTAGGCGTCAAGGTTGGTCTGGCAGAGGGGACAGGCGGTGACGATGCCCTCGGCGCCCCGTGAGGCAGCGTTTTCGTACAGCTTCCGGATAAGCCCCAGGGCCAGCGCCTCCTCGGATATTATCAGGGAACCCCCGCAGCACCGGCTTTTGAGCGGGAAGTCCACCGGCCCGGCGCCCGTGGCCCTTACCAGGTCATCGAGCGAGCGCGGCGACTCAGCGTCTCCGGCGTAGGGGCGGACAAGCTGGCAGCCGTAGTAGGCAGCCACCTTGAGCCCGTCCAGCTTGCGCTTGACCAGGCCGGCGATGGCCGGCGGCGTGATGTCATTCGCCAGCACGTCCACCAGGTGCCTGACCCTCAGACCTCCCTTATACGTCAGCCCGGCGACCGACAGCGCTTCGTTCACGCGGCGGCCGAGGGCGGAGTCTGACTTCAGGCGCTCGGCGGTCTTGTTCAGAGTGACGCAGCAGGCGCTGCAAGGCGTCACCAGGTCGAAGCCCCGCGCCTCTCCCAGGGCGAGGTTACGGGCGGCCACCACGATGGACTCCGCGGCATCCAGCGACCCATAGGGTGTCGAGCCGCAGCAATTCCAGCCTTCGAGCTCGATAAGCTCCATGCCCAGCGGCCCGGCGATAGCACGCGCCGAGAGGCCCAGCCCCAGCCCGGTCCCCTCCGCCGAGCAGCCGGGATAATAGCTGTAGTACTTCACCGGCCGCCCCCGCTCTCGCGGAACGTTAGTAGTATCCGCGATAGGTCGGCGGCTCCCGATTTATGCGGCTTCAGGGTCAATCTGCGGCGGCGCAGGAGCTTCAAGCCGACCGGCAGGGCGCCCAGGGCGGCCAGCGGGCTGGTCATGTAATAACGGAACATCATACCAAGCTCGTGGACCCGCCCGTTGGCCCGCACCGAGCCGACAAAGCTGCGGTACATGGCCGGCGTCCGGGTCCCGGCGACGGTAAAACCGTGACGGACCGACAGGCTCTCCAAGGCATGGGCCAGCTCGGTCGGTTTGACGCCGCGCGGGCAACGCACCGTGCAGGCATAGCAGGACAGGCAAAACCACGATGAAGAGCCAGACAATACCTCCTCGCGCATGCCGGCCCGTATCATGGCGATAAGCTTGCGCGGCGGGTAGGTCATCCGTGAGGCCGCCGGACAGCTCCCGGTACAGGTGCCGCACTGGATGCAGGAGAAGACGTGCTCGCCTCCAGGAGTGTCCGCAACCTCCTCGACGAAGCTTGTCATAGCTCCCCAATATAGCACACACGCTGGATTTCGGCAAGGGTATTTTTGCCCCTGTCCTCCAAGCTGTGATAAACTTAAGTGGAACATGCGAATACTGGTTACCAATGACGACGGCATCCTCTCTGGCGGTCTCTGGGCTCTCGCCAAAGAGCTGAAACGCATTGCCAGTGTCACTATCGTGGCCCCTGACCGCGAGCAGAGCGCCATCGGGACCGCGGTCACGCTGCGCCAGAGCCTTAAAGTCCAGAAGGTCACCCCCCTCGTCCCCGGCATCGAGACTTACGCCGTCGAAGGCACCCCTTCGGACAGCGTTATCCTGGCCCTGGGCAAGCTGATAAACGACAGGGTCGACCTGGTGGTTTCCGGCATCAACCGTGGCATGAACCTCGGTGAGGACGTGCATATTTCGGGGACGGTGGGCGCCGCTCTCCAGGGCTACCTGCGCGGCTGCCCGGCCCTGGCGGTCTCCGCCCATTACGGGGAAGACGAGCGTCCCGAACTCGCCGCCCGCATCGCTGCCCGCCTGGCCGGCCGGGTCCTGGCTGAGCCGCGGCTGAACCGGGCCTTTCTCAATGTCAATCTGCCGCACGCCGACCCGGCGGCATTGAACGGCGTGACCATCACCAAGCTGGCCAGCGAGACCCACGTCAACACGGTCGAGGAAGGCCGCTACGGGTGGCACAAGTTCTACTGGCTGGTACGCCAGAGATCGGGTAACGGCCTGGAGCCCGGTACCGACGTCTCGGCGGTCGAGCAAGGCTGCGTCTCGATAACACCGCTGAGCATCAACGGCAACCGGAAACCGCCGGCGCGGGCACTGGACAGGCTGTGCACTGAGGTGTCCCGGGAACTGACCGGGGCATGACGCTCCTTACCGGCATCGACCTGATGGAGATCGCCCGCATCGAGCGTGCGGTCACTAGCCGGGGCGAGCGCTTTTTGCGGCGCGTTTACAGCCATGACGAGCTCGAGCGCTACCGCGGCAAGCCGCACTCCCTGGCGGCCCGCTTCGCCGCCAAGGAGGCCGTCATGAAAATCCTGGACAACGGCAACACCTGGCTGCGGTTCCGGGATATCGAGGTGCTGTCGGAGCCGGGCGGCCGGCCCTATATCAGGCTGCGGGGCAAGGCCGCAGTTGAGGCTGCCAGGCTGGGTATCGGGCAGATGTCCGTGAGCCTGTCGCACTCGAGGGAGTACGCGGTCGCCTCGGTGGTCGCCGCGACAGATTAGCGCACGATATACTGTGTTCCTTCTCCTCGGGGGAGAAGGAACGGATGAGGGCACTACCCCTCCCGGACCACCCTACCGCCGATCACCGTCATGAGAACCTTGAGCTCTTTGATTTGTTCGGGCGGCGACTTCATGGGGTCGCCGTCCAGCAGGACGAAATCGGCCAGCTTGCCGGGCGCGATGCTGCCTTTCCGCTTTTCCTCGGAGGCGGCGTAAGCCGCGTTCACGGTATACATCGCCAGGGCCTGCCCGATGTCAACGGCCTCATGGGGGAGCAGGGGCCACCCCGCCTCCGTTTGCCGGGTCACGGCGGCGTACACCCCGTAGAGAGGGTTGCCCGGGACGACGGGGCTGTCGGAGCTGCCCCCGACCACCAGGCCCGCCGCCATTAGCGACCGGAAGCGGTAGAGCCAGGGATGCTCTTCAGGGGGTACCATCGCCAGGTACCTGTCGCCGCTGTAGTAGAGAAACGGCGGCTGGGTGACGACCACCGGTCTGAGCCTCTCCAGCCGCGCCAGCAGCCCCGGCGGGCATTCGGAGCAGTGCTCGATACGGTGGCGGCGGGCAGATACATTACGACCGATATACTCCAGGGCCCTCACGGCCGCCTGCACCGTATTCCGCTGCACGGCGTGGAAGGCCAGTTGAAAACCGGCCCGGTCGAGATCGGTGGACAGCGCGCAAAGCTCCGGTCCGGCCGGCCGTACCTGTCCGGTGGCCTCGCTGAGCATTATCTTGACGCCGCCCAGCCTGAGGCCGTCATCCCCGGAGCCGGTCGCCATGCCCTGTTCGCGGAACTGCGCGGCCGCCCCCGGCGCCAGCATCATGTATACCCGGCTCTTGAGCCTCCCTTCCTCCCGGGACCGGGCGAAGGAGCGCCACCGGACGAAGTCGTTGGTCACGCTGGCGTCATGGAAGGAGGTTACTCCGTACGCGAGCAATCGCTCGTTGGCCCGCGCCAGGCCCCTGTCATAATCGTCACGGGAGAGCGGCGGCATTACCTTCTCGCGGATGTAGCCCAGCATCTCGTAAAGGATGCCGTTCGGCTCGCCGGTTATGAGGTCGCGGTCGATAAGGCCGTCAGGCGGGTCCGGGGTCTCGCCGGTAATACCGGCCAGCGCCAGGGCGCGGCTGTTGAGCACGCAGGCGTGCAGACCGCGGTGGCACAGTATGACGGGATTTTCCGGAGCGGCCTCATCCAGGTCCCGGCGGTTGGGACTGCGGTGCTCCGCCAGGTAAAACTCGTGGTAGCCGGCGCCGGTCAGCCACGCGCCCGGCGGCGACTTTTCGGCCGCCCGGCGGATGACCGACTTGATATCCTCTATCGAACTCACCGCCGGCGGCGCGAGGTCGACGCCGAGCAGGGCGCGGACCAGGGAGAACAGGTGCATGTGAGCGTCAATAAAGCCCGGCAGCAGCACGCCGCCCTGGCAGTCAATCACCCGGGTGCCCGGCCCGGCGACCCGGCCAAGGTCCCGGCTTTCTCCCACGAAGGCAATCTCGCCGCCGCGTACCGCCACCAGCCCCGCCCAAGGTTGGGCGGCCGACATGGTGAGCGCGGTGGCGTTCGTAAATACGGTATCAGCCGGCATACGCTAGAAGTATACTACCCGCCGCTGGACTGGCACAAAACTCGTAAAAATATAAGAGAACTTCCCTGAAATCCCGTCCGAGAAGGGTTTTCATCACGTTTCCAGCCGCACCCAGGCATTATTCGATTCCCAATTAGCAAGCTCGCAAATTCGTCAGGGAGCGACCCGGGCGGACCAGCTTATACTTGTTAAGAGCGTTATCTTATGCTATCATCAGGATAGAGAAGATATGACCACGGAAAGAGTAAAAGCGCTGGAACTGACCATCGGTCAGATCGAGAAGCGGTTCGGCAAGGGCTCGATTATGAAGTTGGGCGAGTCGGCCACGCTTCTTCCGGCGGAAGTTATCCCCAGTGGCTCATTAGCTTTGGACCTGGCTTTAGGTGTCGGCGGAATCCCGAAAGGACGTATCACCGAGATATTCGGTCCTGAATCATCCGGGAAAACTACCCTGGCCCAGCATATCATTGCTGAAGCGCAGAAGCTAGGAGGTTTGGTTGCCTATATAGACGCCGAGCATGCCCTGGACCCGAAATACGCCGCCGTGTGCGGCGTCAAGGTTGATGACCTGCTTATCTCCCAGCCGGATACCGGCGAGCAAGCCCTGGAAATCACCGAGGCCCTCGTCAGGAGCAACGCTATCGACGTGATTATCGTGGACAGCGTCGCCGCACTGGTGCCCCGGGCGGAGATCGAAGGGGAGATGGGTGACTCCCATGTCGGCCTGCAAGCCCGCCTGATGTCACAGGCACTCCGGAAGCTGGCCGCCGCCGTCAGCAAGTCGGGCACCGCCCTGGTGTTCATAAACCAGCTTCGGGAGAAGGTCGGCATCGTCTTCGGGAACCCGGAAGTAACCCCGGGCGGTCGGGCGCTGAAGTTTTACAGCTCGGTCCGGATAGACCTGAGACGCGCCGAGTCCATCAAGCAGGGTAACGAGATTACGGGCAGCCATGTTAAGGCAAGGGTAGTGAAAAACAAGGTGGCGCCGCCGTTCCGCACCGCCGAGTTCGACATCATGTTTGATCATGGTATCAGCAAAGAAGGCAATATCCTTGATCTGGGTCTGCAAATAGGGCTATTGAGCAAAGCTGGGGCCTTCCTTTCCTATGGTGATATCCGCCTCGGGCAAGGCCGGGAAAATGCCAAGCAATACCTCGGTCAGAACCCGGAACTTACCCAGGAACTGGAAAAACTAATAAGAGCCTCAGCCAGCAAGCTAGATTTAACAACGCCTGATACCGAATAGGTATCTTTAAAATTTAAGCATGTCAAAGGTAAGGCTGAGGCAAGGCGCTTCAGCCTTTTGTGTTTTAGGGCGATGAAAAGGATCAGCCGGGTAGAGCTGAACAAAAATACAAAGCGAGCGGATGTGTACCTGGACGGCCGCCTGGCCTTCAGCTTGCCCGCCGGGCTGGCCCTGGGAAAAGGGCTGGCGTCCGGACAGGAGCTTGACGACCGGCAGGTAGAATCCCTGGCCGAGGCCTGCCGGGCGCAGCGGTGCTATGATGACGCCGCGCGCTTCCTCACCTATCGCCCGCGCAGCGAGTCCGAGGTCAGGAACCACCTGGCGAAACGCGGCTTCAAGCCCGCCACCGTGGAAACGGTCATCGGGCGGCTTAAGGCGCTGGGCCTGGTGGATGATGCCGCTTTCGCCCGCTTCTGGTCGGAGAACCGCGCTTCCTTCAGCCCGCGCAGCCGCTCGCTGACCAGCCAGGAGCTCAAACAGAAAGGCGTGGGCGCGGACATCGTCACGGACGCTGTGGCGGTGGATGATGAGGAAAGCGCCTACAACGCGGCGCTGATCGGCCTGCGGCGGTTACCCGTCGCCAATTACCCGGACTTCAACCGGAGACTCGGAAATTTTTTAAGAAGGAGAGGATTTAACTACGAGGTTATCAGCCATACCCTGGAACGCGTATGGCGCGAATTCGGGAGTAGCCCCGACAGACTCGGGGCCGGTTCCCCCGGAACTAAATCGAAAGGGGGTTTAAATATATAAATGGGAATAGAAACCGTACTAGCCATTTTCTTCAGTTTCATGATCGGCGTCATCTTCGGCGCCATGGCTGCCTTCCTGTCACGCAGGATGGTCTTCAACCGGCAGCTCAGGATTGCCGAGAGAAAAGCCGCCAGGATCATCTCTGAAGCCAGAAACGAAGCCAAAGAAGTCGTCTTCGAGGCCAGGGAAGAGGTCAAGAGGATCAAGGCTGCCAACGAGGCGGAATACCGGGAACGCCGCGGCGAGTTGCAGCGCCAGGAAAACCGGCTGAACCAGAAGGGGGAGCACTTCGACCGCAAGCTTGAATCGGTAGAGCAGAAAGAGCGCAGCCTGACCGCCAAGGAAAAGGAAATCGAAGCCACCCGCAAGCATATCGAGGAGCTCAAGGTAAAGGAGCTCAAGCAGCTCGAGGTCATATCCGGGTTCACCAACGACGAAGCGAAAAGCATGCTGCTTCAGGCCATGGAAAAAGAGATCCAGCATGAGTCCGCGCGGCGACTCCGGGAGTGGGAGAGCAAGCTCAAGGAAGAGAGTGAAATCCGCGCCCAGGAAATCCTGGCGCAGGTTATCCAGCGCAGCGCCTCCGAGGCGGTCGCCGAGACCACGGTCGCCGTGGTGCCGCTGCCCAACGACGAGATGAAGGGCCGGCTCATCGGGCGCGAAGGACGCAACATACGCGCCCTGGAGCAGGCTACCGGCGTCGACCTTATCATTGACGATACGCCGGAAGCGGTCACCATCTCCAGCTTTGACACTATCCGGCGTGAGATCGGCCGTGTCGCGCTGACCAGGCTGGTGCTGGACGGGCGCATCCACCCGGCGCGGATTGAAGAGGTCGTCTCCAAGGCCAAGGAGGAGGTCGAGGCCGACATCATCAGCACCGGCGAGCAGGCGGCCTACCAGGAAGGGGTCCAGTTGCACCCCGAGCTGGTCAAGCTGCTCGGCCGCCTCAAATACCGCACCAGCTACGGGCAGAACGTGCTAGCCCACAGCATCGAGGTTTCCTACATGGCCGGCATGATCGCCTCCGAGCTGGGGGCGAACGTGACCATCGCCAAGAAGGCCGGCCTGCTGCATGATATCGGCAAGGCGGTCGACCACGAAGTGGAAGGCACGCACGCGGCCATCGGCGCCGACATCGTCAAGCAGTGGGACAAGTCGGCCGAGGTGGTCAAAGGCGTCGGAGAGCACCACCTCGAGACAACCGCCACCAGCTTCTGGGGCTTTATCGTATCCGCGGCCGACGCCATCAGCAGCGCCCGGCCTGGCGCCCGGCGCGAGTCGCTGGAGAACTACCTCAAACGGCTGAAATCCCTGGAGGATATCGCCGACAGCTTCAAGGGCGTGGAAAAGTCCTACGCCATCCAGGCAGGCCGCGAGGTGCGCATCCTGGTCAAACCCGAAGAGGTTGACGACATGGGCGCCATGCGGCTGGCCCGCGATATCGCCCGGAAGGCCGAGGAGACCCTGGAATACCCCGGTCAGATCAAGGTTACCGTCATCAGGGAGACGAGGGCGGTCGACTTTGCCAAATAAAGCGAAACGCCGATGAACTTTCTGCTCATTGGCGACGTCGTGGGGCGACCCGGCAGGCAGGCGATACATCACTTCCTGCCGGGCCTCCGCCGCGATTACGACCTTAACCTGGTCATCGCCAACGGCGAGAACGCCGCGGGCGGCTTCGGCTTGACCCTGAGCACCGCCATGGAGCTCTTTAACGCCGGGGTTGACGTCGTGACGTCGGGCAACCATATCTGGGCGCAAAGCGAGATCCTCCCGTACCTCCAGGCGGGGGAGCTGCCTATCCTGCGCCCCCTGAACTACCCGCCCGGCGTGCCGGGGCGGGGCTACCTGATTACCGGCGAGACCATGATCATCAACCTCATCGGGCGCACCTTTATCGGGGAATTTGACTGCCCCTTCCGGACCATGGACAAGCTCCTCAGCGAGCTTGACCCGAAACCGAAGAACATCATCCTGGACTTCCACGCCGAGGCGACTTCCGAGAAGGGGGCTCTCGGTTACTACCTGGACGGCCGGGTGAGCGCCGTCCTGGGCACGCATACCCATGTCGGCACCATCGACAGCCGGATATTGCCCAAAGGCACCGCCTTCGTCACCGATGTGGGCATGACCGGACCCAGTGAGTCCGTCATCGGCGATGATGTCGAGTCGGTGCTGCGGCGCTTCCTGACGAAGATGCCGCACCGGCTCTCGGTGGGCAGGGGGAAACCGGTCTTGAACGCGGTGCTAGTCAGGCTCAGCGATGAAAACGGCGCGGCCACGGGCATCGAGCGCATCTGCCTGAAGGTGGAGTAGTCTTGGGCAAGATCGACCTTCACCTGCACTCCACCGCCTCCGACGGGCGTCTCAGCCCGCGGACGCTGGTGCTGAAAGCGGTCGAGCTGGGCCTGACGGCGATCGCCCTGGCGGACCACGACTCCGTGGACGGGGTCGAGGAAGCCCTCCAGGCGGCCGCCGCCTTTCCCGGTCTGCGGGTGATACCCGCGGTCGAAATCAGCACCGACACTCCGGAGGGCGAGGTTCATATACTGGGATATTGCCTGGACTATCATGACGCCGCGCTGAAAGAGGCCCTCAAACGGTTCCGCGAATCGCGCGTCAAGCGCGCCGAGGCCATCGTCAGCAAGCTGGCGCGGCTCGGCGTACACGTCGACTGGTCAAGGGTAAAAGAGCTCGCCGGCGCCGGCTCCATCGGGCGCCCGCACATCGCCCAGGCCATGCTGGAAAAGGGCTACATCGCCAGTCTCCGCGAGGCCTTCAACAGGTACATCAGCCAGGGCGGCCCGGCCTACGTCGAGCGGGAGAAGATGACGCCGGCGGAGGCGGTCAGACTGGTCACCACAGCGCGCGGGTTGCCGGTTCTGGCCCATCCCTTCACGGTGAACGACCCCGAAGCCATGGTCGCGTCCCTGCGGCCGGCCGGCCTCGTCGGGCTTGAAGCCTATTACGGCAACTCGACCCCCGAGAGCATCGAGAGGATGGCGGCGCTGGCGCGCAAGTTCGACCTCGTCCCGACCGGCGGTTCCGATTACCACGGGCTCGATTCCGATTCCGAGCCGATGATGGGCAGCGTCGACGTGCCGCCGGAGTCCGTCGAGCGGCTGCTCGCCCTTGCCCGGCAGCGGGGCCGGCCGGGATGACGCTCGAGTTCATTTTACTTTTTACGGCGGCCTACCTGCTGGGCGCCGTACCCCTTTCCTACCTGGCGGCGAGATGGGCCCGGGGCATCGACCTGAGAAAATGCGGTACCGGACAGGTGGGCGCGGGAAACCTCTGGCGCATGACGCGCTCCTGGAAGCTCGGCCTTGCCGTGGGCGTCTTCGATGTTGTGAAAGGCCTGGTCATGGTCTGGGTCGCCTGCCTGGCGGGGCTTACCCCCGGGGCGCAGATTGCGGTGGGTGCCGCCGCGGTCATCGGGCATAACTGGTCGGTGTTCCTGCGCTTCTCCGGCGGCCGGGCGGTGGGGACCGCGGGGGGCGTTATGTTAATCTTCCCCCTCATCAACGGGCTGAGCGCGTACCCGCTTCTTGCTTTCGTGACCATCACCGTCGCCGGCTCGCTGGTGCTGCGCAGCTCGCCCCTCCCCGTACTGGCGGGGTTCGCCGCCGCCCCCCTGGTCAGTCTCGTCTTCGGCGATCCGCCGGCGGCCACGCTGGGTTACCTGGCCGTTCTCGCCGTTATCGCCGCCAGGCGACTCAGCGGCACGAAGGCCGGCGCGGGCGTGACGCCGAAAATACTCTTGAACCGGCTGCTCTTCGACCGCGACATCCGCGACCGGAAATACTGGATGTACCGCAAGCCGGAAAGACCCGCCGAATGAAGTGCGCGACCCATCCCGCGGTGGAGTCCAATCTGAGGTGCGGCAAGTGCAGCATCCTCATTTGCCCTAAATGCATGGTGCAGACGCCGGTCGGCGCCCGCTGCCGCCAGTGCGCCCAGGTCCAACGGCTGCCTACCTATACCGTTTCCCTGCCCCAGCTTGTCCGCGCCGCCGGCGCCGCGCTGGTTTCGTCAATAGTCATCGGCATCGCCTGGGGATTCCTGGACAGGTTCATACCCTTCTTTTTCCTGAACCTGTTATTGGCCGCAGCGGCCGGTTATGCCATCGGCGAGATTACGAGCCTGTCGGTGAATCGCAAGCGCGGCCGCAGCCTGGCGGCAATCGCCGCTTTGGCCCTGGTGCTGAGCTTTGCCGTGCACGTCGTCGTCCGGGGCGGGCTGTTCTTGTCCCCTCTCGGCCTGCTGCTGAACCTGGCCGCCCTGGTGCTGGGCGTGCTGACCGCGGTAAACCGCCTGCGTTAGGCGCGCAAACCCGGAGCCGGAGATGCCGGCGATTTGCCGGAGGACACGCTCGGGAGGGAAACACGCGCCGGACGAGCAGCCCAGCCCACGCTCAGTCTTCTTCGAAAGCCCTGCGGAATGCATCGGGCACGAAAGGCAGCGTGCCGCGGAACTGTTTCATGATAGCCAGAAAGCGGTCGAACTCGTTGACGTTCTGAAACCACATGACCGGCTCGGAGCGTTCCTCGATAACTCCGATGACTATCCCCCGCCCCTCGTCGAACGAGGCAAAGTACTTAGGTTTCATTGTACAGGTATTCTAGCATGAAGCTCTAGATTTGTATAGCCAAATCATACGTAGCCTGTACGTAATTTAGTAATTAACCCTTAAGTATGGAGCGAGCGGCCGGAGCTTTTGCCTTTCCGGCGGCAGCCGGTGGCTTACCGGGGCGGCTGGAACCGGCCCTTCAGCTTCTCGTAGGTTGAGGCGAGGGCTTCCGGCAGCACGCGGACGTCGGCGGTGACGGTCATGAAGTTGGTATCGCCCTGCCAGCGCGGCACGAGGTGGGTATGAACGTGGTCGTCTATCCCGGCCCCGGCAATCTTGCCCAGGTTGATGCCGATATTAAAGCCGGCCGGCCGGAAGACCTGCTTCAGCACGGTGGTGGCGCGGCATACCAGGGCGAAATGCTCGTTGCGCTCCCCTTCTTCCAGCTCTTCGAGGACGGCGACATGCCGGTAAGGGGCGACCATGATATGGCCGGGATTGTAGGGGTAGCTGTTGAGGATGATAAAGTTCTGCTCGGCCCGGTACAGGAGATAGTTGGCGGCGTCGTCCGTTTCTCCGGCCTTCTCACAGAGGATGCACTTATCGGGCTTGGGCATCTCGATGTATTTAATCCGCCAGGGCGCCCAGATATGCTCCATAAGCTCACCTACCGGGTCTTTTTTACGTAGAACTTTATTTCGCCCCCCTCCTCCTCGAACCCCAGGCACTCGTTGCCGGTGGCCTTGCACCAGGCGGGCATGTCCTGCTTGATACCCTTGTCGTCGGCGACAACCTCGAGCACTTCGCCCGGCTTCAGCTCTTTTATCTTCTGGGCCGTCTTGACTATCGGCATCGGGCAGTACAGGCCCACGCAGTCCAGGCTTTGGTCGGCCTTCATGACAGTTCCTCCACCGGCTCAGATAAAAAACGAGGCTTTGGCTTCGCGGGTCTCGTTCAGGAAGTAGGCGGCGCCCGCCACCATATCAACCTCGCTGCGGAACGCGTCCTCCGGGATGCCCATCACGCCGCAGGTCGTGGTACAGGCGATGAGCTTGACGCCCATCTCGTGGGCCAGGGTGATGAACTCATCCGTCGACGGCATGTTGACTTCCTTCATCAGGCCTTTCATCATCCAGGTACCCGCGCCCAGGAAATTGAACTTGGATATGGTGAGCCGCTTTGAGCCGCCGCGGTTGATGATGTTCAGCAGCCTCCCGGCCAGGCTCTTGCTCTTTATCGTCCCCTGGTTCTTCTTGATGACGTTGAGGCCCCAGAAAGTAAAGAACATGCTGACTTCCATGCCCATGCTGGCCCCGGTGGTCGCCAGGATAAAGGCCGCCAGCGCCCGGTCCAGGTCGCCGCTGAAGACGACTATCGTCATCTTCTCTTTATTCGCGGCCTCAGGCACCGGCAGTCTCGCAGGCTAGCACTTGATCTCGGCGCCGCAGCCCGGGCAGACCGTGATATCATCACGCTCGATGACCTTGGCGCATTTCGGGCAGCGGAGGACGTCCAACCCGCAGGCCTCGCAATAGGGGAAAGAGGCCTCGGCGATCTCTTCGTCGCAATAGGGGCAAAAACGGTCGTCCTTCCTTTTTTCCACCGTCATTTCTTGCCTCCTTCAGCTTTCTTCTGTTTGCTCCAGTAGTCTTCAATAGCTTTGTGTAAAGCCTGCGCGCCGAGGTTGGAGCAGTGCAGCTTGTTTTTCGGCAGGCCCTCAAGCTCCAGGGCGACCGACTGCGGGGTGATCTTCATGACCTCTTCGAGGGTCTTGCCCATCGCCATCTCGCTGACGATGCTGGACACGGCGATGGCCGCCCCGCAGCCGAATGTCTTGAATTTGATATCGGTAAGCCGGTTGTCGCTGACCTTGATGTGGAAGGTCATCATATCGCCGCATACCGGGTTGCCTTCCTCCCCGATCCCGTCAGGGTTCTCGATCTCGCCCACGTTGCGGGGGTTCATGAAATGGTCCATCACCTTCTGGCTGTAGACCGGCATGCTCTAACTTCCTCCTTTGGTTGATTTCACGAACTTGGAGTACAGCGGCGACATCTGCCTCAGCCGGTCGACGATCTGGGGCAGTACCTCCAGGACGTAAGCCGCGTCCTCCAGGGTGTTCTCGATACCCGCGGTGAAGAGCACCGAGCCCTGGGCCGTCTCGTGGGCCAGCCCCAGCGCCCCCAGGACATGAGATATTTTCAAAGCCCGGGAGGTGCAGGACGAGCCGCTGGACGCCGCGACGCCCTGGCTGTTTAACATCATAAGAATGGACTCGCCCTCGATAAACTGGAGGCAGAAGCTGGCGTTGCCCGGCAGGCGGTCTTTCGGGTGACCGGTCAATATCGCGTGTTCAATCTTTTCCGGCAGGCGGTTAATCAACTGGTCGCGCACCAGGGTAAGCGGTCCCACCCTCGCGGCCATGCGCTCCCGGGCAAGCTCCGCCGCCTTACCCATGCCGGCGATCCCGGGGACATTCTCGGTGCCGGCGCGCCGCCCGCCTTCCTGCACGCCGCCGTCCAGCAGGGGGATGATCCTGACGCCCCGCCGCACCCACAGCGCCCCGACCCCCTTCGGCCCGTAGAACTGGTTGGCCGCCAGGCTCAGGGCGTCTACGCCCAGCTTCTTGACGTCAACCGGTATCGTCCCGGCCGTGGCCACGGCGTCGGTATGAAAGGGAATATTGCTTTCCTTCGTAATCCTGGCGATTTCCCCGATGGGCTGGATGGTGCCGATCTCCGGGTTGGCGTGCATCACGGAAACGAGAACCGTGTCCTTGCGTATACTGCGCCTGACCTGCTCCGGGTCCACTACCCCGTACCGGTCCACCGGAAGCAGGGTTAGCTCGAAGCCCCATTTCTCCAGCGTCCGGGCGGAATGCAGCACCGAAAAGTGCTCGATAGAGGACACGATGATGTGTTTTCCTTTCGACTGCTGGGCCAGCGCCAGGCCTTTGACCGCGAAGTTGTTGCTCTCCGTCCCGCTGCCGGTAAAGATGATTTCGCCGGGGTCGGCGCCGATGAGCGCGGCCACCTGCGAGCGCGCGGTCTCCAGGGCTTCGCGGGGTGCCTCACCCCAGTCATGCAGAGAAGAAGGGTTGCCGAAGTCCGCGCCGAGGTAAGGATTCATGACGTCCCTCACTTCGGGCAGGACCGGCGTCGTCGCGGCGTGGTCTAAATACACCCTCCTCATATCACAAACCTCCCCGGCGGCGGTTCAGGCGGGTCCCGTCCCTTCCCCGGCGCTTTTTATCTGCTTCTGGAGCTCCACCAGCAGCACCTGCTCCCTCCCGTTGTGGCCTTCTATCAGCTTCCTGGTATGCGTGATATGCGCCCGCAAATCGTGCGCCGTCGCCTCCCAGGCATGCCGGGAGAGCTGACCGCCGGTCAAATCTGCCAGGTGCCGCCTGGCGTCATTCATGCGGTCGGTCAGGTCTTTGTGCTCCAACAGGAGCGTTTGCAGCCCCGCGGCGAGCCGGGTATCGGCGTAATTCTGAAAGGCGGTCAGCAGCGACGTCTCTTCAAAGTTGAAATGCGCGCGGAGCCCGGTATCGACTTTATCGGATATTTCCCGGAATTTCACGAGGCTGGCGGCCTGGTCCAGCCGCCCCGGTACGAACGACTCCTTGGCTTTCTCGATGGCGAGCATGGCCTCGGCGTCATTCGCCACGCTCTGCAGGGTGCTCATTCTCTCGTGGATGACCTTATGCTCTTCAATGACCCGGTTGATGATGGCTAATACCTGTTCCTGAACCAAGCTGACCTCCCCGTCTCAGGATAAGCTCGTCTGCCTGTCTATTAAATAATACCACAAATGATGCGCGATACTTAATTTCCGGCGATAGGCGGGCGGGACCAGGTTGGATTTGCCGCCCGCTTGTGGTAATATTCGAACAGTGAAGAAGTCCGGAGATAAAATGGCTGACAAACCTGAGGTAGACGTCCGCGTCTTTATCGAAAACGTCAACAAGAAGGACGAGAAACGCAACGGTCTCCGAAGGCGTTTCCAGTTCACCAAGCGCAAGCGGAAGAACTAGCTAGTATCTCGACCTTCTCCCGAGGGAGAAGGGACTGCGCTTGCAGGTACCTGCCGGACGGCGATTCTTGTCAGCCGGCCTGCGCACCCCGACCTGGATCACGCTGTTATCGTCTTTCCGGCGACCGCTTTAGTTGTTCGAGAAGGGGTGGCCTTCCCGGGAGAAGTCCGGCCGGTAGTATTCCGCCGCGTCAAGCTCCTGGACCCAGCCGTTTTCCAATCCCAGCTTATCAATCAGCCGGGCGACCTCCCGGAATTCCTGCAGGGTAATTTTTCTCGCCAGCAACGGGAATTCCCGCGCCTTGTTGGCCGGGTAATACTGCGACATGATGCTGACCGTGACCTTCGGGGAAACCTCCCGGGCCAGCCACGTGAGGGCTTCGGCGCTGCCCGCCAGCCCGTTCGGCAATATCAGGTGCCTGACAACCAGCCCCTTCCGGGCGATGCCGTCGCTGTCCACCGCCAGCTCGCCCACCTGGCGGAACATCTCCTTTACGGCGTCCCGACTGCTTGCCACGTAACCGGGCGCCTTGGAATACCGCCGCGCCCACTGTTCCGAGGCATATCTGAGGTCGGGCAAGTAGATGCTAATTACACCGTCAAGCGCTTTTATCACGCTAACAGCGTCATAGCCGCCGGTGTTGTAGACCAGCGGCAGCCGCAGCCCCATCGGCACGGCGTAGACCAGGGCGCGCAGTATCTGGGGCACAAAATGTGACGGCGACACCAGGTTGACATTGTGGCAGCCCAGGCCTTGAAGATAGAGCATCTTCTCCGCCAGGTTATAGAAGCTGACCTGGTTGGCGGCCTGCGCTTTCGTGTCCTGGCTTATCTGGTGGTTCTGGCAGTAGACACAGCGCATGTTGCAGTTCCCGAAGAATATCGTGCCGGAGCCACGGGTCCCGGAAAGCACCGGTTCCTCGCCGTGATGCGCGCAGACCGACGACACTACCGGCAGGTAGCCCGACTGGCAGAATCCCACCTGGTTCTTCGTCCGGTCAACCCGGCACAGCTTGGGGCAGATGTCGCAGGAGGCCAAACGCAGCTCGAGCATCTCCGCCCGCCGCTCCAGCTCGCCCGATTTGTACAGGCTGACATACCCCGGTTCGATTGGCTGGTCTTTGTACATTATGTAAATCCTTATCTATATGATACCATTTTCCTCGAGCCGGCGTATCTCTTCCAGGCTTAGCCCGAGTTGCTGATAGACTTCCTCGTTCTGCTCGCCCCGGGCGGCGACCCGCCCGCCGGCCAACCACGGAGTGCGGCTCAGGCGACACGGCGGCCCGGCCGACCGGTAGTTCTTCCCGGAGCATTCAACCCCCGTAAAATAGTCGCGGGCGGCGAGCTGGGGACTTTCCGCCACGCGCCCTATGCCGGCCACCTCCGCCCAGGGAAAACCCATCAGCTGGCCCTTCTCCACCAGCTCGGTCACGGTATGGCCGCGCGTCCATCTTTCCAGCACCTCGAACACGTGGCCGGAGTGCTTCAATCTCTCGTCCCTGTCCCGCCATCTGACTCCGGTCAGATCGTCCGCCATACCCTCGGCGTCCAGCCACGCCGCCAGCACGTCCCAGTCGCGGGCGAGGGACAGCAGCGCGTCGCCGTCCCGGCAGGGAAGGATGCCAAAGGCCCCGTTCCGGTGCCGGCCGCCCTGCCGGCGTGCCACCGTGCCTTCATAGAGATAGCGCACCAGCACGTGGTCAAGCGTCGCGGTAACACACTCCATGGCCGAGATATCAACATGCTGTCCCCGGCCGGTGTGCTGGCGATACCGCAGCGCGAGCAGGATGCCGATACCCGCGAACAGGCAGGCGGTGTTGTACGCCTGGTCGCCGTGCAGCTTGAGGGGCGGCGTATCCGGCTCCCCGCTGACGTACATTGCCCCGCCCAGCGCCGAGACCACCAGGTCGCACGCCTGAAAATTCCGGTAAGGCCCCGTCCGGCCGAAGTCCGAGATGGAAGCCGCAACCAGACTGGGATTAATACAGTTGAGGGTGGGGAAGTCTATGTCCGGGATGCCGGCCGCCCCGCTTTCGACGACGACATCGGCCTTCTGCACCAGCCGGTGAAAAAGCCCCTTCCCTTCCGGTGAACGCAGCTCAAGGCTGACACTTTTCTTGCCGGCGTTCCGGTAGCTTTCCTCCGGGCTTCGCCGGGTTCCGGCGCTACCCGGGGCTTCGAGGCGGATAACCTCGGCGCCCATCTCGGCCAGGAACCGGGAGCAGAGCATGCCCTTCTCATCGGTCAGGTCGAGCACGCGGCAGCCGGTGAGCGCGCCGTCCATCAGGAGCCTTTCAGCTTGGCGAGCGCGGCCTCGATCCTTTTCAGGCAGCGCTCCCTACCCAGCACGGCCATCGTCTGGAACAGAGGCGGCGCTACGGTCCGGCCGGTCACGGCCACCCGGAGCGTCCCGAAGAGCTGGCCGGCTTTCAGCCCCAGCTCGTCGCACAGGGGACGGAAGATATTCTCCAGGGCTTCGGGGCTGAAGTCCATGACGCGGCCCAGCTTTTCCCGGGCGATTTCGAGCACCCTCGCGGCCGCGGCCCGGTCCATGTTTTTCCCCACCAGCAAAGCGGGGTCATAGCCGTTCTCATCGGTGAAGAGAAAACTGGCAAGCTCCGGCACCTCCGCCAGCGTCCGGGCGCGCTCCTGAGTCAGCGCCGCGACCTGCCGGACGTAGTCCAGGGAAAGCGGGCGGCTGACCTCGGGCGGCAGGCACGATTCCAGGAAGGGCAGGGAGCGCCGGGCGAAGTCATCCACGGATAGCTGCCGGAGATAAACCCCGTTCATCCAGTTCAGCTTTTCGATATTGAATATGGCGGCGGTCTTGCTGACCCTCTCCAGCGAGAAGCTCTCGATTATCTGCCGGCGGGTCATCACCTCGGTCTTGTCGTCGAGCGACCAGCCGAGCAGCGCCAGGAAATTGACCATCGTCTCCGGCAGGTAGCCCTGCTCGCGGTACTCGGTGGTGGAGACGGCGCCGTGGCGTTTGCTCAGCTTGGCGCGGTCCGGCCCCAGAATCATGGGCAGGTGCGCGAACTGCGGCGGCTCGAAGCCGAGGGCGTCGTACAGCAGGCGGTGCCGCGGCGTGCTCGATATCCACTCCTCGGCGCGCAGGACGTGGGAAATCCGCATGAAATGGTCGTCAACCACGTTAGCCAGGTGATAGGTCGGGTAGCCGTCCGACTTCAGCAGAACGAAGTCGTCGATGGTCTTGTTCTCAAAGACCACGTCGCCCCAGATAAGGTCGCGGAAAGAGGTCTTGCCTTCCGGCGGCGTTTTAAAGCGTATCACGGACTTCACCCCGGCGGCTTCGCGGCCGGCGCACTCCTCCCGGGTCAGGCCGCGGCAGAGGCGGTCGTAGCCGGGCGGCTGCTTGAGCCGGGCCTGACGCGCCCTCATGTCCTCCAGTCGTTCCGGGGGGCAAAAACAGCGGTACGCCTGGCCCTGCTCGATAAGCCGCTCCCCCGCCTGGCGGTAGAGCTCCAGGCGCTGCGACTGGAAGTATGGCCCGAAGTCGCCGCCGGCCTCCGGCCCCTCGTCCCAGTCGAGCTCCAGCCAGCGCAGCGAATCCAGGATGGCCTCGACGGCGCCCGCGACCTTCCGGGCGACATCGGTGTCCTCGATGCGCACGATAAATCGTCCCCCGGTATGCCGGGCGAAAAGCCAGTTGAACAGCGCCGTTCTGATGTTGCCCACATGGGGGAACCCGGTGGGGCTGGGCGCGTAGCGTACTCGGACGGGTTTTTCCATGGCATCTCCTGTTGCGGTATCCGAAAAATGATAACAGGCACGGGGCACAAATGCAAAATAGACTTTAGGACGCGGTTTGGAGTAAAATCTTACTTTGGAGAGGTGTCCGAGTGGTTCATGGTGCCGCTCTCGAAAAGCGGTCTCCACTTCAAGTGGAGCGTGGGTTCGAATCCCACCCTCTCCGCCATTAATCTGCTATAATGAAGCGACCGTCTGGAGAGGTGCTGGAGTGGCCTATCAGGCACGCCTGGAG
>JACPQH010000003.1 GCA_016190585.1 Chloroflexota bacterium | reverse complement strand
CTTGAGGAACCTGGTCCCTCTCGCCGCCACAGACTCTCCCCCTGGTGAGGTGCGGGTAATGTGCAGTGAGAGCGAGGGCATGGCGCAAGTAGTTGTCTGCGATAGGGGGAAGGGCATATCGGAAGACGAGCAGAAGAGGCTCTTCCAGCCTTTCGAGCGGTTGGGCGCTGCCGGAGGGCAGATCATGGGTATTGGACTCGGCCTGCTGGTCTGCAAGCGCCTGGTCGAAGCGCAGGGTGGAAGGGTCTGGCTGGAATCGCGCCCGGGGGAAGGGTCCAACTTCTACTTCACACTGCCGCTGGCGAGACGTCTCCCTCGCCAGTAGCGCCTGCCGACGGATGGGGCCGCGTGGCCGGGAAAGAAGGTAAGATACTCCCCATGAGAAAGACAAGCCTCGTGTTCCTGGCAAGCTGCCTGGCCGGGGTGGCCCTGTTGGCGGCGTCCTGCGGGCAGGTGGAGCCCCCGCCTTTGCCCCCACCCGCACCGGCGCCTGTCCCGGCTACGAGTCCGGGCCCAACGCCGGCCCCGGCGCCCGAGCCGGCGCCGCCGCCTTTCGAGAAGCCGGCTATTTCTCCGGCGCCCGGGCTCACGCCGGCCCGCGACCTCACCGGGACGTGGACGGGGGCTGGCGTCGACTATCTGGTGGCGCTGGGCACCAATCAGCGGAACATCCGGTCCACCTGGAATGTGACGCTAGTCCTGAGGCAAGCAGGGAATACTGTGGTCGGGACGTGGGCGGCGGTGAAGACGAAACAGGAGAACCTGTCGCCGAACATCAACTTCGTTGTGCCGGATGAGCCGGCAACCCCGATCGCGAACGGGGTGGTGAGCGGCTCGTCCCTGTCCTTCGATGTAGGCACTGCCCACTGGGAGATGACGTTCAGCACGGACCTCATGAGCGGCCAGTACACCATCGCCGGGCTGCAGAACGTCACCGACCCCAAGGCCTTCACCCTCACCAGGCAGCGGTAAGGCCTGTCCACCGGGCTCTCTGCCGATTGCATTGGGCGATGCTTCATATCGACGGCGGCCAGAAATCGGGCAGCGGCACCATAGTGCGCTATGCGGTCGGGCTGGCGGCGCTGCTGGGACGGGACCTCGAACTGGTGAACATCCGCGCCAAGAGGGCCAAGCCCGGCCTCAGGCCGCAGCACCTGGCGGCCATCCGGGCGGTGGCCGATCTCTGCGGTGGTCAGGTGGAGGGGGCAAAGGTCGGCGCTAGCCGGATAGTGTTCAGTCCAAAGCGGCCCGTCTCAGGTGGGCACTTCCAGTGGGACATCGGCACCTCGGGCTCGACCACCATGCTGGCCTTCACGTTGCTGACCGCGGGCTGCTTCGCGGGGAAGCCACTTACCTGCCGTGTCACGGGAGGGCTGTTCCAGGACTTCGCGCCATCGCTGTACCACATGCAGTACGCTCTGCTGCCCGTCCTGCGCCGGATGGGCGTGCGGGCTGAGCTGACGATGGTGCGCCCCGGCTACGTCCCCCGGGGAGGCGGCATCATCGAGTTGACGGTCAGTCCCGTCGAAGGCAAGCTCTCCCCCCTGCATCTGCCGCAGCAGGGGGCGATTACCGGAATCGAGGGCATCGCCCTCTCGTCACACCTAAAGGAGAGGAAGGTCAGTGACCGGATGGCGGAGGAGTGCCGGCGGACGCTCACCGCCGCTGGGTACGATGCCGCCATTCGCTCTGTCTACGATGATACTGCCCTTCAGGCGGGTGCGGCGCTAGCCGTGTTCGCACACACCTCCACGGGCTGCATCATCGGCGCCGACGGCGCCGGGGCGCTGGGCAGAACGTCGGAGGCCATAGGCCGGGCTGTGGCCCAGCGTCTGGTGGAAGACATCGCCGCCGGGGCCACGGTGGACCGGTTCCTGGCCGACCAGTTGGTCTTCTTCGCGGCGCTGGCCCCCGGCGCCAGCCTCTACCGGATGCCAAGGCCCACCGAGCACGTGGAGACTAACCTATGGCTGGTGGAGACCATCCTGGGCGTCCGAACGAGGGTTGGCGAGGACCTGACGGTTGAGATCGAGGGGGTGGGGTTCCCCCGGCAGACGCCTACCTCGTGAATGTCATTCTGCACCAGGGAGATTCCCTTCGGCAGGCTCAGGACAGGCCCTTCGGCAGGCTCAGAGGATGATTAGTAATCCCCCTTAATCCCCCTTTACAAAAGGGGGAAAGGGACGTCCCCCTTCGACAGGCTCAGGACAGGCCCTTCGACAGGCTCAGACCACGAACGGCATTCTCAGACTTGTTGTAGCCAGCGCGACTGGCGACCATGAGTAGCCGCCCTGCTACCTGGTCGGTATACCGGCGGCCGCGCGGTCGAGGTCGTTCATGACGTATGTCACGAGCTGGCTGTAGGAGACCGGGAATCCTTCGTAGTGCTGCCGGTCGAGGTACGGCATCCCCCAATCGAAGGCCATCTGCAGTCCGCCCAACCTGACCAGGAGCCAGACGTGGTCTATCTCCTGGGGCGTCTCGCCTGTCATCTTGAGGTTTCCGATGATGGGGACGGCCTCTATCCCCAGGGCGCCGAAGCGGCTGTACATCAGCAGGGCGCTGTCGTCACAGTCGAATGTGGCGGAGCGACCGGGCATCTGAAACAGGACGAACTTGGTGAAGAGAGGAACGGTGCCGATGAGGACAACAACGCCGAGCAGGAGGACCGCCACCCAGCAACAGAGTCTTCGCTTCCGGTCTAGCAGGTGCAACTGAGTTCCAGGGCCAACATGGTATACGTATATCTACTACATCGACTGTACGTAGATATGCGTATTCTAGCCAGCCAGTAGCCTCGAGTCAATAGTCCGGTTGGGTGATTCTACGTAGGATATACGCAGGCAACATAAGTAGTTTTACGTATTTCGGCGGTTCGAGGCGGACATCTTGTCTTGAGCGAGGGGTGAAACTATAATGCGGCGGCGGAGCAGCCGGCCCTCGATGGACGGCGCAGGTGCGGAGGCCGAAGGAGCGGACGTGAAGGCCGAGAGGAAGCAAGGGAGCCGCGGTCCCTCCCGCGGACGGCCGGCCGGCGTGAGCCTGGAGGCCTGCGAGGAGCAGTACCGCTCTATCGTGGAGAACTCGCCCGTGGGCGTGTTCTTCGTGGACGAGAACTACCGGCCGATCTATGTCAACGACGAGGCCTGCCGGATCTCGGGCTACTCCCGCGACGAGGTGATGGGGCGGGACTTCCGGGTGTTCCTGGCCGAGGGCAGCAAACATGTGGTCGCCGAGCTATACGTG
>JACPQH010000057.1 GCA_016190585.1 Chloroflexota bacterium | reverse complement strand
GTCTGTCGTGGTCACCCCCGGCTGCGCCGGCTATTCCGCCATCGGCGTGTTTATCTCCCTGTTTACGCTGATGATGCTCGATGTCCGGCTGCCCGCCGGGAAGGCCTGGTACGTTTTCCTCATCGGCCTGGCCGGCACCTGGCTCCAGAATATCCTGCGCATCATGGTCCTGGTGAGCGCCGGCTACTACTGGGGGCCGGCCGCGTTTGACCTGGCGCATTACAACGCAGCCTACATCATCTTCCCGGCGTGGTTCGCGCTGTTCGCCTTCTTTTACCTCAGGCAGTGCCGCCGGCGGGGGCACGCGGGAACCGCGCCCGCCTGATACCAGGCTCAGGGATGAGCCTGGCCCCGGTTTATTGCATCCTTTGCTTAAAATACGCTAATATAATATGAGCCCCTGTAGCTCAGGTGGATAGAGCACCAGCCTCCGGAGCTGGTTGCGAGCGTTCGAGTCGCTCCAGGGGCGTTTCTTATATAAGGAGAGCAAGGTGACTGGTACATCAAACCTTATCGAGATCAGGTGGCATGGACGCGGCGGCCAGGGCGCTGTTACCTCAACCGAGCTCGTTGCCCAGGCGGCCATCGCCGAAGGCAAGTACGCCCAGGCTTTCCCCAGCTTCGGCCCGGAGAGACGGGGCGCGCCCGTGCTGGCTTTTATCCGGATCGATGACAAGGAGCCTATCCGCGTGCGGGCGGAGATTACCCAGCCGGATGTGGTCGTCGTGCTGGACCCCGGCCTCCTCTCAATCATGAATGTCGCCTCGGGCCTGAAAAAAGACGGCATGGTGATTGTCAACACCAAGAAGAACCCTGCCCAGATAAAGTCTGAGTTCAACCTGAACGGCCGCGTCGCCACGGTGAACGCCACCGCCATCGCCCGGGAGCTGCTGGGCGTGCCCATCGTCAACACCACCATGATTGGCGCGCTGGTCAAGGCTACCAACGTCGTCGGCATGGAATCCGTTCGGGAACCCCTGGGCAAGCGCTTCGGTAAGCTGGCTGATAAGAACTACAAGGCCATGGAGAGGGCCTGCCAGGAAACCCTGATTGAGGAGTTGTAAATGAAGTCTGAAGGTGAACTGACCTGGAAGGATATGGAGATCGGCTGCATCGCCACAGAGCCGGGCAGCACCCGCCTCTACAAAACCGGCACCTGGCGCTCGCAGCGCCCAACGTACCGGTTTGAAAGGTGCTTCAAGTGCGGCATGTGCCAGATCTTCTGCCCCGAGGCCTGCGTCTTCGTGAACCAGCAGGGCTTTTTCGAGGCTGACATGGACTACTGTAAAGGCTGCGGCATCTGCGCCAAGGAATGCTGGACGAAGGTTATCACAATGGTGGAGGAGGAGGAGTAATGACAACGAAAACGGGAAAGAGGGTCGGCGTTGAGGTCTCCATCGCCGTTGCCGACGCCGTCAAGCTGGCCGACGCCGACGTTGTCGCCGCCTATCCCATCACCCCGCAGACCCATATCGTGGAGCACCTGGCGGAGTTGGTGGCCAACGGCGAGCTTAACGCGGCTTTCATACCGGTAGAATCGGAGCACTCCGCGATGAGCGCCTGCCTCGGCTCGGCCGCCGCCGGCGCGCGCACCTTCACCGCCACCGCCGGGCAGGGCCTGGAGCTGATGCACGAGGTGCTGTACGTGGCCGCCGCCATGCGCTTGCCTATCGTCATGGCGGTCGCCAACCGCGCTCTCTCCGGCCCCCTCAGCGTCTGGGGCGACCACTCGGACGTTATGGCCGTCCGGGACACCGGCTGGGTGCAGATTTTCACGGAAAACGGCCAGGAAGCTATCGATCAGACCATCTGCGCTTTCCGTATCGCCGAGGATCGGCGCGTCCTGCTCCCGGTCATGGTACACATTGACGGCTTCCACCTGACCCACATGATTGAGCCCCTGATCTTCCCCGACGAGAGCGAAGTGGCGCGCTACCTGCCGCCCAATCACTTCCCCTTGCCCCTGCGCCCGGAAAAGCCGGTCTCCATGGGGGACTTCGCCCCGCCTATCATATACACGGAAGCCAAGTGGGCCCAGGAGGTAAATCTCCGGGCCTCCAAGGATACCATACTGGAATGCTGGCGTGATTTCGCCCGCGCCTTCCACCGCGAATACCGCCCCGTCGAGTCCTACCGCGCCGCGGGCGCCAAGGTGCTGCTCCTGACCATGGGCAGCTTCAGCCAGACGGCTTCTATCGCCGTGGACAACCTCAAGAGCCAGGGCAAGGACGTCGGCCAGGTCCGCATCAGGCTGTGGCGGCCCTTCCCCTTTGAAGAGCTGCGCCAGGCGGTCCGGGAGGCTGACGTGCTTATCGTGCTGGACCGCGCCATGTCTTTTGGCGGGCCCGGCGGGCCGGTCTGCTCCGAGGTCAAGGCCGCCCTGTACAACGAGCCCAAAAAGCCCCGTATCGTGAGCTTTGTCGGCGGCCTGGGCGGCCGGGACATCACCGTCGCCGGCTTTGAGGAGATAGTCAACAAGGGCATCGAGATCGCCCACAAGGGCAGCCGCAACGAGTACGAGATTTTCGGGGTTAGGGAATAATGGATAAATACACGGTTTTCGTCCCCAGACTGGTCAATCAAGCGGAGAACTTCGCTTCAGGGCACCGGGCCTGTATCGGCTGCGGCGAGGCGATGGCCGTCAAGCTGGCCTGCAAAGCCCTCGGCGACAACGTCGTTATCGTCAACGCCACGGGCTGCATGGAGATCGTCTCCTCACAGTACCCCTTCACCTCGTGGAACGTGCCCTGGATTCACACCCTTTTCGAGAATACCGCCGCCGTGGCTTCCGGCATCGAGGCGGCCTTCAAGGTCCTGCACAAAAAGGGACGGGTCTCCGAGCCTCTGCCCCAGATTGTAGCCATGGCCGGCGACGGCGGCACCAGCGACATCGGCCTGCAGGCCCTGTCCGGGGCCATGGAGCGGGGCCACAAGTTCGTCTACATCTGCTTCGACAACGAGGCCTATATGAACACCGGCATCCAGAGGTCATCCTCAACGCCGTTCGGCGCCTCGACGACCACCTCGCCAGCCGGCAAAGAAAGCTTCGGGCAGTTCAGCTGGAAGAAGAATATGCCGGCCATCGCCGCCGCCCACAATATCCCTTACGTGGCGACGGCCTCGCCGAGCTACCCGTTCGACTTCATGGACAAGGTCAAAAAGGGCATGGCGGTCAACGGCCCGGCCTACATCCACGTCTTTTCTGTCTGTCCCACCGGCTGGCGCTGCCCCACCGACATGGCCGTCAAGCTGGGGCGGCTGGTGGTCGAGACCGGCGTCTTTCCCCTGTACGAGGTGGAAAACGGCGAGTATCGGCTGAGCATGGAGCTGAAAGAGCTCCGGCCTATCAGGGACTACTTCAAGAGTCAGGGCCGGTTCCGCCACCTGAGCGATGACATGGTCAACCAGATACAGGAAAGGGTCAAACAGGAATACGCCAAACTTGTGGAGAAGGTAAGGAATGAGCGCAGAAACCATACAACTAAACGACAAATTAAAGCAGATACTGAGCAGCTACCAGTACGATAAATCATTCCTGGTATCCATACTCCAGGACGTCCAGGCTGAGTTCCGCTACCTCCCGGAAGAGGCCCTGGAAGAGGTAAGCCGCCTCCTCGAGCTCCCGTTGAGCCAGGTCTACAGCGTGGCCACCTTTTTCCGCGATTTCACACTGAAGCAGGTTGGCCGTCTCCTGATACTCTCCTGCATGGACACCGCCTGCC
>JACPQH010000056.1 GCA_016190585.1 Chloroflexota bacterium | reverse complement strand
TGATCATGGAGGGCATGATCATCATCGCTGGAATGGTGTTGATGATTTGCACCGTGGCAAAACCTTTAGCGTAAGCACTTATTCCCTCCCAGGCTGGAGACGGGAAGGCAAGAGCAAGTGCCGCCCATAGTATGGTGAATATGGCGGCGGCCAGGGCTGAATAGTAACCCAGCCTTATGACATGACCGACATCAGATACGGGGATCAGTAAATTTTTATTATCCATGTGTTCCTCCCTTGTTAATGAGCAATACTCTCTTTGTTTGTCAAATACAATGTCCCGAGTTATATTGTTCAATATAATACCTTGTTATTATAATACTTCGCAGAGTTTTCCTGAAGGAGATGCGCAACAGTAGAATATGAAAGCAAAACAAAAGAGCGATGCCGTGGAAATCATGGATGCCGTCGCGGATAAACAGAGAGACGAACTAGACCTTCTTCTCTGGAGCGTACTCTGGCAACCGCTGGGACTTCCACGGGATATCCGCCAAACGTTTGAATTAAGCGGTTCTGAGATTGACCTCATCGCCGTTGATGACGGCAGCGTAGTCGGTGGGGTTGTGGTCAGCCGCATCTCCGCGAACAAATACGAGATCCGTCATATCGCGGTGAAGGCTGGTTACCAGGGCAAATCGGTTGGCACGCGCCTGGTGGAGGAACTAATTCGCCAAATAAGGCAGGATACATCGATAAGTGTCCAAACCTGGGCGAGGAACACATCCGCCGGTTTCTTCACGAAGTCGGGTTTCAAGCCTGCTGGCGAACGCCTGGAACATCCGGCTTTCGCCGCCCACGGGATCAACTTCCAGAGGATGCACCTTAAAGTCCCGTAGAAGAGTCCTCTTTCTTCTCGAACAAGGGTCCGGGAACTGAAAACCGCGGTGGATTGAGCTATGAGCGTTATCGAGGGCCTTTCCGGGGCCTGGTCAGGAAAAGCCCCACGCCGATTGAGACCAGCGCAAGGTAAGGCAGGCCCAGGTGCTCTAGGGTTCCGAAGCCATACGGGTAGTGCACCGGTATTCCGATCATACCCCAGACCGCTACCATGGCGGTTATTGTCCACCATGACCAGGCGCTACCTTTCCTGAGGCCAAACCAACCCAGAGCGGCGACGGCCAGTCCGGCCGAGGCGATAAAAGCGCCCAGATTTACCTGGACATGATTGATGTAATTATAAACTTCCGGTGAAAAGGCTTGGATCTGCTCGCTGGTCCGATTTAGTTCCGCGGCGGAAAGTCCGATCTCGATGAGGCGGGTTAGACTGAAAAATATAAAGGCAGCGGCATAAACAACCATGCCCAGGCCGGCCAAAGAGATAATCACCGCGCCCATCGCGGTTTGCCCGGGATGAACAGGCCTGGCCATCTTGTGCCCCCCTCATCAATTTAACCGCAACGCGTTCGCTTTCCCCAAGGAAACAAATATCTTTCCTGTTTCATTATCAGCCTAACGGAGGCAGGAAGCGATTAGTAGACGTACTTATTTTGGCGATGCATTATCAGTAAAGAACGACAGCATCCAGCCCGGACCCGGTTCAGGCGGCCCCCGTCTTATCGGATCTGCTTAACGTACTCAATCAGGAACGGCCTGTATCCCCGCTTGTCGTAAAACCGGCGTGCTTCGCTGTTGGCGGCCAGGACCTTTATCCTGACGCGGGATGCTCCCTGCCGGCGGGCGAATCTTCGGCATGTTCCAGTAAGAGCTTGCCCAGGCCACGACCCCGGTACCGCCTCTCCACAATGAGCTCGGTTATCATGGCATACGGGACTGGATACTCGTCCGGCTCGATGGGCAGGTCCTTGCTCAACACGGTCACAAACCCCGCCACCCGGCCGTCTTCTTCGCCGACATACAGCCTGCCCCCGTGCTGCCGGCAGCGCGCCATCATCCATTGGAAGTATAGCTCGACAATCTCCCCGCCTGAAGGCAGCCCGGAATCTCTTTCCCGCTCAAAGTCCTGAAGTTCGATGATGAGCCGGTAAACCGCGTCCGTATCCCGTTCATGGTCAAACCGTCGGGTAATTGCCATAAGCGCACGCGAAAGGGCGAAGCCGTTGCCAGCAAAAGGCCCGGCCGAGCCCTGGATTTTGTTCCGGCCCAGGCTTAATTACGGACTATGCCCCGCTCCGCCAGTTTCCTGATTTTTGACTCGGAATAGCCCAGCGCGGCCATGACGGGGCCGGTGTGTTCCCCGAGCGCCGGAGCCGGGGTTTTGATTTCAGCCTGGCCCCCGTCCCGCCAGGGGTTATTTATCAGTTTAATCAGACCAGCCCTGGGGTGCGTCTGTTCCACCATCATGTTGTTTTGCCTGACCTGCTCGTGTACCGGGTTGAAAAGGTCGCGGTAGGTGAGCAAAGGCGCCGCCAGACCGCCGCAGGCGTCAATGAACTTGACCAGCTCTTCGGCGTCCCAGTTGGCAAGCGCCGCCTCGTAAACCGGTTTGGCTTTCTGGGCAGCCGTCCCCATGCTCATGGTGCGGAAGGTCTTCTCGGCATAATAGGGGTCTTCGAGCAATTTTCCCAGCCCGACACCCTTGCAGAAGGCCTCGTAGGTGGCCCGTCCCTGCTGCTCGTTCCTGGTTTTCAAGCTGACCATTACTGGCTTGTTCTTCGTCCGGTAGCCGTACTGAGCGCTGTCGTACGGGCCGGAGCCCCAGAACCCGTCCCAGTCATCCACCCCGGACATCGGCATGATGCCGTGGGCCGCCATGTAGATGGCCGCGGCCAGGGTCGACGTGACGATCCGTTCCCCCGGTCCCCGGGTACGCCGGTTGTGCAGCGCCGCCATGATGGCGCTGAAGTGAAACATGCCCACCAGGCTGGAAAAAGCGTCCGCGCCAATCTTGACCGGCTCGCCGCCCGGTTCCCCGGTCCAGCGCATCAGGCCGGACGTTCCCTGGAGCTCGAGCTCGGTAGCCGGCCTGTCCGGTTCTGAATCCCCGAGGGCATATCGAATGGAGGCGTAAATCAGGCCCGGTTTCAAGCGGCTGACCCGTGTATAGCCGATGCCCAGGCGCTTCGTCTCGCGGTCACCCAGGTCCTCCACCAGTACATCGGCGCTCCTGATAAGCTTCCTCAGAACGTCGAGGCCTTCAGCCTCGTTATATTTGACCGCGAAGCTCTTTTTGTCGTGGTTGAGCTGCAGGAACAGGGCGCTTTCGCCGCCGCTGGCCGGGCCCCAGTTTCTGGCGATGTCCCCGGCGGTGTGTTCCACCTTTATAATCTCGGCGCCCAGGCTTCCAAGCTGAGCGGTGCACAGCGGCCCGCTGATGCCCTGCGTGAGGTCCACTACCCGGACACCTTCGAGGGGACGCGTTGCCCCATCCGGCGCAGCGCCGGCGCCCGGCCGGGCGGCTTTCCTGACAAGACGCAGGACATAAGCCCTGTCGGCGTCCGGAGAAGGCGATGCTTCCGGCTCGTTCAGCGCGGTTTTCTTGAACCTCCAGGGGGCCACGGGGTATTCAAGCGCACCCCAGGTTTTCGACGTCAGGGACCGAATGTAGCCGTTGCTCCTGATATAGGCGTCCTGCACCAGGTCTTCCACGCCCATGATACGGCTGTGCGGGACATGGTAACGGCCGAGCTGGCACTGCCACCAGACTAAAGGCTTCTCGGCGATTTTGTCCTGGATGAGGCTATTGACCTCAGCGCGGTGCCGGAGTCTGGCCTGGTTGCCGGCGAACCTGGGCTCGGCGGCCGTATCTTTAACGCCTATGGCGGCGCAAAGGCCGGCCCAGTGGCCGTCGGTCGCCGCGGAGATGATCAGGTACTTCCCGTCCTGGGTGAGGAAGGCGCGGGAGGGGCAGACGCGGGGGCTTTCCGAGCCCATCAAGGGCGGCTCCTGGCCGGTCGCCAGGTACTCCGCTATCCGGGACGACTGCATAAACAGGCTGGCGGAGAACTCATCCGTGCGTATATGCTGGCCCCTTCCCGTCCGGTCGCGGTGAAGCAGCCCGACGAGACACGCTTCCAGTATCGCCGCCGAGCCGGTACCGTCCACCAGGGCGACATACCTTACCCACTGCGGCGCCGCGCCCGGCAACCCGTTCAACGAGGCAAATCCGCTCATGGCCTGTATCAGGTGATCAGCGCCGCCGTATTTGAGGAACGGGCCTTCCTGTCCGTAAGCCGCCGAGGAAACGTAAATAATGCGCGGGTTTATCCGGGATACGGCTTCGTAGCCGAACCCGAGCCGGTCCATGGCGCCGACGCGCCGGTTCTCCACCAGGATATCGACCCGCTCCAGCAGCTTATGGGCAATCTCGATATCTTTCTGATTGTCCTTCAGACCGAGCACGATATTCTTGCTGTTATGGTGCGCCGCGAGATAGGTGGTGCCGATGCCCTTGATATAGGGCATATTGGTCATGAGCCCGTCCCCGTAGTCGGGCTCGATACGGATAACCTCGGCGCCGAGAACGCCCAGCAGCCCGCAAGACTGCGGCCCGACCGCGAAAGCACCCATGTCAAGCACCCGGATTCCCTCTAACGGTCCGCTCATTTTTTTCTCCTCGGCTCCGCCACAGCGACCGGCCGGCGCTGAGACAGAGCGGTTTATTATTTGACCATGAGGCTTGACAGGCACGAATGCCAGCGTCCGGCGCGGGTGATAACGGGATTAACCAAGCCCATACTAGCCCCGCCGTTTTTCTTTGTCAAGACTTTTGTACCTGTACTTGTGGTTATCTCGCAACATGTGCCTGTTTGACGGCGGCTCCGCAAGTCACTATGATTAGCAAAAATACGGGAGGTTTTTATGGACGCCGAAACACGGGACTACCTTACCGAGCTTGGTATCCTGAAAAAACAGATACACGATACCGTGCAAGACCTGAGCGATGAAGCCGCCAACTGGCGTCCCCTCGCGGAATCGACCAATTCTATTTACGCGCTCCTGGTACACATGACAGGCTCCGAGACGTATTGGGTCAGGCAGATTATCAACCGGGAAGCCCTGCCGCGCGACCGGGAGGCGGAGTTCCGTACCTCCGGGGGTCTCCGCGAGGCCCTGGGCCACCTGGAAACAACAGCCCGGGCCAACGAGCAAATCCTGGCCGGGCTAAGCGCCCCGCAGCTTGGCGAGACCCGTGATGTCCCGGTGAGGCCGGAACTGGGGGCGGTAAGCGTCCGCTGGTGTGTCCTGCATGTCATCAGCCATTACGCCGTTCACCTGGGGCATATCCAGCTGACCCGCCAGCTCTGGGAGCAGAGGAAGTAGTTCCGGGGGTTCCCCGGTCCTGAGGTCGGCGAGGGGGGAAGCGAGGGAAAGGACTTTCGCCCCTCCCCTTCGAAAAATATATTTGGTCTACTCGTTCCCCAGTTTCTCCCCGAAGACCCGCCCGTAATCCTGGCAAGTTTCCATACCCTGACTGGTGTCCACGACATCTTCCTTCAGGCTAAAGGGGCCCAATTCAAACGGCTTCATCTTGTACCTGGTCTCGAGCATCTCGAATATGAGAGCCGGCGCGTGGGTGCTGTGTTCATATGACATATCATGCCTGTAAGGACCGAACGCGCCGCCCGGTTTCCCTTTCAATGCCGCCTCCTCTACCCCCGCCAGGAACACCTTCATCGGACCGGGAATATCAAGGGAGAAGGTTGGCGAGCCGAAGATGTAGCCGTCATAGCCCCTTAGTTCCGTGGTTTTGATGTCTTTAATATTCTTGACTACCACCTGGTTGCCGGTGAAACGCACGCCCTCCGCTATGTACTGGGCCATTTTCTCGGTGCTGCCGGTCACGCCGTAGTAAACCACGATGACTTTTTTCATAGCACACTCCCCAACGTTAAGGATAGTCTATCGCCACGCGTCAGCCCGTCCGAAGAAACCCCGGGGGGTCCGTCCTTGTGTCTTGCCATTATACCACGTGGTTCAAGCCGCGTCTCGGCGCCGGCGCCCCGGTTAAAGCTAACAGATGGTACGTACCCCCGGCGTAAAACTCGGTGAAGTTTGGAATAATTCTCGGTATGCCCCCGCATTGTATCCCGGGTCGACCGGATTTAGATTGAAAAAGAGAGCCCTTGAACATGACCAAGATACATTCTCAACTTCTGCGCGGCCTGGCGATGGTGGCGGTCGCCGTCCTGGTAACCGGCCCGCTTATCGTGCCCATTTTCGCCGCCGGCTCCGCACCGGCTACCGCGCCGGCCCCCCGCCCCGCCGCCGCGACCGTCATCCGTCCGGAGACCGGGACTGGCGAACAACCCGTCGAGGTCCCGCCCGAGTATTACGATAAAGCCCTGACAAGCTTCAGCACGTGGAACTACGACATCCTGGGCATCTATTCCCGGTTCCCCGGCGGCTGGACCAGGCCGGAAGAAAAGCCGGATACCCCTCCCTCCGGGCCGGCCGCTGAGCCGCCCCCAACCGCTGACCCCGGGGTTAGCCCGGATAAGGCGGCCCCCGCAGGCGCGACCGATATTGAAATCGAACCTCCGGGAGAACCGGCCCAGGCGCCGCCCGCGCCAGCCTCTCCGCCGGCTACCGGCGGGACACTTACAACGGTCAACGGGGATGCGCCGGCCGCCGTTCACGGCGACATAG
The DNA here is from genome assembly GCA_016190585.1 of Chloroflexota bacterium. Next base: position 15,021 of record JACPQH010000056.1, on the reverse strand, counting down.
CCCCCGGAGACGGTAAAGAACCTGGCGTTACTCCGGAAAACAAGAACGCGGACGGGAAAAACAACGAAAAGGTCAAGAGCGGTTCAGGGGACAAAGACGCGGGGGAATCCGGTACCATCAGGAACGCCGGCAAGGACAGGGAGCGCGACGAAGGCGACAAAGACTCCCCGAAAAAAGAGAAGGAAGAGGTCCGGAAAGAGAAGGACCGCGAACCTGAGGAGCGGGACCGCGAAGACCCGGACGCCGCCGCGGAAAACGGAGACCAGGCCTGGCGCGACCGCCATGATGATGACGAAGACGATGACGACCGTGATGAAGATGACGGCGATGACCGAGACCAAGATGATGATGATGATGAAGAGGGCGACGACGATGATGACGACCGGGACGAAGATGACGATGATGACGGCGGCGGCGACGATGATTAGCTCATCGGCCAGCCGGTGCGCCTGACACGCCTGAATACCCCGGATATCGAGACCTGGCGCGAGGTGCCGTAAGGCTCCCCCGGGTCGGAGCTTCCTGTTGACAAGTCCCTTTTCCGGTTCATATATTAGTAGCAACGGGTACAGGAGGCGCCATGTACGGATATACACGGGGCGAGCAGCAGCCCGGCGAGCTTTACCTGCCGGAAGGCCAGCGAATCACCGGCAACGCCATCGGCGTGCTGATACTGTCCGTCTGGTACCCGCTCGTGCCCGGCTCGATGTTCAACGCCAGCACCTTCGGTTTCCCCGTGCTGTTCAAGATCCTGGAATCGAGCAATACCGCCCAGGTGCTCAGCGCCGACCCCGGCATGGTCGCACAGCTCATCACGGGCGGTAAGGAGCTGGAAAAACAGGGCGTGCGCGCCGTTGTCGGCTCCTGCGGCTACTTCGCCAATTTCCAGCTTGAGGTGGCCGCCGCGCTCAAGGCGCCTACCTTTCTTTCCAGCCTGCTTCAGGCGCCGCTCATCCACCGCTCTCTGAGGCCGGAGCAGAAGCTTGGCATCCTCTGCGCCTCGGCGCCCTCCCTCAACGCCGGGGCGTTGAAGCAGTGCGGTATCGAGGACCGGTCCCGCATCGCTATCTACGGGGCCGACACCCTGCCGGAGTTCCGCAACATCCTGGAAACAACCGGCCACCTGAACAGCGCCCAACTGGAACAGGAGCTAGTCGGCCTGGCCCGCCAGATGGTCGCCGAGAACCCCGACGTCGGCGCCATTTTGCTGGAGTGCGGCGACATGCCGCCTTACGCCTGGACCATCCAGGCCGCCACCGGGCTGCCGGTGTTCGATTTCACCACGATGGTCAGTTGGGTCCACAGCGCCGTGGTCAGGCGGCCCTTCCCGGGAATCATTTAAGGAGAAGTCCGGTTGCCAAGGCTGAGGGTCAAGCTGCCCACCGAAGAGCCGAAGGAAATCATCTACGAGCTCGAAGCCGCCCGCGAGGGCTTCAAAGAGTTCCCGGAAAGCTTCCTGGTGGTCGAAGGCAAGCTCATCAGGTCATACCAGGAGCTTGTCGAGATGGTTGCCCGGCCGCCTTACAACACGCGCGAAATCCTCGAAGCCGAGGTTATCCAGTACGTCGCCGGGGGTTAGCCCGCCCCTTGCCGCAGCTTCTCGAGGTCAGGGAGCAGGTGTCCCAGCCCCAGCGAGGTCAGCGTTTCGGGCAGCGGCCTGCCTGACTCGTCCCACCCCATGTTCTTGAAGTAGTTGCTCCGGATGTCGTCGAGATGCGGCATAATGGAAACTCCCGCCGCCGGACCGTCCACGGGCGCCGCGCCGAGCCGCTCCGAGGGGACCTGGATTTCTTTCCTTAGCCCGTTTTTCAGGTTGAACAGGCACAGCATGTTAACCGCCCTTCGCCCGGTCGCGATGGCCTCGGCGGCGGTGGTGTCCCAACCGGTGATGGCATTAAGGCAGTCGACATCAAGCTGGAAGCCGCTCTGGTGCGCGAAGATGCAGACGCCGGCGCAGTCCTGCCACTGGCGGATGCCGTTCAGCTTGGCCTGGTTGGTGGAGACCTGCTCCGGGTCGAACTGGGTGTAGGCGTTCTTCACCGGCGGGAAACCGAACTCGTGGGCGACCGGATAGGTGCCCGCGCCGACCTCCGAGGTGCCGGTCTGGGCGAAGGTCTGGTCAACCAGATGGGGCCAGCCGCTGCGGCCGTCGATGGCCCGGATGGTCGCCCCGGTGCCGATCCAGACGCCGCGCCGGACCGCCTCCCCGCCTACCCTCTCGGCGGCGCGCTTGATGCCTTCGGCCAGGATATCGCCGAAACCCTCCCGCCGGGCGATCCTGCCCAGCAGCGTCCGGACGGCGTCGACGTTGCCCCAGGTCATCTCCAGACCGTCCAGGTCCGATTTCTTGAGGAGACCGGCCTCGTAGCACTCCATGACCCAGCCGATGGCCCAGGCAGCCTCGTTGACGTCCAGACCCAGGCGGTCGACCAGGTTGGCCAGGACAATGGAGGCGGCGGGGTCGGTCACGCCGATCTGCGGCCCCATCGCGGCAAACTCCTCGAACTCGGGCTCGCCGCCGGAATAGCCTTTATAAGGGCCGTCGACGATTTGCAGCGTCCTGACATGGGTTATGGGACAGGCCCAGCAGGGGGTGGGTTTGGTCGGGAACCTGGCGCGGACGTTCTCGCCTTTAAACTGGTCGACCTCCGGGAAGATGTTGGTGGTGCAGTTTTTTGTGGGCAGTAGCCCGAGCTTGCCCAGGACATCGAAATGCCAGGCTGAGCCGCCCGAGTTCAGGTGGCGCCAGCTCAGGGGGTGCGCGCCCTGATATTCGGCCAGGGTCTTGCGACCCGCCGCCAGCAGGTCTTTCAGGCGGGCGGGGTCTTTGACGGGGACGGCCTGTTTCCCCCGGACGGCGACCACGGCTTTGAGCCTTTTCGACCCCATCACCGCCCCCATGCCGTTCTTCGACATGACGTGAGTACGGTCAGCGACCAGCGCCGCGAAGCGCACCCGGTTCTCGCCGGCCGGCCCGATGGAGATGACGCTGCACGCCTGGCCGATTTCCGCCTTGATAATGTCCTCGGTCTCCCAGCAGTCCTTGCCCAGGAGATGGCTGGCGTCACGCAGCTCGGCGGTATTGTCGTGGAGGTACAGGTAAGACCATTTCGGAGCCGCTCCCTGGAGGATGACGCCATCGAACCCGGAGAACTTGAGAAAGGCGGCGAAGAAGCCGTTACCCTGGGAGGTGCCGGCGAAGCCGGTCGTGGCGCTCTTGGTCACGGCGTTGATCGTCCCGGAGGCGAAGACGCTGGTACCGCTGAGCGGGCCGGCGAACAACATCAGCCGGTTGTCGGGCGAGTCCCAGCTCACCTGCGGCGTGACCTCTTCATAGAGGTACTTCACGCCCAGACCGGTCCCGCCCACGTACTTGCGGAGCGTGGCGGCATCCGGCCTCTCCTCGCTGAACCGGCCGGCGGTCAGGTCCGCCCGCAGGATTTTCCCCATGTAGCCGCCCGGCTGGCCGCCGGCTTTATCTGAGCACATGCTCGCCTCCTTATTACCTGGTTCACGCGCCCTTTGGACTCCCTGGTAACGGGCGGGACTAATCTATCAGCACCCAGTCGGAAGGAAGTAGCTTGCCCTCCTTGAAGCGGCTCAGCCGGTAAGGCGCCAGGTCGGGGAAGGTCGACGTGCCGGTGGTGATAAGCTCGGCCATGGCGTCGCCGATTACCGGGCTGGTCATGAAACCGAGGCCGCTCCAGCCGCAGTGGCAGTAGAACCCCTCCACCTCCGGGGCCGCGCCCAGGATGGGCGAGTCGTCGGGCGATTCGTCGTAGATGCCGGTGGCGCCGCCGCGATAAGAAGCCCGCTTCAGCGCCGGGAAGCGCCTGTAGGCCATCTCCAGCGCCCGGGCGCGGAATGACTCGTCGACGTCATCCTTGAAATTATCCGGATCGACCACGTCCGGGGGACGGATGATGGTGGCATACACCATGACCAGCCGCTCCAGGTCGGGCCGGCCCGGCTTGAAGCCGAACTCGAAAACCGCGTCGTGGAAGCAGGGGATGACGCCGGTGAAGTCGTAGGGGCGGCGAAGCAGGATGTTCTGCTGCCGTTCCGGCGTGATAGGGATGTCCAGCCCCACCATCTTCCCGATGCGGCCGCTGTAGTAGCCGGCCGCGTTGACCACTACCGGCGCGGCAATCTCGCCCCGGCTGGTAACCACCGAGCGGACCTTGCCGCCGCTCACCTTGATGCCGGTAACCTCGGTCTCTTCGTAGATGGTAACGCCCAGGTCGCGGGCACGCTTGGCGTAGGCGAAGGTGGTAGCCACCGGGTCGCAGTTCCCGGCTTCATCGAAGTAGGCCGCGGCCGCCAGGTCCGACATATCGACCTGGGGCATCATTTCGGCGGCCTCCGCGACCGAAATCAGACGGGTCTTGATCCCCCAGCGCTGGTGGTGCGCCACGCTGTTTTCCAGGTATTTCTTCTGTTTCTCGGAAACGGCCCAGATGCGCCCGTTCTGGATGTGCTTCGGGTCGCCGCCGATTATATCGTCAAAGTGCTGGAATATCTCGATGCCCTTCTGTACGACGCGGGCGATAGTCTCGTTGGCGCAGTAAGGACGCAGGTTGCCGATACTGTCCTCCGTAGCCCCGGAGGTCAGGGAGCTTTTCTCGACCAGCACCCCGTTCTTGACGCCCCGCCTGGCCAGGAACATCGCCGTCGCCGTGCCGTTGCAGCCCCCGCCGATCACCACCACGTCCGCCGTCTTTTTAAATGACGTGACCATTACGCATCTCCTTTTTATTTCTTCGGGCTTCCTGCCAGCGTCAGGTCGAGATTAAGCCGGCTGGTTCTCTTCCCACTCTTCTTCCGGGTAGAAGCCGGACTCCAGGAGTTTGCCCTCCTCGAAACGGGAGAGCCGGTAAAGCGAGACATCGATGGAGGTCTTCCCGGTGGTGACGAGCTCCGCCATGAGGTCGCCCATGACCGGGCTCGACATGAAACCCCGCCCGCTCCAGCCGCAGTTGCAGTAGTAGCCTGTGACCTCCGGGACGGCGCCGAACACGGGCGACTCGTCCGGGGTCATGTCGTACAGGCCGGTGGCGCCGCCCCGCAGCGAGGCCCGCTTGAGGATGGGCATCCTCTTGTAGGCCTCTACCAGGGTCTTGCCGATGAACTCCTTGTCGGCGGCGTCGTTATAGTTATCCGGGTCGACGATGTCCGGCGGAACAATCACGTAAGTAATGAACACCAGGATAAGCTCCTCCAGGTCCGGCCGCTTGCAGCGGTAGCCCAGCTCGCCGACGCCGTCATGGAAGCAGGGGAAGATGCCGTAGAAGTCATAGGGACGCTTGAGCAGGACATTCTGCTCGCGGTGGACGGACATGGGTATCTTGAGCCCGGCCATCTTGCCGACGCGGTCGCTCCACAGCCCCGCGGCGTTCACCACCACAGGCGTGGATATCTCGCCCCGGCTGGTGGCCACGGACTTTACCCGGCCCCCGGACAGGCTGATGCCGGTGGCCTCGGTCTCCTCGTAGATGCTGACGCCAAGCTCCCTGGCCCGGGCGGCGTAGGAGTTGGTGGTGGCCACCGTATCGCAGTTGCCGGCCTCTTCAAAAAAGGCGGCCGCCCCGATGCCGTCGACTTCAGCCTGGGGCAGCATCTCCTTCACGTCTTCCGGGGATATCATCTTGACCTTGATGCCCCAGCCCTGGTGGTCGGCGACCGCTTTTTCCAGTATTTTCACCCTTTGCGGCGAGACCGCCCAGATACGCCCGTCCTGCACGTGGCCGCAGTGGCCGCCGATAACGTCATCGAAGTTCTTGAAGACCTCGATGCCCTTCTGGCAGATCCTGGCTGTGGTCTCGATAGAGGAATAAGGCCGCAGGTTGCCGATGCTGTCCTCGGTCGCCCCGGAGGTCAGGTAGTTTTTCTCCAGGAGGACCACGTTCTTCATCCCCCTCTTAGCCAGGAAAAGGGCCGTGGCCGTGCCGTTGCAGCCGCCGCCAATCACCACCGCATCCGCCGTTTTCTTCAGTGGGGTGCCTGACATCTTTCCTCCTTTTTACCGGTACTCGAAGTGGCTAGCCGCCCGCGATAGTTACGATAAGCTGAAGCTCGTCATTGTCGCATACCTTTTGATCCATCTGCTCCGGAGGTACGACCCGGCCGTTCAAAGCAACCAGACCGACCAGGGCGCCATGCCTGTCAAAGAGTATACGCCCCGCTTCCGGGTAATGCTGCCTGAAATCATCCAGGCACCCGGCAACGGTCGTGCCGTGAACCTCGATCAGCTCGCGCCCGTTGGTGAGCACGCCGACTACCTGGTCTAACCGTAATTTTATGCTCATAGCCGGGATGACTTAGATTGTAAGCGGGCGGCTATATTCTTGTCAATCAAAAACGTTTGTGGGGCAGGGGCAGGCTTAAGGAGGCAAACAGGCTGAACAGCGCCATGGCGGCGCATATTAGAAAGGCGATTTGATAGCTCCCCGTTATGTCAAATATACGGCCGGCGACCACCGGTCCCAGGATGACCCCCACCGAACTGATGCTCAGGGCGATGCCGAATATCGCGCCGAGGGAGGTAATCCCGAAAAGCTCGGCAACGATGGGCGACTGCAGAATCTCGAAGGCGCCGTAACCGATAGCGAAGAGAAAGGCGAAGAGGTAGAACATGTAGACATCCCTGGTCGCCAGGAGGCTTAAAAAGGCAAGCGGCATGAAGACAAACGAGACCACGAGCACCGGCTTCATGCCCACCCTTTCCGAGAGGTGCCCCGTAAGCAACCGGGCGATGATGCCGGTCACCCCGATAATCAGCCACATATTGGCGGCGCTGGCGGGCGATATGCCGATACCGATGGCGAAGGCTACCCCGTGAACCGCGACCGTGGACAGGCCGAACATCCAGGGTATGAACATGCCGCAGTACAGCCAGAATTTCCGGGTGCGGATGGCCTGGCGCATCGTGAGGGCCGAGGCGTCCGTAAGCAGCCGCGATTGCTCCCGCCCGGTGCTCCCGGAAAGACCGTCCTGGCCGGAAAAGTTCCTCACGAACTGGGCGGTTACCACGATAATACCGGTGGAAACACTGCCGATGATCAGGGCGGCGGTGCGCCAGTCGTACAGGGTGATAAGCCAGTTAGCCAGGGGCGGCAGGGTTAGCTGGCCGATGCCGATACCGGTGGTGACGACGGCCATCATCATGACCCGCTTTTTGAAGAACCAGCGCGGGATTATGGCGACCAGCGGCGTCCAGTAGAGACTGATGCCGATGCCGACCAGCACCCCGTAAAAGAGGTAAATCTGCCAGACCTCGTTGACCCGGGACAGGAGCAATATCCCCAGGCCGATGAAGACGCCGGACGCCGCCAGCACCTGCTTCGAGCCGAACCTGTCGCACAGCGCGCCGGCGATGAAGGCCACCGGGACCTTGACCAGGCCAATCAGCGAGTAAGCGCCCGAGGTTACGGCGCGTGTCCAACCGAATTCATCCAGCAGCGGTTTAAAGAAGATACCGAAGCTGTACAGGAGCCCTTCGGCGACCACGGCGATGATAAAAGCAGCGACGACAACGATGTAGCCGTAATACAGCGAGCCAGTCGTGCCCTGCCGGTCCGCCGTGCCGGCTCTTTGCTTAAAAGTCATTCTTTGAGTAAAAACTAACGAAGTTTATCACGCGGTTACCGAACAATCAAGGGCACCGCCTTGCCAAGCCGAACGTCGTTTCGCTATACTATCGCCGAACTCTAAGTATTCCCGGATAAGGAGGGAGTCAATGAGCCGGCACATCGAAACCATTACCGCCGATGTCATCGTGCTGGGCGGGGGCGCCGCCGGCCTGCGCGCGAGCATCGAAGCCAGGAAGCGGGGCGCGGACGTCATCCTGGTATCGCGGTCGCGGGTGGGCTACGGCAATAACTCGGCGATATCCTGGGCGGAGTTCGCGGCGGCGGCCGGCCTGAGCGATGACCGGGACTCGCCGGAGGTCTATTTCAACGATACCCTGGCCGCCGGCGGCAACATCAACGAGCGGAACCTGGTGAGAGTCCTGACCGAGGGTTCCGGCCAGCAGGTCCGCGACCTTGCCGAGTTCGGGGTGAAGTACCGGACGCAGCATGACCGGACCTGGATCGCCCATCACCCGGGCCATTCTTATCCGCGCACCGTCTCCGTGGAGGGGCAGCTTGGCATCGGCTTCAGCGTGCCCATGAGTGAATACGCCCGGAAAACCGGCGTGCGTTTCATGGAGGATGTGCTCATCACCCGGCTCCTGAAAAAGGGCGGCGCCGTGTTGGGGGCGTTCGGCCTGGGCAAAGACCGGGACTATGTCCTGAACGCCGCCTCGACCGTTCTCGGCACCGGCGGGGCCGGCCAGATTTTCCTGCGTACGAGCAACGCCGCCGAGGCTACCGGCGACGGCTATGCCCTGGCTTACCAGGCCGGCGTGCCGCTCCGGGACATGGAGTTTGTCCAGTGTTTCCCGACAACCAGCGGCTCGCGGGGACAGACGATAGTCGATTTCGAAAAGATTGTGCCGGTGGGCGGCGTTACGGTGCGCAACCGGCTCGGCGAGGATATCCTGGCAAAACACGGCGTAGCAGACCCGCTGCGGCTGACCCGGGACCGGCTGACGCGGGCAATCATGTCCGAGATAATCGCCGGGCGGGACATCGACGGCATGGCGCTTATTGACCTGCATGACGCCTCGCCGGAGGACTTCGAGAAGCTGCGCTTCAGTCTGCCCAGCCGCTACCCGCCGGAGAGACGGGCGATCCTGGTCGCCCCCGCCGTCCACTTCTTTATGGGCGGCCTGGTTATCAACGAGCGCGCCGAGACGTCGCTGAGCGGGCTGTACGCCGCCGGGGAGGTCTGCGGCGGCCTGCACGGGGCCAACCGGCTGGCGGCCAACGCCCTGGCGGAGTGCTTTGTCTTCGGTACGATAGCCGGCAGCGAGGCCGCCAGGAAGGCTGTCGGGCGCAAAGCGGATATCCCGGACCCGGCCGAGATCCGCGCCGAGGCGGAGCGCCTGGAGCAGCTTGCCGCGCGCCGCGGCGACAGCGGCGTCAAAGAGCTGGTGGAGTGGCTCCGAAAGACGATGTGGCTGAACGGCGGTCCCGTCCGCCATGAAGTCGGGCTGAACACCGCCTTGAGGGATATCCAGGCAATCAGAGAGCGGCTGCCATTCGTAACGACCGGCAGCCACAACGAGCTGTGCCGGCGCATCCGGCTCGAGAACATGCTGATAGTCGCCGAGATAATCTGCCGCAGCGCCAGGCTGAGAACGGAGAGCCGGGGCGGGCACTACCGCACGGACTTTCCCGAGCAAAAAGATGAGTGGCTCGGCAGTGTCACCGTTCTAAAGGGGAAAGGCGAGCCGGAGCTCGCGGTGGTACCGTGCCGGCAGGTATAATCCCTTGTGCCAACCGAAAAGCGCTATATCGTGCCAGGCCAGACAGATGCCTCGCTGGCGCTCTTCGCTTGTGAACATTTCCCCTGCTCACGGGAGAGATTTAAAGTGAGGGCGTTGACCCGTGAGGGTTGATACCCTCATCCTCGCCTTCTCCCATCGAGGGAGAAGGGAAATGATTAACACGTTCGTCAATTCTTCACAAATTATGGGCTTACGAAGCAACCTAAGGATCTCGTACAGGAGCCGGACGAGATGCTGTGCTACCTCACCCTGACATCTTTCGGACGGCCTGGATGAGGGATTTCCCCGGCCGGTCCAGGACAGGAACCAGGGTTAGAAATCCGCTGTCGTAAGGGTGTCCGAAAACCATCGTTGAGACCATTCCGGCGGAAGCCGGAAGGCGTACCAATCTCTCAGAACCGAAGGGATTGCTTCGCCACCTTAGCTCCTCGCCATGACGTTGCAAGCTTTCCCGACGGCGCCAACGGGGGGGGTTCCCGAGACCTAGATTACTTTGGCTTCCCGAAGCTTGACCGCCAGGCCGGCGCCGACCTCTTCCGGCGTCTCGCCCTCCACCATCACGCACGTCACCTGCCTTGACGGCTGGAAGAGCTTCACCAGGCTGGTACGCCGCACCAGTCCGTCGCCCGCCGGCAGGTCAGCCCGCTTCCAGACAACCGGCGCTTTCTTCTTCGCGGCGAGTATTCCCTTGACCGTCGGGTAGCGCGGCTCGCCCAGCTCGTTGCTGACCGTTATCACCGCCGGCAGGGGGACTTCGACGACCTCGAAGCCGTCATCGAGGACCCGGGCGACGGTGGCTGTGCCGCCGGCAATGTCTATCTTCCTGGCGACGGTGACGCTCGGCAGTCCCAGCAGCTCGGCTATCCCTGAACCGACCTGACCGGCATCGGTGTCAGAGGACTGACGGCCGCAAACCACCAGGTCATATCTGCCTATCTTCTTAATAGCGGCGGCCAGGGTCGAGGCGGTGGACCAGCTATCCCCTTCGGCGAGGGCCTCGTCCTCGATGAATACAAGCTCGTCGGCGCCCATAGCCAGTGCTTTCTTCATGACATCGCCGAGCAGGTTATCACCCAGGCTGAGGACGGTAATAGTGCCCCCGTGGGCGTCTTTTAGCCTCAGCGCGGCTTCGAGCGCCTGCTCGTCATAGGGGTTAATGACGCAGGCGACACCCAGAGACGGGACTATCTTGTTCGTGGCGGGGTCCACCTTCAGGTCGGCCGAGGGCGCTTCCGGGTCGATGACCTGCTTGGCGCAAACGATTATGTCCATGGCACTCCTTTTAAAAGCCGGTACTATATTTTGTCCAGGTCCGGTATGAGCTCGGAAAGCCCCAGGGCGGCCAGCGTATCGGGGAGGGGTTTACCGGATACCGGGTCCCACCCCATGTGCTTGTAGTAGTTCTCACGCATAAAGCCCAGGTGCGGATGGATAACCTTGCCGTGGACCGGGCCGTCCACGGGGTCTGAGGCATACCGCGGCGACGCGACCTCCATCTCCGGGGTCATTCCGGAACGCAGGTTAAACAGGCGCAGCATGTTTACGATGCGCCGGCCGGTCTGCCGGGCCTCGTCCTGGGTATAGTCCCAGCCGGTAACAGCACTCAAGCAGTCCACGGTGACCTGGAAACAGCTCATGTGCACGATGTTGCAGATGCCCAGGCAGTCCTGCCACTGTCTTATGCCGCTGAGCCGGGCGTGGTTGGTGGATACCTCTTCCGGGTCAAACTGGGCATAGGCGTTCTTCACGGGGGGCAGCCCGAACTCTTGCGCCACCGGGTAGGACCCGGCGCCGACCTCGGAAGTCCCGGTGTTGGCGAAGGTCTGGTCGATAAGGTGCGGCCAGGAGCTGCGGCAGTCAAACCCCCGGATGGTGTTGCCAGGCCCGGCCCAGACGGCGCGGCCGGAGGTTTGACCGCCGATACGCGCCTCGGCGCGCTTGGCGCCCTCGGCCAGGATGTCGCCGATGCCCTGGCGCCGGGTTATCTTGTCGAGCAGGGCACGGGTCGCCTCGACGTCGCCCCAGTTCATCTCCAGGCCATCGAGATCGCTTTTCTTAAGAGCGCCCGCCTCGTAGCATTCCATTACCCAGCCCAGCACCCAGCCCACCTCGTTGCAGTCGAGCCCCAGCCGGTCCACGTAGTTGGCCAGGACGATAGACTCCGCCGGATCGTTGACGCCTATCTGGGGCCCCAGGGAGGCGAACTCCTCGTATTCCGGCTCGCCCCCGGAGTAGCCCTTATGACGGCCGTGGTTTATCTTTATGGTGCGGACATGAGTTAAGGGGCAGGCCCAGCAGGGGGTCGGCTTGGTCTCAAAGGTCGCCCGGATATTCTCGCCCTTGAACTGCTCCGCCTCCGGGAAGATGTTGGTGGTGCAGTTCTTGACCGGCAGGAAACCGAGCTTGTCCAGTATGGCGAAATGCCAGGCTGTGCCGCCCTCGTTGAGGTGCCGCCAGCTCAGGGGGTGAGCGCCCTGGTAGGTAGACAGGGATGTCCTGGCCTGGGTCAGGACCGCCTTCAAACGGGCGGCATCACGGACGGGGACGGCCTGCCGCTCCCGGGCGATGACTATCGCCTTAAGCTTCTTGGAACCCATTACCGCCCCCATGCCGTTCTTGGACATGACATGAGTTCGATCGCCGACGATGACCGCGTACCGCACCAGGTTCTCGCCGGCCGGGCCTATCATGTAAACGCTGCACGACTTGCCGAGCTCTTTCTTCAGAGCGTCTTCCGTTTCCCAGCAGTCCTTACCCACGAGGTGGGCCGCGTCTCGCAGCTCGGCTGCCCCGTCGTGGATGAAAAGGTAAGACCATTTCAACGCGGCGCCCTGGAGGATGATGCCATCCAGCCCGGCGAACTTGAGGTAGGCGCCGAAGAAGCCGTTGGCCTGGGAGGTCCCGGCGAAGCCGGTCATGGCGCCGCGAGTTACCGCGCAGATAGTGCCTGACCCGAATGCCGACGTCCCGCCCAGGGGGCCGGAGAAAAGCATCAGGCGGTTTTCCGGAGACGACCACGATACGCCGGGGCCTACCTCGTCGTACAGGTACTTAAGCCCGAAGCCGGTGCCGCCGACGAATTTCCGGGCCACCTCCGCCGGCAGCGTTTCGCGCCGGGCCGTACCCGCGCTCAGGTCAACCCGCAACATCTGCCCCATGTAACCGCCGGGCATCTCTTCCATTGTGTTCCCCCCTTACCGTTCCTGAATCAGTCTTCCGGCATAAACCAGTCTGATTCGTGGAGCTTGCCTTCCTTGAACCGGCTGAGCCGGTACAAAGACGTATCGAGAAACGTCGTTTTTCCCGTGGTAATCAGCTCGGCCATGAGGTCGCCCATCAGCGGACTGGTCTCGAAGCCGAGGCCGCTCCAGCCGCAGTGGCAGTAGAACCCCCCGACCTCCGGCACGGGACCAAAAATCGGCGAGGCGTCCGGGGACATGTCATAAACGCCGGTAGCGCCGCCGCGGTACGAGCCGCGTTTCAACACGGGGAAGCGGTGGTACACGACCTCCAGGCTGCGGGCGCGGAACTCCGGGTCGATATCCGTCCGGTAGCTGTCCGGGTTGACCACCTCCGGCGGCTGCATCAAGGTGCGCCACGCACCGATAAGCTGGTCCATCTGGTGCCGCTGGGGTTTGAACATGTATTCGTTGATACCGTCATGGAAGATGGGGAAAATGCCGATGAAGTCATACGGGCGGCGGAGCACGATGTTCTGCTGGCGCTGCGGCGATATGGGTATGTCCAGCCCCACCATCTTCCCCACGCGGTCGCTGAAAAATCCGGCGACGTTAACCACAACCGGCGTGGCGATCTCGCCGCGACTGGTGACCACGGCGCTGATTTTACCGCTTCTTACCTTGATGCCGGTGACCTCGGTCTCCTCGTGGATACTGACACCCAGGTCCCTCGCCCTGGCGGCGTAGGCATTGGTCGTAGCCACGGGGTCGCAATTCCCGGCTTCCTCGAAATAAGCGGTGGCGCCGATATCTTCAAGGTTGACCTGGGGAAGCCGCTCCTGGGCCTCCTCCAGGGGGATCATCTTCACCTTTATGCCCCATTGCTGGCAGTTGGCGACGGCCGTCTCCAGGACCTTCTTGCGTTTGGCGGCCACGGCCCAGATCCGCCCGGTTTGCACGTGACCGCAGTTACCCCCGATAATCTGGTCGAAGTTCTTAAATATGTCGATGTTCTTCTGCAGAATACGCGCCGTGATTTCATTGGCGGCGTACGGGCGCAGGTTGCCCGCGCTGTCCTGGGTGGCGCCGGAAGTAATATACTTTTTCTCGACCAGCACGACATTTTTGACGCCGCGCTTGGCCAGGTGCAGGGCCGTGCTGGTCCCGTTGCAGCCGCCGCCGATTACCACCACTTCCGCAGTTTTATTAAACGGCATTGTAGCCATTCTTCCTCCTTAGTGGTCTAAAGCGTGAAGGGGTAACACCGGAACCCCATTCAGGGCATCCGGCGGGGGCCGCCGGCCGCTAGAGCCGTGACCCCCGCCGGACTCTGGAGATATTTACTTTTTACTTTTACTTTGTCTCAGCTGTTACCTTCTCGAGATAGGCGATAAGCTGGCGGCCGTCGTCACCCGTTTGCTGGATGAAGTCCGTCCAGACCTTCTCCCGAATCCGGCTGACGCCTTCATCAACAAAGCTCTGGGGCGGCGTCTGGAACTTGACGCCATACTTGGTCTTGGCGGTCTCGATGGACTCGGCGAGCACGCCCGGCAGGGCCGCCCTTATCTGGGCGGTGTACTTGGCTTCGACCTGCATCAGGGTGTTCCGTGTGGCCTCGTCGAGCTTCTTCAGGGCGTCGCGATTGGTGGCGATCATGTTCTGGCTCCGGAGGACCGGGAACAGGGTGGTGTACTTGGCGTGGTCGTAGAAGCCGGCAGGCAGGGCGCTGGTGATTTCGGTGGTTAGACCGTCAATGGTGCCGGTCATCATGCCCGTCGGCACCTCGCCGAACGCCATGCGTACCGGGATACCGCCGAGGGCTTCGACGGCTTTGGCGCTGCTGGGGCTGAACACGCGTATCTTCTTGCCTTTCAGCGAGTTAAAGTCCGTAACGAAGAAGTCCTTGGTGTGCAGGTTGCAGTCGGGGTAAACGTAGGGCACGAGGGGGGTCATGTTCCACTTGTCCCAGGTCTTGATGTGGCCTTCCCGGGCCACCTTCTCCCAGATCTTGCCCGCGATTATGTGGTCGAGGGGCAGGGTACCGGGCAGCGCCATGAAGCCGAGTATCGGCTCGGTGCTCTCGGCGTAGGTGGTCTCGTTAAGGGCCATCTCGGCATAGCCGCCCTTGACTGCCTGCATCATCTCGGCTTCGCTGAAGGGGTGTTCGCCGAGGTAGTACCAGGTGATAGACAGGGCTCCCTGGGTGGCCTTCTCGACTTCGTCGGTAAAGGCTTTGAGCTCCGGCTCAACCGGCCAGTGTGGACCGGACTGGGGCAGGAAGAATTTCCACTTGTAGGTGCCGGCGGCCGGGAACTTTATCGCCGCGGTTGGCGTCGGCGCCGCGGTTGTCGGGGCGGTAGTCGGCTTGGGAGCGGCGGTGGTCGGGGCAGCGGTGGTCGGCTTGGGAGCCGCGGTGGTCGGGGCGGCGGTGGTCGGCGCCGGGGTGGTGGG
>JACPQH010000052.1 GCA_016190585.1 Chloroflexota bacterium | reverse complement strand
TAGCAGAGGAGCTTATTAAAAAGGAAAGTCTCGATCAAGACGAGTTTGAAAAAATAGTTGGTGAAAAACCAAAACAATGACATTACTTCTGATTGATGGCAACGCTATTATTCATCGAGCCTTTTATGCCATTCCTCAAACCTTTAGAACCAGTTCGGGAACACCAACAAATGCAGTGTATGGATTTCTTACGATGCTTAATAAGGCAATAGCCGATTTTCATCCCGACAATGTTATCATCTGCTATGACACCCCTAAGCCGACCTTCAGAAAGAAATTATTCAAAAAGTAAATCTTGAAAATTTATTGTATTACGAAACGCCTCTCAAAACGGGATTCGTAATGCATTACATGGTTAAATGGTTTGATGATCTTCTTGAAGAGCTTGCCGAACAAGAAATATTTTCGCAATTATATGGAAACGTTTCAGGCTCGACGAGAAGATATGTTGACAACACCCGCAGCTTTACCAACTTTCAAAAATCACGCATGGAATCACAAACTAACCAAAATTCCAGGCGCGTTTAAGCCTCACATATATAGCGCCGGACTCGACTCAAATTAAAAACCGACTTCCTTATCAACTATCCACCTGCGCAATCTGTTGACCTTGACGGGCATATGTTCAGTCGTTACAATGAATTTGCGAGTCCTCAACTGGCCGGGGTGGCGGAACTGGCAGACGCAGCGGACTTAAAATCCGCCGGGGCAACCCTTGTGGGTTCGATTCCCACTCCCGGCACCAAAGAGCAATGCCTTGGTTAATCATCCTGCTGGCCTATCTTATCGGCTCAGTACCCACGGCGTATATCGTTGGCCGCGGCACGCGGGGCGTCGATATCCGGGAGGTGGGTGACGAGAACATGGGCGCCGCCAACGCCTTCCGCGAGCTCGGTCCCCGGGCGGGGGTGACCGTTTTCTTCATTGACCTTGCCAAGGGGGCGCTATGCCTTCTGCTGGCGCGGGTCCTTGGCGCCGGTCTGGAGGTGGCGCTGCTGGCGGGGGCGGCGGCGGTCGCCGGGCATAACTGGCCGGTATTCGCCGGTTTCCGGGGCGGGCGGGGTTTGAGCACCGCTATCGGCGCGCTGCTGGTGGCGCTGCCCCAGCCGGTGCTCATCCTGGCCGTTCCCGCGCTTCTCGCCCTGGCCGTCAAGAAAAACGTCTCGCTGGCCGCCGGGGTCCTGTTCGCGCCGCTATGGCTGGTCTCCTGGATAACCGGCGCCCCGCCCGTTCTCCTCGCCTACAGCATCGCCATGCCTCTTCTCGTCGGCTTCACCCATTTTGTCCGCACCCGCAAGAAACTGCCCCACCGGGTGTAGCCGGCCCGGGTAGTTTATAACTCAATCTTGGTTGTTGTCGGACTTGGTGCCGTACAAAGCTATGAATGGATGGAGAGGGGAGTTAGGAAGCGAGGGGGCTTCTTCGCCCCCTCGCCAATTTTCTCCCCCGCTCCATTATGCGAACAACAGATTAACTACACTCCTGCCACACATGAACCTGCCACACATGAAGCGGGGGATACAGGGGGTGAGGTAGTTTAATAAATCACAACCAAGATTGAGTAGAACCCCAGGCCAGCTTTCTTGATTTTCATGCCGCTATTCCGTAAAATCGGGAGAGCAGGCGGGTGTAACTCAGCGGTAGAGTGCTTGCTTCCCAAGCAAGACGTCGTGGGTTCGAATCCCATCACCCGCTCCACACGCTTCCCGCGTCCGGCCGCTTTTTCCCCCGCCCTGCCCGTTGCAACCCCGTGGGGACTGTGCTATTCTGCACCTAGCGCGCGGCGGCGAAGCGCCGTCACGCGTAAAATCAGCCAGCGAGGGAATGAGCATGTCATACCGCTATAATATCTACGAGAAGAAGGGCCGGATCGCGTACGTGACCATCAACCGCCCGGAGGTGATGAACGCCCTTCACCCGCCGGCCATGGAGGAGCTCCGCGACATCTGGTGCGATTTCCGGGATGACCCCGAGGTATGGGTGGCCATCTACACCGGGGCCGGCGACAAGGCGTTCTGCGCCGGGGATGACCTGAAGTACGAGGCCGAGATGATGCGCCGCGGTGTCCCGCAGCCGGAGCCTTTCCCTTACGGCGGGTTCGGCGGGATTACGAACCGGTTCGAGTGCTGGAAGCCGATTATCGGCGCGATCAACGGCTATGCCCTGGGGGGCGGCTTCGAGATCGCCCTCGCCTGCGACATCCTCATCGCCTCGGAGACCGCCACCTTTGGCCTGCCCGAGCCGCTGGTGGGGGGCATGGCGCCCCTGGGCGTGCAGACCCTGCCCCGCCAGGTCCCCCTCAAGCTGGCGATGGGGCTGGTGCTGACGGCGCGCCGGATCACCGCGCCGGAAGCCCGCGAGCTAGGCATCGTCAACGAGGTCGCGCCCGCCGGCGAGCTGATGGTGACGGCCGAGCGCTGGGCGAACGAAATCCTCAAGTGCGCGCCGCTCTCGGTGCGCGCCTCCAAGCAGGCGATCATGAAGGGCCTGGACCTGCCCCTGGAAGCCGCGCTCAACAACCTGTACTGGGAGTTCGAGCAGATGCGCCGCTCCGAGGACCATACCGAGGGGGTCACCGCCTTCGCCGACAAGCGGAAACCGCTCTGGAAAGCCCGGTAGGCGTCGCCGCGGTCTAGACCACGGGCCGCTGGGGACGCCGGGACAGGAGCCCCGCATAGCGGACTTTCGCTTCAGCCTCGCCGAGCTGTACCGCCAGCAGGTCGCGCATCGAGACCAGGCCGATGACGCGCTGGTCCTCCAGTATGGGCAGGTGCCGCACCCGCTTCTGTTTCATGACGCTGACGGCGTAGTCCAGGTCGTCTTCCGGTATGCCCACGGCGACCTGCTGGCTCATGATGTCCTGGACCCTGATCCGGTCAAGGGACTCGCCGCGCGTGAAGCACTTCCGGACGATGTCCCGCTCCGTGATGATGCCGACCAGCTCGCTCTTTTCGTTGCAGACCGGTATCGAGCCCCGGTCGAACTGCGCCAGCTTCTTCGCGGCGGCGGCCACGGTCTCTTCCGGCCCTATCGTGATTACCGGGCGGTTGATTATTTTCAGCAGATCCTGGATCTTCATTGTCGTCACCTCCCGTAATCTGAAAGTAACACCAATTTACGCCAAGAGAGCCGGTCTGTCAATATTCGAGGCAAACGCGCATGGAGATTATACGAACGGAAAAAAAGTAAACATCGAGCCCCTTTTAGGGGGTATGGGTATGTCAGGGTTCGCCGGCACCGGAAAAGCTGCGCGGCTATCTCAGCCCGGAAGGAGCCCGACCTGACGCTCAATCCTTCTGGCCCCCGATCCGCCCCGCCACCCGCGCCGCCTCCTGCATGATCCCGGCCACGATATCGCGCACCGGCGGCGCGCTGTCTATCGAGCCGATGGCCTGGCCGCAGTACAGGATGCCCTCGGCGCCGCCCGTGTCCAGGCAGAGGCCGGTTTTGGCGCCGCTCACCCAGGGCAGCAGCTCCTCGAGAGTCGCGCCTTTTTGCTCAATCTCGGCCACCTTCAGGGCGTAGTCGGTCCGCAGCACCCGGCCGGCGTTGTTGATCGAGCGCATCACCATCAGGGTGTCGGTTACCTTCGCCTGGAGCATCAGCTCTGTTACCTTCGGGTGTACCGGGCACTCCCGGCTGAGCATGAAGCGGGTGCCCATCTGCACGCCCTGCGCGCCCAGGGCAAGCGCCGCCACCAGGCCGCGGCCGTCCCAGAAGCCGCCGGCGCCGATGACCGGTATCTTCAGCAGGTCTACCGCCCTCGGCAGCAGCACCAGCGAGCCGACGTCCTCCATGCCGGGGTGCCCGCCGGCCTCGAAGCCGACCACCGTCACCGCGTCCGCGCCCAGCCGCTCGGCGGTCAGGGCATCCCTCAGCCGCGCCACCTTGTGCAGGTGCTTGACCTTGCCCTGCCTTATCAATTTCACGTACGGCTCGGGGCTGCGCCCGGCGGTTTCGATGATGCTGACGCCCTCCTCGAGGGCTATCCCGATGTAGCTTGAGTAGTCGATGGGGTGGCGGGCCGGCATCAGGGCGATGTTCACGGCGAAGGGCTTATCGGTCATCTGCCTGAGCTTGCGTATCTCCTGGCGGAACGCCTCGCCGGTGGGGAAGATGGCCGCGGTCAGGATGCCGAGCGCCCCGGCGTTGGAGACGGCCGCCGCCAGTTCGGCGCGCGCCAGCCACATCATGGCCCCCTGGATTAAGGGGTATTTGATACCGAGCGCCTCGGTCAGCCAGGTCTGGAACATATCACACCTCAGGCGAGACTCTTGTCTATCCAGTCGAGATAGTCCGGGTTGCCGCCCAGGACGGGCAGCGCGATGACCTCGGGCACGGCATAGCTGTGGAGGCCCTTCACCAGGTTTACGATATCCGGCAGGAGCGCCGCTTTGGTCTTGACGACGAGCTGGCACTCCGGCGAAATCTCGATCTTGCCTTCCCACCAGTAGCGCGAGTCAACCCGGGGCACGATGTTGACGCAGGCGGCCTTCTTGTGTTCGAGCAGCGCCCGGGCGATCTTCTCAGCCTCGGCGCTGTCTGATGTTGTGATAAAAACCACGGCGTAAGAAGCGTCTGCCACACCCCACCTCAGGATATCGCCAGCATCCGGTCGAGGGCCAGCTTCGCCCGGAGGAGTACCGGCTCCGGTACCGTGACCTCGGGCGTCATCTCCTCGAGGCTCCACAGCACCTTGTCCAGGGTTATCTGCTTCATATTGGGACAGACCGCCTGCTCCGATATCGGGATGAATTTCTTGCCGGGGTTCTCCCGGCGCAGGCGGTAGATGATGCCGACCTCGGTGCCGACGATCATCTCGGCGACATCCTCGCGGCGCGCGTAGCGCACCATGCCGCCGGTGCTCATGACCTCGTCGGCCAGGGCGGTCACCTCGGGGCGACACTCCGGGTGGACGACCACCTTCGCCCGAGGGTACTCCTGCTTCAGGCGGGTGACGTCCTGGGGCTGGATGCGGGCGTGGGTGGGGCAGTAGCCGGGCCACAGGTGCAGCTTGATGCCGGTCGCCTGGGAAACGTGATACCCCAGGTACTGGTCCGGGACAAAGAGGATGTTGTCGGTATGCAGGCTCTGCACGACCTTCACGGCGTTGGCCGAGGTGCAGCAGATATCGGACTCGGCCTTGACCCGGGCGGTGGTGTTGACGTAGCAGACGACGGTGACGCCGGGCAGTTCCTTTTTCTTCTGTTTCAACTGCTCCGGCGATATCATGTTAGCCATCGGGCAGCCCGCCCGCCGCTCCGGCAGCAGCACCTTCTTGTCGGGCGAGAGTATGGCCGCCGTTTCCGCCATGAAGTGCACGCCGCAAAAGACGATGACGGCGGCCTGCGTCCGCGCGGCGCTTTGGCTCAGCTCCAGCGAATCGCCGATGAAGTCGGCCACGTCCTGCACCTCGCCGAGCTGGTAGTTGTGCCCCAGGATGACGGCGTTCCGCTCCTTCTTCAGACGGAGGACCTTTTCCTGGAGGGTGTCCCGGTCAGCGGCCATCGGGCCTCTCGACGCTGATGGCGTCCCCGGCCCGAACAACGCCGCCGGCGAGCACCCGGCCGAAGATGCCTTCCTCCGGCATGATGCACTTGCCGACCTGCCGGCGGATGGCGCAGGCCGTGTGGCACTCCTTGCCGATCTGGGTCATCTCCAGGACGACATCGCCGACACGGATGAGGGTGCCGACGGGCAGGGCAAGCCAGTCGATGCCGGCCGAGGTGATGTTTTCCGCGAAGTCCCCCGGCTTCAGGTCGAAGCCCTGCGCCCGCATCTTCTCGATACTCTCCAGGGCGAGCAGACTGACCTGGCGGTGGGTCTGGCTGTCGGCGTGGGCGTCGCCCACCAGGCCGAAGCCCTCCCGGAAGGCGCCCTCGGCGACGGGCTGTTTCCGGGTGCCTTTTTTCTTGCTGGTGCAGACCGCGATAACTAATGCCATTTGAACTCCATTTTAATGGGTTTAGGCGGAAAAGGCAAAGCCGCACCGGCTGCCGCCCCTTGCCAAACCTGCCCGTGGGCCTTAATATTCTTCCAAGAGGTGTTGTGACCATGCCGGATGATCTCTCGTATTACGCGGTAAAGTACCTGGTGGCGGCGGCTGTCGGGATTGTTGTCGCGGCGCTGCTTTTTATACTGCGCCGCATTTTTTTCGGATTCCTGCACCGGTGGGCCGCCCGGACCAAATCCCGGTTCGACGATATTCTCGTCGCTCACATTCGCTGGCCCTCCCTGCTGTGGTGCTTCCTGGCCGGCTGGTACGCCGCCTGGTGGGTCGCCGCGCCGCCTGTGTCCGGCCCGGTAGTCGTTCTTGACCGGGTGTTGCCGGTGGTGCTGGTAGCGCTGGGTACCTACACCTTCGTAGCTGTTCTCGAAGGCATTATCAAATGGTACCGGCTGGAAATCTGCCCGCGCACCATCGGCACGATGGACAACGCCATCATGGACGCCCTGAAGGTGCTGGTGCCGGTGCTGGCCGTCGCCCTGGGCACGGTCATCGTCCTGAACATGCTCGGGGCTGATATCGCCGCGGTAAACGACTGGCTTTTCGAGCACGGCCTCAGGCTAACCGTACTGGCGGTACTGGCCCTGATCCTGCTTCTTTTCAGCGTCCTGCTGGTGCCGGGCTTCATCAAGACCTCGGTGCGCAGCTCCCGCGCGGAGCAGACCGAGGAAGAGCTTGTCAAGCGGGCGGAGACCCTGGTCAGCGTCATCGTTACTTCCCTGCAGCTAACGGTCATCGCCGTTTTCGCCTTCATGTTCCTGAGCGAGATCGGCCTCGACATCGCCCCGATACTGGCCGGCGTCGGCGTAGTGGGCATTGCCATCGGTTTCGGCGCGCAGAGCCTGGTCAAGGACTTCATCTCGGGTTTTTTTATCGTCATGGAGAACCAGTACCGCAAGGGCGACGTCGTCAAGGTAGCCGACATCTCGGGACTGGTCGAGGACGTCAACCTCCGGCGCACCATGCTCCGGGACCTGGACGGCATCGTGCACGTCGTGCCCAACGGCGAGATACGGGTATCCAGCAACTTCACCAAGCAGTGGTCGCGGGTGAATTTCAACATCAGCGTCTCTTACGGCACTGACCTGGAGAAGGCGATGGCGGTCATCAACCGCGTGGGGAAGGAGCTGGCCGAGGAACCGGCCTGGGCGGACTCGCTGAAGACCCCGCCCCGGGCCCTCCGGGTCGACAAGCTCGGCGATTCCGGCATCGAGATAAAGGTGCTCGGCGAGACCAAGCCGATGCGGCAGTGGGACGTCATGGGCGAGCTCCGCCTCCGACTGAAGAAGGCCTTTGACCAGGAGGGCATCGAGATCCCCTGGCCGCACACCAAGGTCTACTTCGGCGACCCGCCGCCGCGACTGTGGCCCGCGGAAAGCGCTCCCCGGGAGCCGCCGGCCAAGTAGCTACCCGGCCCGGTCGGCCAGCGCCCGGAGGAACGCCGCCTCATCGCGCACCAGCCGCGGGATGAGAAAGTTCGTCCGCACGTGTTCATGCCCGAGGTCGCCCAGCTCCCGGGCGCAGGCCTCGTCCCTTATCAACCGCACCAGCTTGTCGGCGTATTCCTCGATGCCGTCGCACAGGCAGTAGCTCAGCCCGTCGGCGAGCTGCAGGGCGACGCCGCCGGTGCGATTACCCAGCACGGGGCGCCGCTTCCACATCGCCTCCGAGGGGAACAGCCCGAAGCCCTCCCGCAGCGGCTTCACGATGCCCACCCGGCACACCCGCTGGAAGGCGTTGACCTCCAGGTCGCCGAAGCCATCGAGGTTGGTATAGACGTGGATATCCTCATCCTTGGCGGCTTCGGCGTCCACGCTGCGCAGGGTGGCGAAGGTCTCCTGGTCGTCCAGCGCCAGCGAGCTGATGATGACGAACTGCAGCTCCGGCACCTGCTCTTTGGCCCGGTAATAGCTCCGTATCAGGCCTGCCGGGTCTTTCCAGGAGTCGAGACGGGACACGTGCAGCAGCACCGGCAGCTTCGGGTCGACGCCCAGGCCGGCGACGAAATCGGCGCACTCCGCCAGGGGCAGGTCCCGGTGCTTGGGGCTGAGCGGGTCGATGGCCGGCTGGATGGTGCGCACCAGCGGGCCGGCCAGGTCGCGCGGGACGAACTGTTCCATGGTGAACACGGCACCCCGGAAGGTCTCGACGAACGGTCTCAGGAACTCCCAGACACCGGGGTCGGGGCTTGAGGTGTCAAGGTGGCAGCGCCAGGCCCAGCGCGCCGTTCCCGGCGCGAGGTAGCGCGGCAGGGCCAGCAGGCTGTGGCTGTGGACTATCACGGCGTCATAGCGGTCGGCGGGGAACTCCCGGGCGCTCTCCCGGTTGACGCGCTCGAAGAGCTCCCGCTCGACGCCGGCCAGCTCGCCCGTCTTGCCCTGGAGGGCGTTGTGGAGCTGCTTGCCCAGCCGGAAGAAATCCTCGCTGCCGCCGCTGGTGAGCCAGTCGACCCGCATACCCAGGTCACGCTCCAGGGGCACCAGGGCGAACAGTATCTCCGAGATGCCGCCGCCGAACGGCGTCAGGCTGATGTGGCAGACGCGGAGGCCGCGGAGGTCCCGCCCCAGGCGGTGGACATCCTCCAGCAAAGCGTCCTCCACGATTCCGCGGTAAGAGTCCAGCTTCTTTTCCCCGAGACCGACCGGCTCCCACATAATACCTCCCCGGGCCGCCGTATCAACCGCCGGCGTTGCCGCCGGGCTTTTCCAGGTGGAACCAGTAGTAACCGTAAGGGGCCAGCGTCAGAACGTAAGGCTGGTCTTTGACGCGCGGGAAGCGGGTGCCCCCGAGCATCTCCACCGGGACCGCCCCCTGGTAGCGGGCCAGGTCCAGCTCCACCGGCTGGGGCGAGTCCGCCAGGTTGTGCACCGCCAGGACATTCTCGCTAGCGTGCCGGCGGAGATAGGCCAGGATGCGGCTGTTCCTGGGCTTCAGGAACTCTATCGAGCCGCGGCCGAAGACCGGCAGCCTCTTCCGGGCGGCGATCAGGCGCTTCATGGTGTTGAGCAGGGAGCTGGGCAGCCGGGATTGCACGTCGGCATTGACCGACTGGTAGCCGTAAACCGGGTCGCTTATCACCGGCAGGTGCAGGCGCTCGGGGTCCGCCGGGGAGAAGCCGGCGTTCCGGTCGCCGCTCCACTGCATCGGCGTGCGCACCCCGTTCCGGTCGCCCAGGTAGACGTTGTCGCCCATGCCGATCTCGTCGCCGTAGTAGATAATCGGCGTGCCGGGCATGGTAAGCAGGATACTGCTGAGCAGCTCGATCTTGCGCCGGTCGTTGTCCACCAGGGGTGCCAGGCGGCGGCGGATACCCAGGTTCAGCCTCATGCGGGGGTCGGCGGCGTAGGTGTACCACATGTAGGCGCGCTGGAGCTCCGTTACCATCTCCAGGGTGACCTCGTCGTGGTTGCGCAGGAAGAGCCCCCACTGGCACGTCTCCGGGATGGGCGGGGTGCGCACGATAACGTCGATGATGGGCTGGCGGTTTTCCCGCGCCAGCGCCATGAAGATGCGCGGCATCAGCGGGAAATGGAAGGCCATGTGGAACTCGTCGCCCCGGCCGAAGTAGTGGCGCACATCGTCAGGGAGTTGGTTCGCCTCGGCCAGTAGGACCTTGTCCGTGTACCGGGCATCGATCCGCCGGCGCAGCTCCCTGAAGTAAGCGTGAGACTCCGGCAGGTTCTCGCAGCTGGTGCCCTCGCGCTCGTAGAGGTACGGCACGGCGTCGCAGCGCAGGCCGTCCAGTCCCCTGTCCAGCCAGAAAAAAGTGGTCTGGGACATGGCCTCCTGCACCTCGGGATTATCATAGTTCAGGTCCGGCTGGTGACTGAAGAAGCGGTGCCAGTAGTACTTGTTGGCCACCGGGTCCAGGGTCCAGTTGGACTCCTCGGTGTCCAGAAAGATGATGCGGGCGTCCTGGTACCGGTCGGGCGTGTCGTTCCAGACATAGTAGCTGCGCTTCGGCGAGTCCGGGTTGGCGCGGGCTTCCTCGAACCACGGGTGCTGGCTGGAGGTATGGTTCACCACCAGGTCGGCGAAGACGCGCAGCCCGCGCCGGTGCGCTTCGTCCAGGAAATTCTGGAAGTCGTCAAGGGTACCGTAGTCCGGGTGGACGCCGCAGAAATCGGAGATGTCGTAGCCGCCGTCTTTCAGGGGGGAGGGGTAGAAAGGCAGCAGCCAGATGCAGTCGATTCCCAGGTCTCTGAGGTAGTCGAGCCGCCGGGTCAGCCCGGGGAAGTCCCCGATGCCGTCGCCGTTACCGTCGTAAAAGGAGCGGACGTGCAGCTCGTAGATGATGGCGTCCTTGTACCAGAGCGTGTCCATGGCGATTACCGTCCCACCCGTCAGGAGGCCGCCCGGTTTTTGTCCGGGACAGTCGTTTTCACGCCCGGCAGCAGGGGGACCGTGAAGCTGAAGGTGCTGCCCTGACCCGGGGCGCTGTCCACCCATATCCGGCCGCCCTGCATCTCGACCAGGGACCGGGCGACGCTCAGGCCCAGGCCGGTGCCGCTGACCTGCCGGGTTGCCGGGTTGTCCGCCCGGAAGAACTTGGTGAAAATCCGCTTCTGGTCCTCCTCGGAGATGCCGATGCCGGTATCGCGGACGTCCACCCGGACCTGGGCGTCGGCGATGCGCCCCCTGACCGTGATCGAGGCGCCCCGGGGCGAGTAGTTCCGGGCGTTGCTCAGCAGATTGGTCAGCACCTGGGCCAGACGGCTGCCGTCAGCCAGCACCCGCAGGGGGGTCTCCGGCATATCCAGCGTCAGGCTCATCGCCTTTTCCTCGATCAGGTTCCTGAAGGAGAGCGCCACCGACTCGACAATCTCCTGAAGGGCCACCGGCCGCAGGTTCAACTCGACCTTGCCCGCCTCGATGCGGGAGATGTCCAGCAGGTCGTTGACCAGGACGATCAGCCGGTCGGTGTTGGAGCGCGCCACCTCGAGATAGCTGCGCTGCTCGTCGTTGATATCGCCTGCCTCGCGGGCGAGCACCATCTCCACGTAGCCCTTGATGGAGGTCAGCGGCGTGCGCAGCTCGTGGGATACCATGGAGACGAACTCGGTTTTCATCCGGTCCAGCCGGTCCAGCTCGGTGATGTCCTGGATGGCGCAGATGGTGCGTCCCGACTGCCCCTTCACCGCGCCGATGTTGACGCTGAGAACGAGGTCGCCGACCCGCCGCTTCAGCGGGAAGACGCTACCGGCGGCCTGCCGGGCGAGCACGGCGGTGGTTTCGCCCGGGGCCAGCTGCAGGTACGGATCGATGTTCCGGCCGGCAAGCTCCTCGGCCGTGCGCCCCAGGAAACGCTCGGCGGCGGGGTTGAGCGAGACGATGCGGTTGGCCGGGTCCAGCACGATGATGCCCTCCGCCATGCTGGTAAGAATGGCCTGGATCTCGTCACGCTGGCTGGTCACCTCTTTTATCAGCGCCTCGATACGGTCGGTATACACCTTCAGCTTGTCGTACTCGGCCTTCAGGGAGTAACGGCCGTAGTTGACCAGGGTGGTCTGGATAAGCTTGCTGTTGGCGACGATAATCAGGCTTTCGTCGATGGCCCGGAGCTGGGTGGTCCTCAGGCTGATGTCAACCACGTAGCCTTCTTCCCCGGTGCCCAGCTTGATATAATCGTGCTTTTTCACCTGCTCGGTGGCGTTCAACTGGATGCCGGCATAGATGTCCGGGAGAACGTTGCGCAGCAGGACGATGGTGAAAGCGATGGCGATGCCGATCATGAGGAGCACGGTGGTGATGGGGATGCCCCACAGGTCCAGGATAATCAGGACCGCCGCCGCCACCCCCCAGGCGAGACCGATGCGCCGGACGGCCGTGACCGCCGGCGAGCGCCGCCCCCGGGCGGAGTAGAGGTCGAACAGGCCGCCGGTGACCTTCGCCGCAACCCAGACCACCGACACCACCAGGACGCTCCACAGGATGTTGCCGGCCACGTACTGCCACATGGCCGACAGGCCGGATACCCTGACGGCCACCAGGAGGCTTATGAGGAAAAACCAGACGAAGGAGGGCCGCCTGGCGGCTTCGGAGATTATCCCGGCGCCCAGCCAGGGTGTCCGGTCGGCCCAGCGGTCAAAAGCGGCCCAGGAAAAGCGCCACAGGGCGTACCCGGCCGCCAGTATGATGAGAAACCCGACCAGGGGGACCGCCAGTTGAAACCAGTTGATATTTCCCGGGCCCATGCTACCAGTGTATCACTTCCCGGATTAAAAGGGCTTCTCCCCCGGGGAGACCACGATGCCTTTCTCCGTCATGCGCAGCTTGTGGATCCCGGTATCATGCTTGGTCCCGCGCAGTTTGGCGATCTGGATGGCGCGGTAAGTGGGGGCGAAGTGCATCAGGACGACGCCCTGGGCCAGGAACTCCTCGACGCCGTAGCGGCTGATTCGCTGGCCGCCGTCCGGCATCTCGGTGATGAGCAGGGTGGTGCACCCGAGCTCCCGCAGCAGGGCGCCCAGGCGCATCAGGTCGCGCCGCAGCGCCACCGGGTCGGCATAAGGGAGGCCGAGCTGGGCTATCGAGTCGAACACGATGCGCCGGGCGTCGATCTCCATGGCGCGCTTGTGTATCATATCGAGGATGCTGTCCATGTCAGCCTTCTCCTGGCTGATCTCAAACATGACGGGCGACTGTATCAGGCCCAGTTTACCCTGCTGGCTCAGGGCGTCGATGTCCCAGCCATAGCGCGCCATGTCCTGGGCGAGGTCCGGCAGCTCTTCCTGGAGCGTCACAAACAGGCCGCTCTCGCCGTGCCGGGTTACGCCGTCATACAGGAACTGGACGCCGAGCGTCGTTTTCCCGGACCCGGCGGTGCCGGATACGAGCACGGTCCGCCCGCGCGGCAGCCCGCCCTCGATCAGCTCATCCAGTCCGGGTACGCCGGTAGGCACCCTCTCGATCTCCATATCGCTCCTTATATCTTCTGCCAGTGTTTTTTTACGCCTATTCGCTTTATCAATCCCGGGTCTTTGTAGCGCAGCGTGAAGAGCTTGGGCGCTTCGCCCCGGCTGATGACCAGCTCCTTTTGGAGCAGGCCGTAGAGCACCCGGTGTATCCGCGAGTACGGGATATGACACTTCTCGCTGATGACCTTGGCCGGCGACTCGCCTTCCCGGTCCAGAAAGCCGTAGACCCTGGCCTCATCTTCACCGATATCGAGCAGTTTCGGGTATTTCTCTATGAAAGTCATACCTCCCCCTTACGGACACGCTCAGAGGTCAGATTTGGTCTTCGATAGAGACCCATTCCCTGGAGAACTTGGACCATTTCATGTTTACCACCCGGGCCAGGTAACGTTCTTCGTACTTCAGCTCGATAACCGCGTCCACCAGGTACTTGGTGTTGTTCACGGCCTGGGCGCCGACCGAGCCCTCCTCGAGGATAAAGAGGGTCGAGACGCCGCCGTAGCTGGAGGCGGTGCGGGCGAGCTGGGCCAGGAAACGCTGCACCGAGGCCAGCTCGAAATTGATGAACATGCTGCTGACCGAGTCCACCACGCGCCGCCCGCCGAGCTTGCGGGTGACGGTCTGGCCGAGCTCGGCGCCGGCATCGGCGATTACGCTGACGAGCTGGTTCAGCTCCAGGGAGCCGGTCACGGCGAACCTTTCATTGCCCTTCACCAGCCCCCGGCTCCAGCTATAGCAGTCCACCAGCCGGAAGCTGCCGTTACCCTCGTATTCCGCCAGCGGTTTCTCCAGGAGGGACTCCAGGCTAGCCCTTACCAGTACCGGGTCATCGTCCAGGGTTATCGTCATGCACCGCTCGCCGCCGGCCAGCCCGGCCGCGATAAAGCGCCGCGCCAGGTAGCTTTTGCCGGCCCCGGTCTCCCCGGTGAGCAGGATGTTGATGCCCCGCGGCATGCCGCCGCCGAGGGCTTTATCCAGGCTTTCCACGCCGGTAGCCACCCGGACGGGCGGCGGCGGCGCTTCCACGACTGGCGTTGGCTCGGCGGTCCGGGCGCCTTGGAAGGCCTGGGCGCGGCTGAGCAGCGCGGTAACCCGGGCCCGGAGGATGGGCATGCTGAACGGCTTGGTGACGAAATCGTCCACGCCGTCACGAAAAGCCTTCAGGGCGTCCTGTTCCCCCTGGAGGGCAGTGAGCATGATAATCGGCATTCCCGAGGTCTGCGGCATGCGGCGGAGCTGCCGCGACAGCTCGTAGCCGTCCTTGCCCGGCATCATGGCGTCGGTAATGACGAGGTCGGGCTTCGCCGCCACCGCGGCGGCCAGCGCCGCCTCCGCGCTCTCCGCTTCGGTCACCTCGAAACCAACCTTGGTCAGGCCCGTTTTGACCAGGCGGAGAATGTCCGGGTCGTCATCAACGATCATCACACGGTTCACTAACCGGCTCCAAACATCAACAGTCCCACGAGTCCGGGAAACAGTAATGTTATGATATGGGTACACCGGCGCGAAGTCAAGCTGCTGACCTTTCTACCAGTACCTTTGACGCCAGGCGGTCAGGCTCGCGGCTGGCCGGCTACCCACGTCCGTCGCGTCTGGGCCGGGTTTGACAGAGGCGGGAGCCGTGCTGTTACTGTGGAAATGACCCTTAAATGGTTCCTACAGCGGGGTCAGTCTGTGTTCCGGCGGGTGAGCGCGGTTTTGTCCGTCAACACGTTTCCCGAGACGCCCGGCGGTCAGCTGGCGGTTTCCGCCGCCCTCAGGCGGTAGCCGACGCCCGGCTCGGTGACGATGTAGCGCGGCCGGGCGGGATCGGGCTCGATTTTCCGCCGCAGGTTGCTGATGTTCACGTGCAGCATGTGGAACTCCTGCTCGTAGGCGCCGCCCCAGACCTGGCGCAGCAGCTGGTGGTGCGTCAGCACCCGGCCCGCGTGCGTGACAAGGGACCGCAGCAGCTCGTATTCGTTCGGCGTTAGCTGCACCTCCCGCCCGCCGACCGTCACCAGTCTCTGGGCCAGGTCGACTTTCAGGTCGTCGCTGGCAAAGACCGGCTCGCCCTGGGGCCGGAGGGCGCGGCGTAGGCCGGCCCGCAGCCGGGCCAGCAGCTCGGCGATGCCGAAGGGCTTGGTCAGGTAATCATCCGCCCCGGCATCCAGCGCGGCGATCTTGTCGGACTCGGCGCCCCTGACCGACAAAATAATGATAGGCACCTGGGTCCACTGGCGGAGCAGGCGCGTTACCTCAACGCCGTCGATGTCCGGCAGGCCCAGGTCGAGGATGATTATCTCGGGCTTGTGGGCGGCGGCCCCGCTTATCGCCTCCTGGCCCGAAGCCACCTCGAAGATGGTGTAGCCCTGTGCGGCCAGGGCGACGTGCAGGAAGCGGCGGATGGCCTGCTCGTCGTCGACGATCATCACGCGCGCCTTATTTTGGCCCATGTTCCCCTGCCGGCAGGACCAAGCGAATCACCGTCCCGCCTCCCGGGCGGTTCTCCGCGGCCACCCGCCCGCCGTGCGCCTCAACGATACCTTTACAAATCGAGAGCCCCAGACCCGTGCCGGTCTCGTTGCCGGCGTTTTGCACCCGGTGGAACTTGTCAAAAACGTGCGCCAGGTCCTCCGCCGGTATGCCTGTACCGCGGTCGGCGACCTCGATATGGACCTCGCCGCCCGCCTGCCGCCCGGTTATGTCGATCGGGGAGCCCGGGGAGGAGTATTTGAAGGCATTATCGAGGACGTTGACCAGGGTCTGCACCATGAGACCGGAATCCACCGGTACGAAAGGCAGTTGCGCCGGGATGTCGATGTGCACCGGGTGCCGGTTGGCTTCCCTGACAAGCTGTTCCAGGGCGGCGCCGATAAGATCGCGCACGTCGGTAGACTGCCGGGAGATGCGTATCGCACCCGCCTCGATGCGCGACAGGTCAAGCAGGTTGGTGACCAGGCGGTTCAGCCTCTCCGATTCCTCGCGCGCCACCTGTACCAGGCTCTTCATGGCGGCGTCATCCAGGTCCATGTCCTCCTCCTGGAGGCTGGTGAGGACGCCGATGATGGATACCAGCGGCGTGCGCAAGTCATGGGATATCGAGTTGAGCAGGGCGGTCTGCAGCCGCTCCGTGGCTTTCATGACCTCGGCGTGCCTGGCCTGCTCGGCGAGCTGCGTACGCTCGATGGAGACCGCGGCGAGGTCGGCGAACGCCTGGAGCAGCCTCTCATGTTCCGCCGTGAAGCGGGCCTCCGCGGGAATCGTCAGGACGCCCACTGTCTTGCCGGCGGAGACCAGGGGAAAGTGCCGCGTCCTGGCGTCGCCGTTCGGCCCGGCAGGGCCGTTCGGAAGCAGGCCGGCGGCGGACTCGCTGGTACCGATGGCGGTATCCCGGTGCCCCGGGGAATTCCTGGACGGGCCGTGAGCGTCCGGCAGGAAGATAACCGCGTCTTTACCCAGTATTTGCCGGGCGCCGCTGACGATTTCCCGGATGGTATTGTCCAGGCCGATGCTGTTGGCCAGCGTCCGGCTCAGGCCGTAGAGGACCGCCGTCTGGTGTTCGTTCTGCAGCGCCTTCTGGGTCTGGCGGCGTACCTGGGACGTCAGCGAGCTGATGATTACCCCGACCAGCAGGGATACCAGCAGGGAGAAGATGTATCCCATCTCCGGCGGGCCCAGGTTGAGAAAGGGGGGCACGAAGATGAAGTCAAGTATGATGACGCTGGTGACGGAGACCAGGACGGAAGGGCCCAGCCCGGCGGCGACGGCGGTGATGACGACGGCCAGCAGGTAGGCCATCGCGATATTGGTCATGTCAAAGAAGATGTGGACATTGAGGCCGATAAAGGTAACCAGGCCCACCAGGCCCAGGCCCAGCACATACCCCCGCCAGTTGCGGAAGGAATCCCCTTTCGGCGCCCAATTCGGCTTCATATGCCCGGCGATAACGCCCCCCATAGCCATTTCTTCACGGCAGGCCGGAGCCGCCGTCACGCTCCAGCGGCCAGCGTCAACCGCTGAGATAATATTAACATAACTGAAGTTCATGGGGAAAAACCGTCCCCGGCTATTCCTGGGGAGGGGGCGTTACAGGGGAGAGCCCCAACCGTCTGGCACGCCCTCCCCCGCGAGGAGTTTTACCGAGGATCGCCTCAGGCGCTGTACATCCGCTTATGGTGGGCGTTCTTAACCCAACTGGCGACGTCTTTGGCCTTGTCGGTATCGAACAGCTTCTGGCCCTTGCCCACCGGCAGCATGTCCACCACGTCCGCCATGTAAGCGATATATTTCTTCTGGTGCTTGCCGGGATAGGCGGCGTTGAGCTCGATGACGGCGGCGCCCATGCCCAGGGGACCGCCGTGCGTCGGGCCGGCGGCCATGTAGAAAAAGACGGTGCTGCCGGGTTCGGTCATCGCTTCGATCTTCTGGCGGATTTCGTGCTCGGTGTAAATCGGCGTGTCGGCGCTGACCTTCTTCTTCTCTTCCAGTTTCAGCTTCTTCGAGCCCTCGTCATAGCTCCCCTCGTAGATGACCAGGTCCGGGTGCGCTTCGAGAGTGGTGAAGTCCTTGACCGCCACCTTCTTGGCCAGGGCCTCGGACTCATCGAATATCCGGATGCCGGTGCCGTTGTTCCCGCTCCGGAAGACAACCGACTTCAGGAGCGCCGCCAGCTCGGCGTCCATTTTGTAATCGGTCACCAGGGAGCGCTGGATAAAGTTGGGTATGGCACCCGGCCCGGGCAGCTTCTCGACGGTC
Source organism: Chloroflexota bacterium (assembly GCA_016190585.1). The sequence continues at coordinate 13,079 of JACPQH010000052.1, read as the reverse complement.
TCCGCGGTCTTCTTTTTGCCAAACATCGGTCTACCTCCTCAGTTTTCGCATTGGATGTCATGCGGTTATGGACATTTTAAAGGCAAGCCGGTCAAAACGGTGTCAAGACGGCGGGCAAAAGTATCAAGAAAATATCAAGGTTTACGCAAGGTTTACGCGTGGAGCCGTCTTGACAAAACCGGGGAAAACAGGCGAAAATACGGAATACAGTTTCCTATTACCGTAAAGGAGGCCCGGATGAAGGCTGTACCGGAAATCACCGTGCTCTGCTGCGGCCGTACCCTGGAGCCGGGGTTCTACCCGCGCGAGGGCTGGGCGGAAGACGGCGGCCGCCGCGTGCGCTTCATCCGTATCTCCTGCGGCGTCGCCATCGAACCGCGGCACCTGGTCAGGCTCTTCGAGAATGGCGCCGACGGCATCCTCGTCGTCACCTGCGCGCGCGAGGCGTGCCAGTCCCTGTTCGGCACCTCGTGCGCCGCCGGCCGCATAAGATACACGCAAGGCCTCCTGGAAGAAGTCGGCCTCGGGGCCGGCCGGCTCCTGCTCGTCGCCGGGGACGGCCTGACGGCCGCCGGGCTCGCGGCGCTGACCGCGGAAGCCGCGGCTGCCTTCGCCAGGCTCGGTCCCAGCCCCGTGAAGAGCCCGGCCGGGGCCCGCTAATACCGCAAAGGATGGTGGCGCCATGCCCGCGAAGTACAAGGTAAATATCAAAACGACGCCTCCCCGGTTCGAGCCCGTGGGACCGTACTCGACGCTGGAGGTCGGCCAGTGCCTGCACTGCTCCGGCTGCGTCAAGTACTCCGCCTGCGTGTACAACGTCTGGGCGCAGCGCCAGTTTGACACCGGCCAGGCGCTGGATACCGGCGATAACCTCTGCGGCAACTGCCTGCGCTGCGTCCAGGAGTGCAAGGGCAACATCCTGGGGCGGGTGCCCAGCTCGCGGTTCGCCGCCCTGGGTGATGACTACTGGACGCCGGACATCATCCGCCGTATCTGGAACCAGGCCGAGACCGGCAAGATCCCCGTCTCCGGCTCGGGTTACCGCGGGCCGTTCACCGGACCCGGCTTCGACCGGATGTGGACGGACATGTCCGAGATTGTCCGGCCGACCCGTGACGGCATTCACGGCCGGGAGTATATCAGCACCCTGATCGAGCTCGGGCGGCGGCCGGAGCGGCTCCGCTTCGTGGCAGACGGCGAGCTGCTCCCCGGCGGCGCCCGCTTCGTGGCGATACCGGTACCGGTCATCCTTGATATGGCGCCGCTGTCGCTGGCCGGCGGGCAGGTGCGCGAGGCCCTGGCGCGGGCGGCGGCCGCCCTGGGTACGCTGGCCGTGGCCACCGCTGACGAGGCCCGCGGGACGCTGGCCCCGTACAAGGATTCCCTAATCACGCGCATTGACGCGGCCGGGGGAGATGCTGATGGTCTCGGCGCGCCGCTGGTCGAGCTGGGTTGGACACCCGGCCTGGCCGGCGCGCTGGCCGGGCTGAAGCAGCGAAACCCGGAGTCGATTATCTCGATACGCCTGCCGCTCAATGAGAACGCCGCCGCCCGGGCCGCCGAGCTCACCGGCCGCGGCGCGGAGGTGCTGCACCTCCAGGCGGACCGCGGCGGCCGCGGCTTCGGCGAGCGCGCCGGCGACTTTGTAACCGAGCTGGTGCGCGAGGTACACCTGGGACTGGTAAAGGACGGCGCGCGAGACCGCGTCAGCCTGATAGTCTCGGGCGGCATCGCCCTGGCCGAGCATATGGCCAAGATTATCATCTGTGGGGCGGACGCGGTCGGCATCGACCTGGCGGCCATGGCGGCGCTCGAGTGCTGCCTCTGCCGCGAGTGCCGCGACGGCTGCCCGGTCCACATGGAAGCCGTACCGGTGGACTACGCTACCCAGCGCATCATCAACCTGGTCGGCTCCTGGCATGACCAGCTCATCGAGGTCATGGGCGCCATGGGCATCAGGGAGGTCTGCCGCCTGCGGGGCGAGGTCGGCCGCGCCATGTTCTTCGAGGACCTGGAGCGGGAGAACTTCGGGCCCCTGTTCGCCGGCCGGACACTGCCCGCCGGTGTTGACCTGAGCGGCGTGCGCCCGGCGGCGCCTGACCACGATTTCCCGCCGCTGCGGGAGCTGGTTAAGGCCACCCCCTCCCGCTACCGGAACCGGCTGAGCAAGTACAAAGTGGTCAAAGACACGCGCTGCATTAACTGCGGCCGGTGCTACGAGGTCTGCCGCCAGGGCGTTTTCCGCAAATCGGCGAGCGGCAGGCCGCTCAAGCCCCAGGCGTGGCGCTGCCCGGGAGTGGCAGCGTGCCGCCACCAGGGCGACTGCTGCGTGGATACCTGCCCGGCGCAGAATATCAGCGTCATACCCGAACCCTTGTGGGAGACCTTCGGCGACCCGCGCTGGACGGCCGACCTCCTGGTGAGCACCTGGATCCAGGCCGAGACTGGCCGGCCGCCGGATAACGGGCTGGAGTACCGGGTGGGGGCCTCGGGCGGGGGGTTCGACCGCCTGGAGCTCGTCTTGCCCGCCGCGCCGGCTGACGCCGGTTTCAAGCCGGAGGACGTGGACCTGTCCCTGCCGTTGAACCGCCGCGACGATAACCGGCCGCAGGTGCGCCTCGGCGTGCCGTTCTACGGCGGCGGCATGAGCTTCGGCTCCATCTCGCTGACCACCATGGCCGGCCGCGCCGAAGGGTATCGGGCCGTTAACTCGTTCACCTGTACCGGGGAGGGCGGCTACCCTGATGTCCTGACGCAGTATGATGACAACGTTATCACCCAGGTGGCGACCGGGCTGTTCGGCGTGCGGGAAGAGACCATCCAGCGCGTCCGTATCGTCGAGTTCAAGTACGCCCAGGGAGCCAAGCCCGGACTCGGCGGGCACCTGCTCGGCGACAAGGTGACGCCTGCCGTCGCCCGTATCCGGGAGGCCGTCGCGGGCAGCTCGCTTTTCTCCCCGTTCCCCTTCCACTCGGTGTACTCCGTGGAGGACCACAAGAAGCACGTGGACTGGATCAAGGAGGTCAACCCCCGCGCCCTGGTCTCGGTCAAGGTGTCCAGCCCGACCGATGTCGACATGGTGGCGGTGGGCAGCTACTACGCCGGGGCGCATATCGTCCACATCGACGGCAGCTATGGCGGGACCGGCGCCGCCCCGGACATCGCCAAGAAGAACATCGCCATGCCCATCGAATACGCCATACCCAAGGTGCACCGGTTCCTGCTCGAAGAGGGTATCCGCGACCGCGTCACGCTGATCGCCTCCGGCGGCATTCGCTCGGCCTGGGACATCGCCAAGGCCATCGCCCTGGGGGCGGACGGGGTGGTGCTCGGCACGGCGGATATCGTCGGCCTGGAGTGTATCCGGTGCGGGCGCTGCGAGAGCGGGCGGGGCTGCCCGCGCGGCATCGCCACTACCGACCCGCAGCTCTCCAAGGCCTTCTCCGTTCCCTGGGCGCGCCAGCGCCTGATCAACCTCTTCCACTCGTACGCCATCCAGCTCCAGGATATCCTGTGGCGCTTCGGCATGAGGAGCGTTGCCGAGCTGGTGGGCCGCGCCGACCTCATGGTGCACCTGGACTATCTCGGCGACAAGGTGGCGGACCGCCAGCCGGCCGCCGAATATCGGTAAGGAGATGGAAAATACCGGTACTTCCGGAGGCTGTATGAAAAATGTCAGGCTGAGCGCAGCGAGGACCCTTCGGGTACTTCGCACCCTCAGGATGCGATTTTCCGACAGCCTCAAGGGGTCTAAAGAAAGTCAGGGAGCAGACATATGGACATCGCAAGCGCCATTATAGAATCAAGAAAGAACCTCACTTCCGGCCTGCCGCCCGCGCTGCCGGGGAAACCGGCGGAGGAGGGCGGCTGCGGGGTGGTCGGCTTCGCTTCGAGCGTGCCGGTGCGCGGCCGGCACATCTTCGAGCCCTCCGTCCAGATGCACAACCGGGGTAACGGCAAGGGCGGCGGCGTCGCCTGCGCCTGTCTGGACGCCGCCCAGCTCGGGGTGGACGAGGCCACCCTGCGCGACAGCTACATCCTGCAGGTTGCCCTGCTCGAACCGGAAGCCGCCGCCGAGGTCGAAGCGGAGTCGGTGCTGCCCCATTTCGATGTCCGGCACAAGACGGTCGTAACGCCGGCCGCCGACTGGCGCGAGCTCGGACTGCCTGTCCGGCCGTCTGATATCGTGCGCTACTTCGTCCGGGCGAAGACCGAGGCCCTGGCGAGGTTCTCCGGGACGAACGGCTTCGCCGAGCTGACGGCGCGGGCCCGCGAAGATGAGTTCGTTTACCAGAACAGCTTTCGGCTCAACCAGCGTTTCTACGCCTCCCTGGGCACGAAGCGCGCTTTCGTGCTGTCCCACGCCCGCGACCTGATGATCTTCAAGGTAGTCGGCTATGCCGAACACGTCGTCCAGTACTACGGCCTGGAAGACCTCCGCGCCCGGGTGTGGATCGCCCACCAGCGCTATCCCACCAAGGGCCGGGTCTGGCACCCCGGCGGCGCCCACCCCTTTATCGGCATGAACGAAGCCCTGGTGCATAACGGCGATTTCGCCAACTACTACGGCGTCACCGAGTACCTGCGCCAGCACCACATCATCCCGCAGTTCCTTACCGACACCGAGGTATCCGTGCAGCTCTTCGACCTGTGGACGCGCGTCTACGGCTACCCGCTGGAGTATGTCATCGAAGGCCTCGCGCCTACCACCGAGCTTGATTTCGACCGCCTGCCGGAGGACAAGCAGCGCGCCTACCGGCAGGTGCAGCGGCTGCACAAGCACTGCGCGCCGGACGGCCCCTGGTTCTTTATCATCGCCCGGAGCCAGCCCGACGAGGGCCGCTACAGCCTGCTGGGCATCACCGATACCGCCATGCTGCGCCCCCAGGTGTTCGCCCTCCAGGAAGGCGAGGCCAGCATCGGCCTGATCGCCTCGGAGAAACAGGCGATAGATGCCACGCTGCGCGCCATTTCCGCGGAAGACCCGCGCTTCCGCCCCGTAGCCGACCGCTACTGGAACGCCCGCGGCGGCAGCCATACCGACGGCGGCGCGTTTAATTTCACCATCGCCAGGAATGGCGGGCCCGTTTCCCTGACCTGCCGCGACAAGTTCGGCAAGCCGGTCCTCACGCCGCCCGGCGAGTACCGCATCGCAGGCGATACTTCGACGCCGGTCGTCCCTGACGCGGCGCTGCTTGATAAAGTCAGGGAAGCCCCCGCCGCCGCCTTTGAGGAGATAACCTCGCTCGCGGCGTCCTGGGACTTCGCGGGGTGGCGGCGCTTGCTCGGCGAGCTGGAAACCCTGGCCTGCCGGGACGACGGCGCCCGCGAGAGCGTCCTCGAACTGCTTACCCGGCTGAACGACCGCCGCTTCAACCCCGGCGCCTTGAGACGCAGCGCGCTGCTGTGCCTCATCCGCCGCAGCCTTGACGCCGTCCTGGACAAGGCAGCCCCCATCGATGCCGGCGGCGCCAGCCGCTTCGCGCGCACCGGGTGGGACAACCGGCACGGCCTCCGCCCGCCCCGGGAAGGCGAGCGAGTGATGGTGATTCACGCTCGGGACTTCCCGCCGGAAGGCGACGACTGCGACGCCCGCCTGGCTGTGGCGGCCTACAAGCTGGGCTGGCGGCGTTTCATCGTCTACGGCCTGAAAGGGCAGCGCTTTCACGGCTGCGGGTTCGGCCCGGATACGGACGGCGCCCGCATGGACATCTACGGCAGCTCCGGGGACTACCTGGCCTCAGGCATCGACGGCATGGAAATCCATGTCCACGACAGCGCGCAGGACCAGCTTGCCCAGATCATGAAGCAAGGACGCCTGGTCATCTACGGGGATGTCGGCCAGGCCTTCATGTACGGGGCGAAGGGCGGCGAGGTCTACGTCATGGGCAACGCCGCCGGGCGTCCCCTGATCAACGCCGTCGGGCGGCCGCGAGTGGTCATCAACGGCACCTGCCTGGATTTTCTGGCCGAGTCCTTCATGGCCGGCGACCCGGATAACGGCGGCGGCTTCGTGATACTCAACGGGATCGAGTTCGATGATGCCGGCCGCGTCCGCGAGCAACCGGCGCCTTATCCCGGCGCCAACCTCTTCTCGCTCGCTTCGGGCGGGGCTATCTTCGTGCGCGATCCGCACGGGATGCTCGTCCGCGAGCAGCTTAACGGCGGCGAGTTTTACCCCCTTACCGGGACGGACTGGCGGCTTATACTGCCCTATCTCGAGGAAAACGAGCGGCTCTTCGGCATCTCGGTTGATAGTGACCTGCTCTCCGTCAACGGCCAGCGCCGTTCCCCCGGCGAGGTCTACCGGAAGGTGGCGGTGAAAGCGCTATCCCGGGCGGGGTAGCGGCGGCCCGGCGGCCCCCCTTCTATTTGGCCGGCTCATGCCTTATAATGGGCTGAGACTTTGAAAAACAAGCAGCCCATTCCGCCGGACGGGAGTAAAACGACACGGTAACCTGGACCCTGCTTCTTGTTATCGTCTTCATACTGGTCGCTGAGTTTGTCAACGGCTGGAACGATGCTCCCAACGCCATCGCCACTGTTATCTCCACCAGGGTACTGCGCCCGATGCAGGCGATCATCATGGCGGCGGTCCTGAACATCCTGGGCGCCGCGCTGACCGGTACCGCGGTGGCGGCCACCATCGGCACCGGGATCATCAAGCCCGAAAGCGTGGGGATGCCGGTAGTCGCCGCCGCCGTCCTCGGTATCGCCATCTGGGGCGGCGTGGCGACGCTTATGGGACTGCCTATCAGCATCTCACACGGGCTGGTATCCGGCCTGGCGGGGGCGGCCATCGTCGCCGTCGGCCCCGAGGCCCTGCTCTGGGCAGGCTGGCAAAAGGTCATAATCGGCCTCGGCTTTTCCACCATCCTGGGGTTCGTGCTGGCGCTGCTCATGATGGTGGCCCTTTACTGGGTCCTGCAGCGCGCGAATCCCGGCATGGTGCGCTCTGTTTTCGGGCGGCTCCAGATTGTCTCCTCGGCTTTTATGGCCTTCAGCCACGGCAGCAACGACGGCCAGAAATTCATGGGCGTCTTCGCCCTGGCCCTGTTCATCGCCGGCGTCCTGCCGGAGTTCTACGTCCCGCTGTGGGTCATTCTGCTGTGCGGCGGGGTGATGGGCCTGGGCACAGCCGTCGGCGGCTGGCGCGTCATCAGGACGATGGGCTTCGGGCTCACCAAGCTGGAACCGGTACACGGTTTCGCCGCGGAGACGGCGGCGGCCACGGCCATCCAGCTCGCCTCGTTTCTCGGTATTCCCCTCTCCACCACCCACACCATCAACACCGCCATCATGGGGGTCGGCGCCAGCCGGCGGCTGTCCGCCGTGCGCTGGGGCGTCGGCCGGGAGATAATCAGCGCCTGGGTGCTCACTTTCCCCGCCTGCGCGGGTATCTCCGCCCTGCTCGCCTTGCTCTTTCGCGCCATACTCTGATATCCCGCACCCCCGCCGGTCTTCCCTCTTTTCCGTTAGAGTCCCTCTTGAACGCGCCTCGCCACGGCTGCCCCATGCCTCATACAGGGTTAAGCTGACACCGGAATAGGTAGAGCTACGCATAAGGTTTACGCTCCGCCGCTGCCCTAATAGATAGTAGAGGATAATTTTTCTGCCCGGCAGCGTCCTCGATCAGCCCGGCGGGAAGGAGGCAGCCCTTCGACGTGTACACCTCACCAGCTAAAAAATTGAAACAGGAGGCAGATAGTCATGCGACGATTTAGGGACAGGATTCTGGCGGTGCTGGCCGGCGTAATGGTCATCCTGCTGGCCGCCTTCGCCACCTTGAACGCGACCCCGATTGCGGGACAGACGCCCACGCCGACGCCGTCGCCCACGGCGACCGCAACGCCATCGCCGGCGCCTACCGTGAGCCCCGCGGCGGTCATACCGCCGGAAATTACCCAGTACGCCGGGGACTGGCCTCTGGCGAACCGCGACTACGCCAACACCCGGGCGACGACCAATTCGACCATCAACTCGACTAACGTGAACACGCTCGGCATCGCCTGGCAGTTCGAGATTCCCGGTACCGGGCTTTACGGCGGGGCCGCCGGCAGCAATCCGCTGATACTGGGCGAAACCGTCTACTTCCAGGATATGCGGTCTAACGTCTTCGCCATGAACCGGCAAAACGGGGAGATTATCTGGCGCCACGACTACGACGCCGAATCCACCATAGGACCTAACGGCCCGGCGGTAGGCTGGGGCAAGATATTCGTGCTGAAAGACCTTTACACCGTGGCCGCGCTCGACATCGACAACGGCGACGAGCTCTGGGCGACCCGCCTCTCCGACATCCCCACCACCGGCGCTGATATCCAGCCGGTGGCCTACGACGGCCTGGTCTACGTCTCGACCGTGCCCGGCGCCGGCGACGTCTTCTACGCACCCGGAGGCCGCGGCGTGCTGTACGCCCTCGACCAGGATACCGGCGAGATTAGATGGGAGTTCGACACCGTCAGGTCGCCGGACCTCTTCGGAAACCCCGAGGTCAACAGCGGCGGCGGCGCCTGGTACCCGCCGGCCGTTGATACCGAGACCGGACGGATGTTCTGGTCTGTCGCCAATCCCGCCCCCTTCCCCGGTACCGAGGAATACCCTAACGGCTCCAGCTTCACCGGCGACACGCTCTATACCGATAGCCTTGTCGCGCTGGACCACGCTACCGGCCAACTGGAATGGTTTAACCAGGTCTTGCCCTTCGATATCTTCGATCACGACCTCCAGATTTCCCCGATACTCACCAGGGCCAGGGTAAACGATGTCGAGCAGGACATCGTGCTGACCGCGGGCAAGATGGGCACCGTCTACGCCATGAACCGTGACACCGGCGCCCTGCTCTGGGCCACCGATGTCGGCGAGCACAACCCGGAGAGCAAGCTCAGGCAGTTGCCCCCGGGCACCACCCGGGTTATTCCGGGCGTCATCGGCGGGGTGGAGACGGTGATGTCTTACGCCGACGGGGTGGTGTACGTGCCGGTCATTAACTACGCCACCTACTGGACGCCTACCTCGCTCGATTTCGACCGGTTTGATCCCATCAAGGGCGAGGGGGAGCTGGTCGCCATCGAGGTAGCGACCGGGCGCGCGTTATGGATCCAGAAGCTGAACTACATGCCGCTGGGCGCGGCGACCGTGGTTAACGACCTGGTATTCACCGCCGACCTGCGGGGGAGGATGTACGCCATGGACCGGGAGACCGGCGAAATCGTCTGGACATTCCAGGCTCCCGCGGGCATCAACAGCTTCCCGGCGGTGGCCGGTGACACCATCATCTGGGCGGCGGGCGCCGGCGGCGGCCAGACCAGCGTGGTCGGCACCCCCACCTTGCTGGCACTCAGGTTAGGCGCGCCAGCCACACCCACTCCTACGCCTACTCCTACCCCTACACCTACGCCCACACCCACACCCACACCAACTCCCACGCCCAGCCCCACCGTCACTCCCGCCGCCTCGCCATCGCCTTCTCCCACCCCCAGCCCGTCACCCAGCCCGAGTCCCTCACCGACGCCGTCACCGTCGCCCACGCCGACCCCCACGCCACCCCCGCAGGTCATTCTTAACCTGACGGCGCAGAACATCGCGTTTGATACCAGCATCATTAACCTGCCCGCGGGAGCCCAGGTAAGCGTCAACTTCATGAATATGGACCCGGGCATCCCGCACAACTTCGCTGTCTACACCAACGCCACCGCTGCCACACCCATCTTCGTCGGTCAGCTGATAACCGGTCCTTCGGCTATCACCTACCAGTTCACCGCGCCCGCCACCCCCGGCGCCTACTTTTTCCGGTGTGACGCCCATCCGACGATTATGACGGGGCAGCTCGTGGTAAGCTAGAATCAACAGGGGGGCTCCTCGCAAAGAGGAGCCCCCCTCCCCCCTTACACGGAAGGCGGCCGCCGGCACCCGGCGCCAAATCTGCCCCTCGTCAGGTTGCCACAGACTTTTTCTCTGAGGCTGGTTATGGTAAAATAGCTTGTTTTGTAGATTATGTTTAGCGCCGCGATACTGACCATCAGCGATAAGGGCGCCCGGGGGGAACGGGCGGACAAGAGCGGCCCGACCATCCGCGAGATGCTGTCCGGCCGGGACTGCCGCGTCACCGGGTACGAGATTGTCCCCGATGAGCAGGCGGTCATCTCGGCGAAGCTCATCGAGTGGGCTGACAGCGACCGCGCCGACGTCATCATCACCACCGGCGGCACCGGCCTGGCCCCGCGCGATGTCACCCCTGAGGCGACTCTCGCCGTAATCGAGAAGCCGGTGCCCGGCCTGGCGGAAGTCATGCGGCTGAAGACCCTGGACAAGGCCCCGACCAGCGTCCTCAGCCGGGCGGTCGCAGGAGTGAGGCATGGCTGCCTTATCGTCAACCTGCCGGGCAGCCCCCGGGCCGTCCGGGAGTGCCTTGAGATTATCCTGCCGGTGATACCGCACGCCGTGGACACGATTCACGGGCGGATAACCGAGCACGTTATCAAAGACTAGCCATGCGTATTGATGTATTGACCCTTTTCCCCCATATGTTCGAGGCCCCGTTCAGCGCCGGCATCTTCAGAAGGGCGATCGACCAGGGGCGGCTTGCCGTCAATGTGGTCAACTTCCGCGATTTTGCCCATGACCGGCATCATACCGTTGACGACTATCCTTACGGGGGCGGACCGGGCATGGTGCTCAAACCCGAGCCGATTTTCGAGGCGGTCGAATCCCTGGGACCGGAAAAAGGGGCGCCCGTTATCCTGCTCACGCCGCAGGGGCGGCTCTTTTCCCAGGACATCGCCCGGGAGCTTTCCAGCTGCGCGCGCCTGGTCTTGATCTGCGGCCATTACGAGGGCGTTGACGAGCGCGTCCGCTGCCTGGCCACCGACGAGATCAGCATCGGCGACTACGTATTGACCGGCGGCGAGCTGCCGGCACTGGTGGTCATGGATGCCGTTATCCGGCTGGTGCCCGGCGTGCTCGGTTCGGAGTTCTCGCCCGTCGAGGAATCGCACACCCGCGGCCTTCTTGAATACCCCCAGTACACCCGGCCGCCCGTCTACCGGGAATGGCCGGTACCCGAGGTGCTGCTGTCCGGCGACCACGCCCGCATCGCCCGGTGGCGGCGGGAAGATGTCATCCGGCGGACGCTGGAGCGGCGGCCGGACCTCCTGGAGCGGGCCGTGCTTGACGAGCAGGACACGAAGATAATCAGGCGGCTGCTGGCCGCGGAACCGGTGATTAACAGGCAGGAGTAAAGATATGAACCTTTCTCTGGTTGAAGCCAATCCAAATCCCAAGATTCCCGAGCTCGCCCCCGGCGACACCGTCCGGGTGCATTCCCGGATAGTCGAGAGCGGGAAGGAGCGTCTCCAGGCCTTTAACGGCGTGGTGATAAAGATCCGGCGCGGCGGCGCCAGCGCCAGCTTTACCGTCCGGCACGTAGCCTACGGCGTGGGCGTGGAACGGACCTTCCCTTTCCTGTCCCCGATGGTCGAGAGCGTCGAGCTCATCAGACACGGCAAGGTGCGCCGCTCCCGGCTCTACTACCTGCGCGGCCTCAGCGGGAAAGCCGCGCGCATCAAGGAAAAGCGACTGGACAGGAAGAAGGCCGCGCTGGAGGCAGCCGCAGCCGGGGAAGTCCCGCCGGTAGAGACCGCGGCTCCGCCGGCGCCCGAAGCCTCGCTCCCGCCCGCCGCCGCGGAAGCTCCAGAGCAGCCGGCAGCCTAAACCGCCCTGCGTGAGCCGCGAATGAGGTATGCCGAGGTCGCGGTAAATTCGCCGGCTGCCCGCTCCCAGACCTTCAGCTACTCCGTCCCCGATAACCTGCGGGTGGGGGTGGGGTGGGGCGTCCTGGTGCCCTTCGGCGCGCGGACACTCCAGGGAATCGTTACCGGGATGCCGCCCGTTCCCGGCGTGGAGAACACCCGCGATGTCCTGGCCGCCATCGGCAGCGGGCCCCTTCTCACCGAAGCGCGGGTCGAGCTTGCCCGGTGGCTAAGCGACCACTACCTGTCCTCGCCTTTCGAGGCGCTGGCCCTGATGCTGCCGCCCGGTTTCGAGCGCCAGACCATCACCTTCGTCGAGCCGCAGCAAACGCCTGAAGATACCTCCCTGCTTGGCCCCGAGGAGCGGTCAGCCCTCGACCGCTTGACGCCCGGCGGCATCGAACTGAAAGAGATTGAGAAGCTGCTGGGCAAGCGGAAGGCCCAGCTCGCCGTGGCCGGCCTGGTAAAGCGGGGTCTGGCGTCAAGGCGCTACGAGCTGGCGGGTTCCCGGGTGAAGGCTAAAAAGGTGGCCTTCCTCAGCCTGGCCGTTCCGCCGGAAGAGGCCCTCCGGCTCAGCCAGGAGCTAAGGCAGAAGCGGGCCGGCAAGCAGGCCGCGCTTATCGATTTTCTCAACGGTTTCGAGGGACGCGCCGCGCCTGCCGCGGCGGCGATGAAAGCGGCCGGGTGTCCGCCGGCATCAGTCAAAGCCCTGGCCGGCGCGGGCGTTATTAAAACGGAGACGCGCGAGGTCAGGCGCAAGCCTCAGGCGCTGGGTGCTGCCGAGCCTTCAACCTCGCTGACGCTTACCTCTCCCCAGCAAGCCGCCCTGGACGCCATCAGACCGGGCCTCGTCTCCAAACCGAAGGTCTTCCTGCTTCACGGCGTGACCGGTAGCGGCAAGACCGAGGTCTACCTGCGGGCGCTGGCCGAGGCGGTGAAGCTCGGTAAAAAGGGCATCGTGCTGGTACCGGAGATATCGCTGACGCCGCAGACCATCGCGCGTTTCGCCGCGCGTTTCCCCGGCCGGGTGGCGGTGCTGCACAGCCGGCTCTCGCTCGGCGAGCAGTATGACGAGTGGCGCCGGATAAGGGCCGGGGAGTGCGATGTCGTGGTCGGCGCCCGGAGCGCCCTGTTCGCGCCACAGCCCGACCTGGGCCTGATAATCATCGACGAGGAGCACGAGTGGACCTACAAGCAGCAGGAGAACTCGCCACGCTATCACGCCCGCGACGCCGCCGTCCGGCTGGCCGAGCTGACCGGCGCGAGCCTGGTGCTGGGCAGCGCCACCCCCTCCCTGGAGTCCTACCACCGCGCCCGCGGCGGCGACTG
>JACPQH010000053.1 GCA_016190585.1 Chloroflexota bacterium | reverse complement strand
CTTGTAGCCAAGGGCGACCTCGTGGGAGCTGAGCGAGGTGCCGCAGCGGGGGCAGTGGGGCGTCACCCGGTAGCCCTGGTAGATAAGCCCGCGGTCCCACATCTGCTTGAGGGACCACCAGACCGACTCGATGTAGCTGTTGTCCATGGTGATGTAGGGGTGTTCCAGGTCGATCCAGAAGGCGATGCGCTCCGTCATGGCGTTCCACTCTTTCAGATAGCGGAACACGCTCTCGCGGCAGCGGGCGTTGAACCGGGCGATGCCGTACTGCTCGATCTGGGACTTGGACGACAGCCCCAGCTCTTTCTCGACCTCCAGCTCCACCGGCAGGCCGTGCGTGTCCCACCCGGCGAAACGGGGGACGTAGCAGCCCTTCATCGCCTTGTAGCGCGGGATGATGTCCTTGAAGACGCGCGCCAGGACGTGGTGGATGCCGGGGTTGCCGTTGGCCGTCGGCGGGCCTTCATACAGGGTAAAGCGGGGCCCGCCCTTGCGGTTCTCGACGCTCCTCTCGAAGACGCGCCGCTCCCGCCACCACTGGAGTATCCTCTTCTCGTTCTCCGGGAAATTGACCCGGCTGGTTACCGGATTGAACATGTTTCTCCCCCCTGTAAAAAGCTAAAGTCCCGCCCCCGAGGGACGAGACTTTTAAATTCCCGCGTTACCACCCTGCTTCGAGACTGTCAATACGGTCGGCGTCGTTACGCGGGCGAAGCCCGCGGCAATCTCCTACAGGCTTCGTTTATGGCGGAAGCCTTAGGTCCCGCAACGAGTGTTGGCAGTCTCACTCTCTTCAAGGCACGTTAATGCCCCGTCCCGGTAACGGGGGACGATGCCGGACCGGCTCTACTCGGGTTGACCTTTCGGCCGGCGGCTCGGGAGGGATTTTCAGGAGAGCGGCGTGTCCGCTCGCACCGTACCGGACTCGCTGTCCGCCGCCTAACGCTCCCTACTCTTCTCCGTCAAGGCCTTTCTATATGCGCCGATATTATAGTCGCTTCGGCATGATGACGACCTTGCGGGCGTCGCCATAGCCGGTGCTTTCCGTGATGACATGGGAGTGGCTGGCCAGCGTTACATGAATGATACGCCGCTCGTAGGCCGCCATCGGCTCGAGGGCGAACGGGGTTTTTTTGACCATGACCTGCTCGGCGATACGCGTCGCCAGCGCCCTGAGGGCTTCATAGCGGCGCTGCTTGTAGCCGTTGACATCCACCACGATGGGCAGATGGTTTTCCATTTTGCAGGTAACGATCAGCCGCACCAGGTACTGGAGCGAGGCCAGGGTCTGGCCGTGCCAGCCGATAAGGATGCCCAGGTCGTCGCCCTCGATGTCAAGGGTGATATTCGGTTCTTCCGGCGGCTCGTCTTCGGCAAGGCCGCCCGCCGAGGCGTTCACCGAGGCATCCACGCCTAAAAGGTCCAGGACAGTTTCCAGGACCTCTGTGGCCACCTGGACTATTTGCCTGTTTTCCTCCGGCATACTATACCTCATAAACCCGCTGGGCTAAAATTTTATTTCGTCTTCGGCTCAACCTTCTTGACCTCGATCGCCCGGCGTCCGCCGCGCCCGGTCCCGCCGGCCCCCGGGACCGCGGGTTTCAGGCCGCCCCAGCCGGTGACATAGTACTGGGTGACGATGGAGAAAAGGTTGGAGACAACCCAGTAAAGCGCGAGGCCGCTGGGGAACTGGAGGGTCAGGAAGGCGAACATGATAGGCATGAGCCAGAGCATCATCCGGGTCTGCTGCTGGGTGCGCGGGTCGGCGCCGGTCGGCGTGACCATCTTCTGCTGCACCCACATGGAGCCGCCCACGAGCAGGGGCAGGACCAGGAGCTGGTCGGGCGAAGCCAGGTTGAGCCACAGGAACCTGTCGCCCAGGGGAACGGACGAAATCACCACCGGCCAGGAGGCGTACAGGTGCCGGGAGAGACTCAGAAAGTCCTCCGGGACCACCGCCAGCACTTTGACGATGGCCTGAAAAAGCGCTATCCACACCGGGAACTGGATGAGCATCGGTATCATGCAGCCCGCCGGGCTCACCCCGGACTCGCGGTAGAGGCGCATCTGCTCCTGTGCGAGCTTCTGCCGGTCGCGGGCATACTTCTTCTGCAACTCCATCAGCTTGGGCTGCATCGACTGCATGGCCTTGGTGGCGTGAAGCTGCTTCATGGTCAGAGGCATCGTTACCGCCCTGACCAGCAGCGTCAGCGCGATGATGGCCAGACCAAAGCTGCCGAAGAGGTAATGCGACAGCAGCACCAGGACATTGATGACCGGCGAGAGGATGATTAGATTCCAGATATCTCCGATTCCCAAGTCAGACCCGCCTCAGCTCGTTTTCAGGGGCAGCATCCACAGCGTAACCCCGGACTGGATATCGATCGCGAAAAGCTCGTCCCTGTCCGTATGGACGTACGCTGTCCCTTGGTGCACCGCCAGGGGCGCGAACACGGACTGCTGCAAATTGGCCAGCTCTTTTATGGTGTTGTTCGCCGTGTTGAGCACGAACAGCTTGCCGGCTTCGGTAACCGCCACGACAGACTCGCCGCTCCGTACCGGGCTGGCGGAGACCGGGCTCCCCAGGTCAAACTTGCCCACCGTGGCGCCGTTGTCCGCCCGGAAGGCGTAGAGATTGTCATCGAGCGCCCCGGCGTATATGGTGTTGTTATAAAGCAGGGGATTCGCCCAGAACCAGTTATCAGCCTGGGCGGACCGCCATCTCAGGCTGCCGTCACGGTTCACCGCGTAAACATAGCGGTCGAACGAGCCGAAGTAAACGACGTTTTCGCCGACTACCGGGTTGGAGGTGATGGCGCCCTCCGTGGCGAACTCCCATCTCTTGGTACCGTCGGCGGCCCGCAGCGCGTAGATTTTCTTGTCCATCGAGGTAACGTAGACGGTGTCGCCGTCCACCACGGGCGAGCTCCAGACCTTGTTGCCGGTGGCGAAGCTCCACTTGAAATCGCCGGTCGCCGCATCGAGGGCGTAGACTTTGCCGTCCGAGGCCCCGAAGAAGATCATGCCGCCGGCCGGGGTGATGGCGCCCACGATCGGTTCGATATAATCCTGGCGCGGGTAGACCCATCTCAGCGAACCCGAGGTGAGACTGACGGCGTAGACCTTGCCGTCATAGCCGCCCACATACGCCAGGTCGTTGGCCGCGCCCGGCGTGGCGTATATCGCCACCGAGGTCGGCCCGCCGGCGCAGCCGAAGGTGCCGGTCGTCTGGCGCGGCTCGAACTTCAGGTCCGGCCAGAGGCGGGTGCGGGTCGCCAGGTCCAGCGCCACGAGATTGCCCTCCATGGTGGCCATGACCAGGTCATCGTTGACGATAACCGGCCCCGACCAGCCGCGCGGCACGGTGGCGGTGCCGGCGCAGGCGCCGAGCACGAGGATACCGGCCAGCATAAGCCCCAGGAGCGCCAGTTTATAATGAGGGATTCTTTTAATAAATCTCAATAGTCCGCCTTAGGGTACCGGGTCCCAACCGCCGTGGTGTAAAGGATGGCAGCGGGCCAGCCGCCTGGCGCCCAGCCAGCCGCCCCGGAAAAAACCGTATTTGGAAATGGCTTCATACGTGTACTGCGAGCATGTCGGCAGGTACCGGCAAGACGGCGGCGTGACCCGCGACACGGTAGTCTGGTAAAGCTTGATGAGCTCCAGGGCGATGGCTTTCATGGTGTTGCCGCCAGCAGTCCGGCGCGACCCAGGAGCCGGCTTACCGATTCCCGGAGCCGGTGATAGTCCGCCTCGCCGGCGCGGGCGCGGGCGACGAAGACGATGTCCCAACCGGGCGCGAGCGGTGTCGGCCGCAGGATCTCCCGCAGGCGGCGCTTCACCCGGTTCCGGATAACGGCATTGCCCACCCGCCGTCCCACGGACAGGCCGCAGCGGGAATGCTCAAGATTATTGGGTAAAGCCTTCATTACGATTAAACTATCGCTCCACGAACGGCCCTTACTGTAAACTGAAGCGTATTGCGCGGTCCTGGTAAGGTGCTGCTCGCCCCTCAAGTCCGGCCGCCCTCCCGGGCTAAACTACCGTCAGCCGCTTGCGACCCTTCAGCCGCCTGGCTCTCAGGACCTGCCGTCCTCCTCTCGTGCTCATCCGCTTGAGAAAGCCGTGTTCCCGCTTTCTCGGGATCCTCTTGGGTTGATAAGTCCTCTTCGGCACGCCGACTCCTCAAAATGAAATACCGAACAGCCCGGCGGGACTCAGTCCCTCAGGCCGGCGCCGCCGCTGCGCCGGATATGGCCCGGGACATAAGGCACCAGCACGATCTCCCGCGCCCTTTTGATGGCGCTGGCGATAAGCCGCTGGTGCCGGGCGCAGGCGCCGGTCTTGCGGCGAGGTTCGATCTTGCCCCGGTCCGAGATATACGGCCGTAGCTGGGACACGTTCTTGTAGTCGATACACTGCACCTTGTCTTTACAGAAGGCGCAGACTTTCCTTTTAGGTACGTACTTGGAGCGGTCCCATCTCTTGCGCGCACCCCCCGGCTGCGGCTGCGGTGGTTGTGGTTGCGTTTGCACCATTGTTTATATCAATCCTTTAACGTATTCCCCGGTTAAAAATTGAGGTCGTCCGGCTCCAGGGTCTCCTCGGTCTTTTCCTCGGAGAGGGCGGCGGCCACCCGCCGGTCCAGGAACAGCACCCGGTTAGCGATAACCTCCAGCCGGGTATGCGGCTGTCCATCCTGCCCCTCCCAGGTCCGGGTATGCAGGCGCCCTTCGGCGTAGACCAGCCGGCCTTTCGCCAGGAACTGGTTGCACTGCTCTGCCAGGCGGTTCCAGGCGATGACGTTAAACCACTCGGTCTCCTGCTTTTTCTCGCCGTCGGGCGAGGTGTAGACCCAGTTGGTCGCCACGGAAAAAGAAATCACCGGCTTGCCGTTGGGGGTGAAGCGCATTTCCGGCTCGCTGCCCACATTGCCGATGATAGTAACCTTATTCAAACTTGGCATGCCTGAACCCACCCTCCTCCTTTTTTACCTAGCCGAGCCGCACCAGCATATGCCGCAGCACTTCCTCGGTCAACCTGAGCTGTTTCTCCAGCTCGCGGCTCGATGCCGGGTTCATCTTGAAGGTGGCGAGCACGAAGTTGCCCTCGATGAAATGCTTCAGGGGGTAGGCCAGCTTCTTCTTGCCCCAGCGGTCCATCTTCTCGATAACGCCGCCCTTGCCGGTGATGAACTGGCTGATATTGTCGAGGACAGGCTCGAGACTCTCCTCCGGTACCTGCGGGCTGATTATAATAATAAGCTCGTAATCACGGAGCTGGCCTTCCTGGACGATGACTTGCTCTTTACTTGAGACCATTTCCCATTCCTTACAAAATTTTAAGTCATTATAACACAAATCTCAAACGGGCAACAACCCGCCGCGCCTTGACTAATCACGGCCCCTTTGCTAGACTCTAGATGGTCATTCGACCGGCCCCGTGGTGTAGCGGTCTAACATGCCACCCTGTCACGGTGGAGATCGGGGGTTCAAATCCCCCCGGGGTCGCCATCCAAATCTGTCATCCGCCGTCTTAACATCCAGTTCGCCCGGTTTCCGGTCAAGCGCCTGCGCGCATCCCGGCAAGGTATGCTCCGGCGGCCTGGTCAGGCGACGCACCAAACGCTCGCTCTTTCATCTTCAATCATTCTTTATGTCCCGCACTCTCTGACAGCATGAGCCCTGCCGCGGAACTCTTATCCCGCTATTATGTTGCGCCGGCGCGCGCCTGTCAAGCGGCCGGCCGCGCCCACCGCAGACTACCATGATATCTCAAAAAATATCGGCCGGAAACCGGAGAAACCCTTGACACCGGGCTCAGCGCGGTGTAAAATGCCACAAAAGTGGTAAAAAGTGGGAAGTTGTGGGATTAAGTGTTCTTCGGTGAGTTCGAGTACAAGCTCGATGAGAAAGGCAGAATACCCCTCCCGCCCCGGTTCCGCGATGCGCTGAAGGAAGGGGTCGTCCTATCGCCGGGCTTTGAAAAATGCATCACAGCGCGGTCACTGTACGAGTGGAAAAAGTTTTCCGACGAGCTCACCAGGAGCAGCGTTTCCCCGAGCAAGCTGAGGAGGCTCAACCGGGCGGTCTTCGCCACCGCTTTCAGCACCCGGATTGACGGCCAGGGGAGAATCGCCGTGCCGGCCCCCCTGAGAGACTACGCCGGCATCAGGGACGGGGTGGTCGTCGCCGGGGCTAACAGCTACCTGGAGATCTGGAGCAAGGAGCACTGGGCGGAAGAGAAGGCCACCTCCCAGGAGCAGGCCTGGCAGATAATCGAAAGCCTGGAGAAGCGCTGATGGACGCCATGTCATCCGGATACGGCCATGTGCCCGTCCTGCTGGAAGAGACCGTCCAGGCGCTCGCGGTCCTGCCCGGCGGGCGCTACATCGACGGCACGGTGGACGGGGGCGGCCACGCCGAGGCTATCCTGGTACACAGCTCCCCCGGCGGGCAGCTTCTCGGGCTTGACGCCGACCCGCAGATTATAAAGACCGCCCGCGAGCGGCTTAAAAGGTTCGGCGGCTCGGTGCTGCTGGTCAACGATAACTTCGCCAACCTGCAGACCGTGGCCCTCCGCTATGAATTCCTGCCGGTGAACGGCATCCTGTTCGATCTCGGGCTCTCGTCGGTGCAGCTTGAGGTCGCCGAGCGGGGCTTCAGCTTTCAGAAGGAAGGCCCCCTGGACATGCGGTTCGGCCCGGAGCAGAAGATAACGGCCGCGGATATCGTTAACGGGACATCGGAGAACGAGCTGGCCCACCTCATCCGCACCTACGGGGAGGAAGGCTATTCCCGGCAAATCGCTCACCAGATTGTCCGCTCCCGTCCTATCAGCACCACCCTGGAGCTGGCCGGCGTCATCGAAAAGGCGGTGAGCGCCCGGCGGGGCCGCATCCACCCGGCCACCCGCACCTTCCAGGCCCTGCGTATCGCCGTTAACGAGGAGCTGAGGAACCTCGACCAGGCCCTGGAGCAGGCCACCTGGCTGCTGGGCTACGGCGGCCGGCTGGTCGTCATCAGCTACCACTCGCTTGAGGACCGTATCGTCAAGCAGTTCATGCAACGGGAGTCGCGGGACTGCATCTGTCCCCCGGACGCCCCCGGCTGCGTGTGTCACCATAAGGCCTCCATCCGGCTGGTAAACCGGCGGGTTGTGACGCCCTCGCCGGAGGAGATCAGGCGCAACGCGCGGAGCCGCAGCGCCCGGTTGCGCGCCGCCGAGAAGATTATCCTTGACGGGCTGAGCAGTACCGAGCCCAACTCTCAATTCTGTATCGAGACCCGGGGCTGGAGGCGGCCATCGATGCTCAAGAAGATCAGGGCGGTATATTCGATGGCCTGAAGGAGGTTGCGGTATGTGAAAAATCAAGACGTGAGCTTGCACCAAGTAACGGGACAGGAGGGACGATGAAAAAAAGGCTCATCACAGCAATAGACGTAGGCACCACCAAGGTAAGCACCATCGTGGCTGAGGTCAAGGGGTCCGGCGAGGTCCGGGTTATCGGCGTCGGTAACGGCCCTTCCAAGGGGCTGCACAAAGGCCTGGTCGTGAACATCGACGAGGCCAGGGAGTCCATCAAGCAGTCCGTCAAGAAGGCCGAGCAGGCCTCCAATCTCAAGATAGACGCCGCCTATGTGGGCGTTACGGGACGCCACATCACCTCGCTGAATAACCGCGGCGTGGTCTCCATCACCCGGGACGACCGCATCGTGCGCACCGACGACCTGAAACGGGTGCTCAGTTCGGCGCAGAGCATGGAAGTACCCAGCGACCGCCGGCTGCTGCACGTTATTCCCCGGAACTACGCGGTTGACGGGCAGGTCGGCGTCAAGAACCCGGTGGGGATGCACGGTTTCCGTCTCGATGTCGAGACCCATGTCATCACCGCCGGCGTCACCTCGATCCAGAACCTGGTGAAATGCATCCGTAGTATCGGGATAGATGTCGAAGACCTGATACTGGAGCCGCTGGCCAGCAGCGAAGCCGTGCTGACGGAAGAGGAAAAGATGACCGGCGTCATGCTGGCCGATATCGGCGGCGGCACGACCGATGTCGCCATATTCCGCGAAGGCAGCATCTGGCATACCTCGGTCATCCCGGTGGCCGGCTACCAGCTCACCCGCGACATATCCCTCGGACTCGGTCTCCCGTTCGATGTCGCCGAGGAGATGAAGCGGAAATACGGCAGCGTCATGCCGGTCTACGATGGCAAGTCCGGGAGCGAGCCGCCCGCCATCTCGCAGGACGGCCACGGCGTGTCTTATCAGGACATCTGCGACATCCTCCGGGCCCGGGTCGAGGAGATACTGAAGCTCGTTCTCCTGGAGATGCCGAACTCGGATTATGAAGCCACCGTCCCGGCGGGGCTGGTCCTTACCGGCGGCAGCTCCAACCTGTCCGGCCTTTCCGTGCTGGCGCACAGCGCGCTGGGCCTGCCGGTGAGGGTCGGGGCGCCGGCCAGCGGCATACAGGGGCTGACTGACGCGCTCAGCGACCCGGCTTACTCCACCGGCGTGGGGCTGCTGCTGTGGGGTGCCCGGCACGAGTCCGCGCCCGCTGAGGCCGGGACCGGCTTTAACAGCACGCTGCGCCAGACCGTTACCCGCATCAAGCGACTATTCAACTAAACATTTTATTAAAAAGAGCAGTACCAAGAAGGAGGGAAAATGGCTAAACAGAGTTTTATTAGCTGCCCGGTAAAGATCAAAGTCGTCGGCCTGGGCGGCGGCGGCAGCAACGCCGTCAACCGGATGGTGGTCGAGGAGGTCCACGGGGTCGAGTTTATCACGGCGAACACCGACGCCCAGGCGCTGGCGCTGTCCGAGGCTCCGGTGCGGCTCCAGCTCGGCGAGAAGCTTACCCGCGGTCTCGGGGCGGGGGGCAACAACGTGCTGGGCGGCAAGGCCGCTGAAGAGAGCCGCGATGAGATCCGCGAGGCCCTGTCCGGGGCCGATATGATATTCATTGCCGCCGGCATGGGCGGCGGCACGGGTACCGGCTCGGCGCCGGTGGTCGCCCAGGTGGCCAAAGAGACCGGCGCCCTGACTATCGCCATCGTGACCAAGCCGTTCGCTTTCGAGGGCAGGCACCGCATGAAAACCGCCGAAGACGGTCTGCGCCAGCTCGTCGACAAGGTTGATACCCTGATAATCATTCCCAATGACCGTTTGCTTTCGCTCTGCGACCAGAAGACCGGCGTGGACGCCGCCTTCAAGATAGCGGATGACGTGCTGCGCCACGGCGTCAAGGCGATATCCGAGGTTGTCACCGTACCCGGTATGATCAACCTGGACTTCGCCGACGTCAAGGCGGTGATGAAGGATGCCGGACCGGCCTGGATGTCCATCGGGCGCGGCACCGGCCCGAACCGGGCGGCGGACGCCGCCAAGGACGCCCTGTCCAGCCCGCTGCTCGATGTGTCCGTGGAAGGCTCTAAATCGGTCATGTTCAACATCCTCGGCAGCAGCAACCTGACCCTGTTTGAGGTCAACGAGGCCGCCCGCGTCATCCAGCAGGCCGTTGACCCCGAAGCCAATATCATCTTCGGCGTATCGAACGACTCTACCCAGGAGCAGGAAGTCAAGATTACCCTGATAACCACCGGCTTCACCTCGGGACTGCACGCCAGCTCCAACCAGCGAGAGGACGAGCTGTCCGAGCTCCTCAAGGGACTCAAGACGGAGGAGGAGCTGGACGTGCCTTCCTTCTTGCGGCGGCCCATGTTCCGGCGGCAGATACTCGGCACCCAGGTCCAGGCCAAACCGGCCAGGGCCACCGCCCAGCAGGTAAAAGACTAATCTCGCACAGCGCCACGACCGGAGGGGGGCTGCCGCCCGGCAACGCAGCCTCCCTCCATCCCTGCCTGCCAGACCCGGGGCCACGCCTAAAATTGACACTTCCCACGCCCAGCTATATGATATTTATGTAATGCGCGTAATCGCAGGCCGAGCCAAAGGGCATCACCTTAAAGGTCCCGTCGGCACGCCTACCCGCCCGGCGACCGACCTGGTACGCGGGGCCATCTTCTCCATCCTGGAAAATATGAACGACGACTGGTCCCGCGTGCTTGACCTGTTTTCCGGGACCGGGGCGCTGGGAATCGAGGCGCTGAGCCGCGGGGCGGGCGAGGTGGACTTTGTTGAACGTGAACCCCGTTGTTGTGCTATAATCAAAGAGAACCTCGCCAAGACCGGGCTGGAGTCGCAGGCGCGCGTATATTGCAAAAATGTTGAAAAGGCGCTCTCTTTCCTGGACAAGGAGTATAACATCATACTGGTGGACCCGCCGTACGCCAACAGGAATATCGGCGCCGTGATCACCACCCTGGCGAACTCCCGGCTGGCCGGGGAGCGTACGACCGTTGTGGTAACGCACTCGCCGCACCTGACCCTGCAGGACCGCTACGCCGCCTTGAAGCTCGTTAAGGAACACCGGCACGGCGATAGCTGCATCGCGATATATCGGAAGGAGGAGGGCTTAACGTGACGCTAGCCATTTACCCGGGAACTTTTGACCCGGTTACCAACGGCCATCTAGACATCGCCACCCGCGCCTCGCGGCTTTTTGACCGGCTGATTGTCGCCGTCTACAGGACCCCCAGCAAGAACCTGTTCTTCAACACCGATGAAAGGGTCGAGCTGACCCGGGGCGCCGTCGCTCATCTGCCCAACGTCGAAGTCTGCGCTTTCGGCGGCCTTGTCGTGGACTTCGCCCGGCAGACCAAGGCCCAGGTCATGGTGCGCGGCTTGAGAATGGGCGCTGACTTCGAGCATGAGTTCGAGATGGCGATGATGAACAAGAAGCTGAACCCGGACCTGGACCTGGTGTGCTTCATGGCATCCCAGGAGTACCAGTTCCTCAGCTCGAGCCTGCTCAAGGAAGTGGCCTGTTTCGACGGCAACATCAGCGACCTCGTGCCGCCCCTGGTAGCACAGGCGCTGCGTAAAAAAGTAAGCAAGGTATCCCTGGTGTAAAAAAATTATCAGGAGGAGATAATGGCATATAAAATCACCGAGGAGTGCATCAGCTGCGGCGCCTGCGAGCCGGAATGCCAGAACATCGCCATCACCGAGGGGGACACTGTCTACATCATCGACCCGGACAAGTGTACCGAATGCGTCGGCAACTTCGAATCTCCCAAATGCGCCGAGGTTTGCCCGGTTGATGCCTGCAAGCCGGATGAAGCCCGCAAGGAGAGCCGCGAGGAACTGCTGGCCAAGTGGCAGAAGCTGCACCCCGGCGAGAAACCGGCCTGAAGTCCAGCTTTACCCTATAATAAAAGACCCGCCCTGTTATGAGCCGGGAAACGGGAAGGGCGGGTTTTTTATTGGCTGCCCGCGAAGGCAAGGGCTAGCCGTAGTGCAGGGCCTTGATCGGGTCCAGGCGGGCCGCTCTCATGGCCGGGTAGATGCCGGATACCAGCCCGATAAACACCGAGACCGACAGGGCCAGCAGGACGATATCCGGCGAGACCACCGTGTTCAGCGTCACGCCGCCGATGTCCAGACGCGAGATGAGCGTTGATATCACCCAGCCCCCGGCGACGCCGATGCCGCCCCCGGTCAGGCTGAGCGCCGCCGCCTCGAAGAGGAACTGCAGCAGAATATCGCGCCGCTTGGCGCCGACCGCTTTGCGTATCCCGATCTCCCGCGTCCTCTCCGTCACCGAGACCAGCATGATGTTCATGATGCCGATGCCGCCGACGATGAGCGATATGCTGGCGATGGCGCCGAGCACGATGGTGAAGACCCCGGTTATCTGGGTGAAGATGCCGAGTATCTGCTCCTGGCTGACCACCGAGAAATCGCTTTTGGCATCCGGCGCCAGCCGGTGATTCTTCCGCAGGGCGGCCTCAATATTTTGCCGGGCTTCCTCGATAATACCGGCGCTGGCGAGCTGCACGGCGATGGACTGTACCGCGTCCTTGCCGGTGGCGGTCCGCTGTGAGAACAGGCGGGTCTGGTAGGTCGTGATCGGGGTGACCACCACGTCATCGAAGCTGACGCCGAACATGGCGCCGCCTTTTTTCTCGAGCACGCCGATGACGGTGAAACGCTTGTCGCTGATTTTCACCACCTGCCCGATGGGGTCACGGTCGCCGAAAAGCCCCACGGCCACGGCGTTGCCCAGTACGACCACCTGGTCCCGGCGGGCCACGTGCCGTTCCGTGATGAACTGCCCGGCAGCCAGGCCGTAGTTGAAGATCTGCTGGTACCGGGGGGTGCTGCCGTCAAGCACGGCGGAGGCGTCTTCACTGCCGGCGACCACCCGGACAAAATTCTCGTTGACCGGGGCGATGCCGATAACGCCCGGTATCTCGGCGATGGCGTCGGCGTCCTTCAGGGTAAGGGTCGGCATGGTGAAAGCCGGGGAGAAACTGGCCACCCCGGGGGCGTCCGGGTTGCGCGGCTGGACGAAGAGAACGTTGGTGCCGAGCTCCTGCAGCGTGCTGGTGATGAGGCTCTCGGCGCCCCGCCCCACCGACATCAGGGTAATGACCGAGCCAACCCCGATGACGACGCCCAGCATCGTTAGCGACGAGCGCAGCTTGTTGCCGAACAGCGATCTCAGGGCGATAACGAGGGAATCAACAAGCTTCATCCGGCATCCTTCCTGACCGGCTCATCCGAGACGATTTTGCCATCCATCAGCCTGATGATGCGCCGGTTCTGCCGCGCCACATCCAGCTCATGCGTGACCATCACCACGGTAATCCCCTCCTGGTTCAGCCGCCGGATAACCGCCATAATATCCGCGGTGGAGACCGTATCCAGGTTGCCCGTCGGCTCATCGGCGAGCAGGATGATAGGGTTGTTGACCAGCGCCCGGGCGATGGCCACCCGCTGCTGCTCGCCGCCGGAAAGCTCGGTGGGCTTGTGTTTCGCCCGCGGCTCCAGCCCGACCCTTTTCAGGGCTTCCAGCGCCCTTTTCCGCTTCTGCCGGACGCCGGCGTAGACCAGCGGCAGCTCGACATTGGACAGCGCCGTCTCCCGGGTCAGGAGACTGTAGTCCTGGAAAACAAACCCGAGCTTCCGGTTGCGCATCGCGGCCAGCGCGTTCTCCCCCAGCCGGCTGACATCCTGGCCGTCGAAGAAATACTTGCCGGAGGTCGGCCGGTCCAGGCAGCCGATGATGTTCATCAAAGTAGACTTGCCCGAGCCTGACGCCCCGATAATGGCCACCATCTCCCCCGCCTCAATCTTCAGGCTGACTCCCCGCAGGGCAGGCACCTGCACCTTGCCGAGCTGGTAGTGCTTGGTGACGTTTTCCAGGGCAATCATCTAGAACAGGCCGCCGGCCGTTGACCTGGCGCCGCCGACGATAACAATATCATTTTCGCTCAGCCCGCTGATAATCTCGGTATTGAGGCCGTCGCTGAGCCCGGTAACGACGGGTTTTTCCTGGACCTCTTCGTTGACCGGTACCCTGACGAACGGCTTTCCCTGGCTGTCATGTTCGATGGCCCGGTTCGGCAGCAGCAGCACGCCCTGCCTGGTCTCCATCACGATATCCGCCGTGGCGCTCATCCCCATCCTCAGCCCGGACTCCGGTGCCGCCGGCAGGTTTATCTTGACGCTGTACAGGACGACGCCGCCGACCGTGTTGGGGACCGGGTAAATGGAAACCACCTCGCCTTTAAAGGCCTGGCCCGGCAGGGCATCCACCTCGATAACGGCTTCCTGCCCGGGCGCGATGCTGGGGATATCTATCTCGTCGAGCTCGATAACGAGGTCCAGGGACGTATCGTCCACCAGCCGGACAATCATGCTGGCCGGGGTTACGGTGTCGCCCTCGCTGGCGCTCTTGCCGGCCACCGAGCCGTCGAACGGGGCGACGATGGCGGCCTCATCGAGCCTCTTCCGGGCCTCGTCCAGCGCCTGCTGCGCCAGCTTGACCGATTCCCCGGCCTGCTGGACGGATTCGGCGGCGGCATCTACCTGCGCCTGCTTGACGGCGAACTCCCCGATGAGGGCGTCCAGGTCCTTTTGCGCTTGCTCCCGCACCGACCGGGCGGCGTCGAGCTGCATCTTCTTGATGGCCACCTCTTCGGTATCGTAGCCTATCAGCTGCGCCTTGAGCTTGGCCTCGGCGGCGTCAAGGACGGCCTGGGCGCGGACCAGGGCGGCGGTCCAGACGGCGGCGGCCTCCGGCGTGCTGGCCGTGGACAGGTTTAACGTGGCGTACTCCACCTGGCTGCGGGCTTTGTCGACCTCCGCCTGGGAAACCTCGACCTCCGGCCAGCGGTAGGTATCCTGGGCCTTGTCCAGGCTATACTGCGCGGACCGGATGTCGATATCGGTTTTCAGCAGGGCAAGCTGAAGCCCGCTCCTTTTGTCCTCCATGCGGGATAGCTCGTATTCCGCGCTCTGCCTGGCGAGCCGGGCCTGAGTCTCGGCGAGCTTCGCCTGCGTCAGCGAAACCTCCGCCTGGCGGCGCGACAGCTCCAGGGCGCCGGTATCAAGCTGGGCCAGGACCGCGCCCTTGGTGACATGGTCGCCCTCTTTGACATTGAGTTTGTCCAGGCGGCCGGAGATCGGGAAGGTGAGCCGCACATCATTGGGGGACTGGAAAAAGCCGTTGCCGTTGATACTGACGGTCAGATCGCCGCGGCTGACCCTTATCTGCTGGGCGGGTGTCTCGGGCGTCCCCAGGGTGCAGCCCGCCAGGAGGATTAACGCCGCTAGCGCCAGGCAGACAAATACCGTGCCTGGCTTCCGCCACTTGTTCATAAAGACCTCCAGATTCCTCGCAATGTTACCCCTTGCGCCCGCGCAGCTCCCAGCGCCTGAGCATCGCGGGGAACTCCTTCTCAAGAAAGGCGTACATGCTCCTCATTTCCACCAGCCACTGCTGCGTCATGGGGTTCTTGTTCTTCACGAGCTCCATGCCCGTCTCGGCAAGCTGTCTCAGAAGCGTGAGCTGCGCCTGGCTCCGGTTGATGACCTGCCGCCAGGCATTGGGCCGCAGGCGGAAGTAGGCGTGCCGGACGCCCGGCAGGCCGAGCCGCTCGATCAAGCCGATCTGTATCAGGAGGCGGGTATTGGTGCTGATAGAGCCCTTGCTGGCCATCAGGGCCGCCCCCAGCTCCTCGGTGGACTGGTGCGGCGGCTCTGATATCATCAGCCAGCCGAGGATGCGCCCGGCCATGCGTGGAAGACCGGTCTGCTCGAAGACCAGCCCGATCTCCTCAACGAAATCCTTCTCGGTGATGGCCATAACTACCTGAATTATAGCATTTAGTTCAGTAATAATTAAACATACTGAACCATATGGTACTATTTACATGAAGTGTCAGGCAATCTATAATCCCCTTAAGGATATGCTTAGGGGGGCTATAATATGGAATTTTACATCGAGATTCTACTTGTTTGGATTGCCTTCATTGTGGGTGTATTTCAAGAGAATTTTGGTCACATCCTACGTGACTTGTGGCGTGACCCGAGGCATTGGAGGTGGGTTGTGAAAGGGATGTGGGGTTCCAAAACATTTGTTGCTCTTGCGTTGCTAATTGCTATGTCAGTCGGAATTTATTTTCTTAATTCTACACAAGAAAATGCTAGTGATAAAAATACAGACCGAATAATTGATGCTATAAATAAACAAACTGAAAAGTTAGATGTGATTAGTAATAAAAATTTGGATATTTTTAATGCTATTCAGCAAGGGGGAATAAATGGAAATACAGCAACTCCAACAACAAAATAACCCCATTACCTGCAAATATTGTCAGTCTACTAGCACCCGCAAGTACGGTTTTGTTAATGGAGTTCAAACCTACTTCTGCAATTCGTGCAGACGGAAATTCAAGGCGGATGATCGCCTATTCGGTATGAAGACACCCTACTACAAAGTTGCCGATGCGCTGGACGATTACTACAAGGGAAAGAGCATAGCGGATATTTGCGACAGCTTGCACACGCCTGAAAGCCCCCGACCATCCACAAAAACCGTCTACGGATGGATAACCAAATTCACCAACGAGGCTATAGGCCAGTTTAAGGATTATCAGCCACAAGTCGGGAATGCCCTAGTTGCGGATGAAACCGTAATCAAACTCGATGGTAAGAATATCTGGTGCATCGATATTATTGACCGGGATACTCGCTACCTCATAGCGACTAAGTTATCCCCTAACCGCGAGATGAAGGACATTAAAGCACTCATGGAGGATGTCAGGGAGAAAACCGGGAAAGTACCCAAGCGTGTACTTACCGATGGTTGGGTAGGATACCCGGATGCTATTGAGCGAGCCTATGGCGCAGATGCCAAACATATAGCTACAGACCCGTTTACCAAGCAGGATAACACGGAAATCATAGAGCGTTGGCATGGGACGCTTAAAGAGAGAACCAAGGTACTCAGGGGATTAAAAAGTATTGAGACTGCCGATAAGTTCTTAGGTGGTTTTCTTGTCTGGTACAACTACCTTCGCCCGCACGAAAGCCTTAATGGAAGGACGCCCGGAGAAGTTGCTAAAGTAGACTATTCCTGCAAGACATGGGCTGATGTAGTCCGTTTTTCTAAGCCGCATATTCAGGTACTAACTACGCCTGCCAAAGTGGACATTCTCAGTGAACGCAAAACGCTTGTGAGGCCAATCACTCGCAGGACTTATGACGTAGACAAGAAACGAGCAAGGCGCAGGGTTAACAGGCTGGAGAAATCCTTATCCCGAAAGGCACCTCGTATTAGCAAAAAGAGACCACATATTACACGCCCAGTGCCATCGATTACATCGAACTTTGGAGGGCTGCCGAAATGAGTGTTATCTTGCTGTCTTCAGGCTTAATATCAATAGCACTACTTCCAATATTGGATGAATTGTTTTACAAATTATATCTTTTAGCTGGAACGATTTCTAAACCAGACAATAAAAAACGTAGCCAAAACACCAATAATAATTCCTATTACCCCACCATAGATAAAGGCATCGGTTTTCAGAAGTTCAATAGCACCAAACAAGAAGGCAAAAATACCTGCAATTATTCCCAACCCCAATACCGTAATAAGAAACAAGCCCACTATGATTATGCCTTGTTTAAGTTCACCAGACATATCCTTTTTCCTTATTGGCAAAACGAGTTCAACAGTATTATAAAGAGACTAACAACTAAAGACATTTTACAATGAAAGACACCTCAAGTAAAGAGAACCAACCATATAGTTCTATTCAATCCTGGACTCCCCTCTCCATCCATAGCTTGTGCGGCTCTATATTTCAGGATGGAGAGGGGATTGACCGAGTCGGACCTGATGCCGGCTCAGGAACCGATATTTATGACCGAGGTTGGCCGCTCTTTTCGATGGCCGCTATTCGCGCATTACAATAGTTGACCACGGTGTCCCTCAGGGCGTTGACTTCATCGGCTGACAGGTTCTCCATCTGTTCCAGGTTGTACTGAAGGGCATCTATTATCAAACTGGAGGGGCGCCTTTTGGGGTCGACATAATAGGCGTAGATGGTAGCTATTATCACGCCAAACAGCGCCACGGTGCCGATTATAGACCAGATAGCGCCCACGAGCATGCCGACGGGGGTAATCGGGCCGGGGAAATTAGCGCCCTGGGTTTGCATGGCGGCGAAGGACCACCACAGAGCGTCCGCGTACCTGCCGAACTGCGCGTTAACCGGTTGCTCGATAAGATAGATACCAAGCGACGCCAGCAGAAAAACCACCATTAGAATCACAAATAACGGGATAAAGGGGGTCTCGTGGATGACATTGCTAAAGAACCTTATTATGCCAGGTATGTTCGGGATTACCCGTAACCTCCGCCGGCGTTTCCGCTTCGTGACATGAACTGTCTTGTCACCGGGTTTTCGGCGGCTGCTTTCCTTTCCAAACCGTTCGCTGTCTTTCACCGGCTACCTCCATAGCTTGCCTGCACCAAGGGTTACTATTTACTCTAAGATTTTAGGCAGCGGCGTCTATTTATTTCAAGCCGGATCGCCGCGACCAGCCGTCCGGTTCTTATCAACGCGACGACTTTTATCCGCTACGAAAGCCGCCCAATTTTACGTAGCTTGCGCGTTTACGTTAGGTAGCGTTACGGATATTCAGCTTCCGGCCGGCGTGCTAGATTATCATCAGCCTGAGGTGTCATCCGGATACGGGAATAATTAATACATCGGAGGTCAGATATGCTGAGCGAACCGGTCAAGCTGAGACTGATAAGAGTCGCCGGGGATATGGCCATTTCCATCTGCGAGAACGGTACCCTGCCCGTCACGCTGGATGCGTTGCTCAAGAACTTCGAGCAGGCGTACGGCCGCTTGCAGGCCATCGCCATCGACCAGGCGCTCCACGAGCCAAAGCCGAGGCATGTCGAGACCAGTACCTGACGGTCGAGACCAGTACCTGACGCTCGCGGCGCCGGCTGACCTATGGAAGGGTGCTCGCTGGCCTCGGCCCGGGGCAAGTGGACGCTGGCGGCCACGGTCCTGGCCAGCGGCGCTGTTTTCCTGCTGACCACGGCGGTAAGCATCGCCCTGCCAGCTATCCAGCAGTATTTCGACGCCACCATCAGCGACCTCCAGTGGATCGTTAACGCCTACCTCCTGGCGCTTACCGCGCCGCTGCTTGTCGGGGGCGCGCTCGGCGACCTTTTTGGAAGGAAGCGCATCTTCTCCATCGGGCTGGCCCTGATGAGCGTGTCCGCCGTCCTGGCCGGCCTGGCGCCCACGGTCTCGTCGCTCATCCTTTTCCAGGCGGTCCTGGGGGTGGCTTCGGCGCTGGTGGTGCCGCAGAGCCTCTCGGTAATTTCCGCCTGTTTCCGGGAGAGTGAGCGCGGGCAGGCCATCGGCCTGTGGGCGGGACTCTCCGGGGCCATCGCCGCGCCCGGTCCCTGGCTCGGCGGCTGGCTGGTGCAGCAGTACTCCTGGCGCGCCGTGTGGTTCATGGCGGCGCCGATCACCATCCTGGCGCTGATCTTCGTCTATTTCTTCGTCCTGGAAAGCCGGAACAAGCTCAGCCGCCGCATCGACTGGGTGGGCGCCCTCCTCATTCTCGCCGGCCTGCTGGGTATCGCCTACGCCCTGATTTCGGGGCCCGGGGCCGGCTGGACCAGCCCGCGTATCCTGGCTCCGCTAACCGGGGGAGTTCTGAGCCTCGTCGCTTTTGTCCTGGTCGAAGCGCGCCAGCGCGAGCCGCTGGTGCCCCTGCGAATCTTCCGCAACCGGTTCGTCGCCGGGGCTAACGCCTGCACGCTGATGCTCTATTTCGCCCTCAACGGCGTGCTCTTCTTCATGGTGTTGAACATGCAGCAGGTGCAGGGCTATTCCGCCAACGCTTCCGGCCTCGGACTGCTGCCGCCCATCGCGCTCATCACCTTCCTCTCCGGCCCCGCCGGCATGCTGGCGGACAGGATAGGCGCACGCCTTCCGATGATTCTCGGGCCCGCCCTGGTAGCCCTGGGGACGGTATGGCTGGCGTTGAGCGGGACGGGCGCCAGCTACGTGAGGCATTACCTGCCGGGGCTTTCTCTCCTGGGTATCGGCATGGCCCTGGTCATTGCCCCGCTCACCAAATCCGCTCTGGCGGTGGAACCGGAGCTGGCCGGGGCCGCTTCCGGGGTGAATAACGGCATCGCCCGCGTCGCCGCGCTGCTGGCCATCACCATCCTCGGCGTCATCATTGTCTCCACCTTCACACTTCGCCTCGGCGAGGCGGTCAACACCCCGGAACTGACGCTGGCACAGCGAACGGAACTCCTCGCGCAGTCGGACAAGCTGGGCGGCATCGTTATCCCGGCCACCTTCGACGAGGCCGCCCGCCGCGCCGCGAGGCAGGCGATTAACGAGTCCTTTATTTACGGCTTTCGCCGGGCGATGGCCGTCTGCGCCCTGCTCGCTTTCCTGGCGACGGCGTTTTCCGCGGCGATGATCCCGCAGAAGGGCGGCTGAACCGGCGTGGCTTATTTCAGCTCGATAACGAGGAAGCGCGCCGGCTCGCGCCCGGTATTCTCGATGCTGTGCGTTAGCGCTTTGCGGAATGATGTCTCACCCGTCTTGAAGGCGAGCTCCCGGGTCTTACCATCGGGGGAGGTCATCCTGAGACTGGAGCCGCTGAGGCAGTAGGCCACGTAGTCCGGGTGCGAGTGCGTGCCGGTTATTTCACCAGGTTGGAGCAGGAACTCATAGACCTTTACCCGCTCGTTCTCCAGGACCATGCTGCCGATGTGCGAGACTGTCGGCGCCTGCATAGGAAACCTCCCCCGATATATTAAGAGCGTGCCAGGCCGGCTACCGGGCAGTGCCCGCCGGCACCCTCGCCACCTGGCCGATCGCCAGGATGTTGCCGTCCGGGTCCTTGAACCAGGCGCCCTTGAACCCGTTCATGGTGGCGATGCCGTTGACGGTCTTGATGCCCATTTCGGGGATGTCATACTCTTCGAAGACGATGCCCTTGCTTCTCAGCTCTTTCGCCTCTTTCTCGATGTCCTCGACCATGAAATCGGCGGCGGTGTGGTCGCAGGCGGAAGGCATCGGCCGCTGATATAGCATAAGCTTGGTGCCCATACCGCAGTCGTAGTACATCTCCGAAGCCTGGGTCTTCAGGTTCGATGGTTTCAGGCCGAGCTTCTCTTCGTAGAACCTCCGGGCCCGTGCCATGTCGGTTACCGGCAGGGTCGGCGCTACTGGCGCGTTGCTTAACATCTTCTTTCCCTCCTGATAAATAAGTCTTAACCCATTATCAGCCGATTCACACCGGGATTGTATTCGTACAGATACCTATTCAATCCCGCGCGCGTCCGAAAATATTCATTTTACCGGCCGGGGCAACAATAGGTAAATATCGCCGGAAAATTAGGTGCGCCTACGAATTTATAAGGCCGCCCGGTGAAGCTACACTGAAAGGCACAAATATAAAGGAGGCTATCATGTTTGCCAGAGTAAGCACCGTCCAGGGTACGCCGGACAAGATAGAAGCCGGCATCCGCCACTACCGGGAGCAGGTCCTCCCTACTGCCAACAAGCTAGCGGGGTTCAAGGGGGCCTATTTGCTGGTCGACCGCAAGAGCGGCAAAGAGCTTAGCGTTACTTTATGGGACACCGAAAGACACATGCAGGAGAGCGCGAAAACCGCCGAGCAGCTACGCTCCCAGGCATCCCAGGCCGTAGCCGCTTCCCAGCCGGCAACCGTTGAGATGTTCGAGGTCGCGGTAGAGCAGCAGCCGGCCCGCGAGGAGATCAGCGCTTCGGCGCGGCTGATGTAGCCGGCCTACTTCCCCAATTCCTGCGCGCGGTCCCGGGCGGCCTTCAGCGCCTCGCTGATGAGCTCCTTGAAGCGCCCCTCTTCCAGGCGGCGGATGGCCGCCGCGGTGGTGCCGCCCGGCGAGGTGACCATGCGGCGCAGCTCCGCCGGCGGCCGGCCCGATTTCTGGAGCAGGTGGACCGAGCCGGCGACCGTCTGCATCACCAGCTCGGCGGCGTTTTCCGGGGCAAAACCGAGGGCCTCGGCCGCCTCGATGAGGGCTTCGACGAAGTAAAAGAGGTAGGCCGGCCCGCTGCCGCTGACCGCGGTGCCCATGTCAAGGCAGTTTTCGTCCTCGAAATAAATTTCCCGGCCAAAAGAGCTCAGGATGGCCCGCGCCCGGCCCCGCGCCGTCTCGTCAACCGCCGGGGCGGCCGTCCAGACCGTGATGCCCTCGCCGATCTGGGCGGGGGTGTTGGGCATACTGCGCACTACCCGGTCGTGCCTCAGTCCCGAGGTCAGGGTGCTCAGCCGCGCGCCGGCGACGATGGACAGGACGAGCTGGCCGGGCTTCAGTCGGCCGCCAGTTTCGCCCAGGACGGCGTCCAGGTTCTGGGGCTTAACCGCCAGGACAACAACCTCGGCGCCGCCGAGGGCCGTTTCAATGTGTTCCGCGACGCCGACGCCATACCTCTGCCGCAGGTAAGCGCGGCGTTCTTCGCTGACATCGCTGACGGCGATGTCTTCCGGGCGGCTCAGCCCTTTGTCCAGCAGGGCGGCGAGCATCGCCTCTCCCATGTTCCCCCCGCCGATAAACGAAATCTTCATGCTTTCCTGCTGGCTACGAAGAGATTTTCACGAATATAGACACTTTGGTATTGCCTTCGTACACCCATCCCCCTACCCCCTTCCCTCAGGGAAGGGGG
>JACPQH010000050.1 GCA_016190585.1 Chloroflexota bacterium | reverse complement strand
GAAAAGGCTCCTCATCCTGGACACCGACGCCCACGCCGGCAACGGCACCAGCGAGTACTTCTACGCCGAGCCGCGGGTGCTGTTCATCGACCTCCACCAGGACCCGATGACGCTCTACCCGGGCACCGGCTTCGTGGACGAGGTGGGCTCGGGGGCGGGGGAGGGCTTCAATATCAATATCCCCATGCCGCCGGGCGCCGGGGACGAGTCCTACCGGCTGGCTTTCGAGGAGGTCGTCGAGCCGCTGTGCGCCGAGTTCCGGCCGGAGCTAATCATCCGCAACGGGGGGTCTGACCCTCATTTCAGCGACGGCCTGACGCGACTGGGCGTCACCGTCAGCGGCTTCCATATGATCGGGGAGCGGGTGCGGCGGATGACCGGGGTGTGCGGCGGCCGGCAGATCGACCTTATCGCGTCCGGCTACAATGAAAAGGTCCTGCCCTACGCCTGGCTGGCGCTGATATCCGGTATCACCGGTTTCGAGGCCGCCATCGAGGAACCGGGGCCGGCGCCCGCCTCGCTCCGGAACGACGCCGCCCTGGAGGAGACGCGGCGGGTAATCCAGCGGCTTAAAGGGGCGGCCGGGCGCTACTGGCGGTCGCTGTGAGTGTTCAGGGCGCGCAGGAGGGACGTCAGCAGCCGTAGCCGGGGCGCGTCCACGTCCAGCGCCAGGGCGCGGCGCAGCGGCTCGCCGAACATCGCCTCGACCTCCATCGACCTGCCTTCCACGAAGTCGATCATCAGGCTGGGCCGGTAGGCGCCCATTTCATCGGTTGCGGCGAACATCCGGGAGACAATGCCTTCGCCGTCGAGCCGCGCGCTCTCGGCGCCGGCCGCCAGGTCGGCGTTACCCGCCCGGATGACCTCCTCCATCAGCGCCCGCGCCTCGGCGCGGAGACCGGCGTCACCCACGATGCGGTCGGTGGCCACGCCCCCGGCGGCGACGCACAGGCCGCTGAAGGGGATGTTCCAGCACAGCTTTTCCCAGCGCGCCCGCTTCAGGGAAGGCGAGGCCGATACTTTGACCTTGCTTCCCTGCCACAGCGCCAGCGCGGTCTCAAGCTCGCGCGGGTCATTCCGGAAGTGGCCTATCGTTACCGGGCCGTAAGCCAGGTGGTGAACGCTGCCCGGCTCGCCGCGGTTGATGCAGGTAAAGGCCATGCCGCCGAAGACGCGGCCGGGCCGGAACCAGCCGGCGAACAGCTCTTCGAGCCCCAGGCCGTTCATCAGGAGGAGGATGCGCGTGTCCGGCGTCACGCAGGGCCGCAGCAGCGCCCGCGCCTCCCCGGCCGAGGTCGCCTTCAGGGCGCACAGCACCCAGTCCACCGGTCCGATATCGGCGCTGCTCCGGGCGACGAAGGGGTCGGCCAGCGTCAGGTCGCCGTCGGGGCTGGTGATTTTCAGGCCCCCGCGGTGCACGGCCTCATAGTCCCGCCGCAGGAGGAAACGGACGTCATGTCCTGCCTCGGCCAGCCGGGCGCCGTAGTAGCTGCCGACCGCCCCGGCGCCGATAACCGCGATGCGGCTGCGCTCTTTCACGAGTCCATTATACCGGTTTGCGGGAAGTTTCTCAGCCGCCGTCCTGGCCGGCGCAGGTGTCCGGCGCGATGCGGGTCCCGGGGGTCAGCCTGGCTCCCCACCCCACCCGCACCCGGTCCGCCAGGATGCAGCCTTCGGGCACCCGGCCGCCGTCCTCGACCACGGCGTCGAAGCCGATGACCGACTTCTCGACGCAGGCGTTGCGGCCGATGCGGGCGCCCCTCCATATAACACAGGCCTCTACCCGCGCGCCCGGGCCGATCTCGCAATCGGGACCGATGACGGTGGGGCCGGCGACCGCGGCGCCCTCGCCGATGATCGTGCCCGGGCCGATGAGCGCCGGGGCGGTGACGGCGGCCGAGGGGTGGATGCTGCCGGGGGCGGCCAGGACCGTACCCGGCGCCTGGAGGAGCAGGTCGTGGTTGACCTTGAGGTACTTTTCCGGGGTGCCGATGTCGATCCAGTAGGCGTGCGAGGGGTAGGCCAGCATCGGCTCGCCCCGGGCAAGGAGCAGGGGAAAGAGGTCGCGCTCGAACATGAAGAATGTCGCCGGCGGAACGCTCCGCAATACCTCGGGTTCGATGATGTAGATGCCGGCGTTGATCATGTTGGAGGCGGCCGTGCCCGGCGGCGGCTTCTCGATGAAGCGCCGGACCAAGCCCCGCCCGTCGGTTTCCACCACCCCGTAGGCCGAGGGGTCCTCGACCGGGGTCAGGGCGATGGTGACCCGGGGCCCGGCATCCCGGTGCCGCCGGAGCATATCGGAAAGGTCGATACCGGTGACGATATCCCCGTTGAAGACGAGGAAGGTCTCATCGAGGTAGGCTTCGGCGTTCTTGACGGCGCCCGCCGTGCCCAGCGGCGTATCCTCGACCAGGTAGTGGACCTTCAGGCCCAGGGCGGCGCCGTCGCCCAGGTAGTCGCGGACGGGGCCGGGCAGATAGCCCATCGCCAGCACGGCCTCGCTGACGCCGTGCTGCTTAAGGTACTGAAGGAGGTATTCCAGGAAAGGCCGGTTCAGGATGGGCACCATGGCTTTGGGGGTGTTGCACGTCAGCGGACGCAGCCTGGTACCCTGACCGCCGATGAGAATCAGCGCTTTCAAACGCCTTCCCTGCACGCCGGAAAAAGCAATACGTACCCCCTCCTGCAATAATCGGCGGGTAAGAAAGGGAACTTACAGGTGTGAGGTGGGGCTTTGTAAAGCTGGCTCTCTTACTGGGCTTTCATTCTGGTGTAGCAGTCTTTGCAGTAGACCGGGCGTCCTTCCTTCGGCTCGAAGGGTACGGTGGTCTCGGCGCCGCAGGCGGCGCAAACCGCGCTGAAAACGGGTCTCGGGTCCCTGGAGCCGCCTTGCCTCTGCTGGCGCGAAGCCGCGCGGCACTCGGGGCAGCGTTTCGGCTCGTTCATCAAGCCGCGGGACGCGTAAAACTCTTGCTCGCCCACTGTGAAGACGAACTCCTTCCCACAGTCGCGGCACGCCAGGTTCTTGTCAGTCAGGGCCATAAAAATAACGCCTCCTTAGTACTTCCCTGCCCATGTTCCCGGGCGGATGGTTCGCTTTCCCCCGCTACCATATTCCGCCTCAAAAACAACAAAACAGCAGGTTAGCTAGATTTTTAATATATTTCAAGCTAAAAGTCAAGAGGAATTTTTAATTCCGGCCAATTTATTTCGGGAAACCGGTAAAGTGAACGCAGCCTTATTTCCGGGTTTGGTCTCCGCGTGGCTGCCCGCCGGCAATTGTACGCTTGCGGTCATCTCATGGCCTTACCGAGCCATTGTACGGCCCGCTTCCCGCCTTGTCAATAAGTACCTGCCCTTACTTTACCGGACTTTGAGGTAACTTTTCTACCGACAGCCCGTTTTAAAGGGTGTCATCGTCATGACGGGAGATTAAGATGAGATATAAAATTGGCGTCGTTGTCCTGGCCGTCACCCTGCTCTTCTCCATAATGCCCGCCTGTGCGCCGGCGCTGGCCGCCGATGCCTATACCGCCGTGGTGCCGTCGGTGCTGCCGGCCGGTTCCCGGCAGATGGTCCCGGTCGCCCTCCTTAACGCGGGGCGTCCGGCCTCGGGCCGGGTGGAGCTCTCGCTGCTCAACGAAGACCGTGCCGTAGCCACCGTTGTTGAGCGTATCAACGGCAGCGGCAGTATCACATTCGATGTGCCGGACGTGGCCGAGGGCGAATACACCGTCCGCCTGAAGGGCGAGGGTTTCGCAAGCGAGGCCAGGGTCAGGGTTGAAAACAGCTTCCTGGTGTTCCTGGAGACGGACAAGCCGATCTACAAGCCGGGCCAGACCATCCACATCCGGCTGCTCGCCCTGGACGCCGAGCTGAAGCCCCGGAGCGAACCCGCGATCATCGAGGTGATGGACGCCAAGGGCATCAAGGTCTTTCGCAAGGAGCTGACCACCGACGATTACGGCATGGCGAAGCTTGACCTGCCCTTGTCCGCCGAGCCGAATCTCGGCGTCTGGAAGATAAACGCCTCGACCTCCCGCTCCAAGACCCAGCTTGACTTCCGGGTCGAAGAGTACGTGCTGCCCAAGTACGAGATAAAGGTCGAGCTGCCCAAGGACTGGTTCCTGGTCAATGAGACGATTAAAGGCAGCGTCGCCGCCGAGTACAGCTTCGGCAAGCCGGTGAAAGGCACGCTCGAGGTCAAGGCCTCGCGGTACGTGGGCAAGTGGGAGGTCTACAGCACCTTCGCGAAGGATATCGACGGCGCGGCCGAGTTCAGTATCCCGGCGGCGGGCTACGTGGCCGGCGTGCCGGCGGCGGGGGGCCTGGGCAACGTTACCCTGGACTTCACCGTGACCGAGAGCGCCACCGGCTACGAGGAAAAGACGAGCCAGCTTCTCACGGTGGCGGCGTCCTCGGTCAACATCCAGTTGATACCTTCGGGCGCCGTCTTCAAGCCGGGCCTGCCTTTCGGCTTCCTGGCGGTCACCACCACCCCGGACAGGAAGCTGGTGGAGGCCGCGCTGGACGCCCGGGTAACCTACCTGAACAAGGACTTCGCCGAGCTGAAAACGGAGACGCTGGTGCTCACCACGACCAGGGGCAAGGCGGCGGCCACGGTTAACCCGCCCGCCGGCGCCGTGGCTTTACGCATCGAGGTCTCGGGACAGGGCGCCCAGGCCTCCCGGCTGGTGGAATCCAGCTACTCGCCTTCCGGCAACTTCATCCACATCGAGCAGTTGAGCGAGGGAACCCCGCAGGTGGGCGACGAGCTCCGCTTCAAGGTCTACTCGACCGGCGAGGCCGCCAACTTCTACTACGAAGTCGTCGCGCGGGGGCGCATCGTCTTCAGCGATTTCGTCAAAGGCAGCGAGATAGCGCTACAAACGACGCCGGCCATGGCCCCGTCGGCGCGCCTGCTCGTTTACCAGGTGCTGCCCAACGCCGAGATAGCCGCCGATTATCTCCCCTTCAAGGTCGAGGCCGGCTACCCCCAGGGCGTGACCGTCGAGTTCAGCCAGCCCGAGGCCGCGCCCGGCGAGGAGGTTACCATCAGGGTGACCACCGAGGGCGAAGCGAAGGTCGGCCTGGTGGCCGTGGACAAGTCCGTCTTCATCCTGGCGGAGAACCGGCTCAATCTCCAGCAGGTCTTCGACGAGCTGGAGCGTCTCTACATGAAGCCGCAGGCCGAGCTGCACGAGGTGTCGTTCCCGCAAACCGTGCTCAACCGGGGGGCGAAGGAGGTCTTCCGGGACGCCGGCGTGGTCGTCCTGAGCAGCGGCCGCGTTCCCGAGGGCAAGGAGTATAAGGACGAGCGCCTGGCCAAGGGCGGGCCCGGTGGCATCATGATGGACCTGGCCCGCGCTCTGCCCCCGCCGCTGATCGTGGTTCAGGCGCCGTCCGCGGCCCCCGCCCCGGGGCTGGCCGAGGTACAGCGCGTCCGCCAGTTCTTCCCCGAGACCTGGCTGTGGCAGGAGATGATGACCAATTCACGGGGGCAGGGCTCGCTGCGCGTCACGGTGCCGGACAGCATCACCACCTGGATGCTGCGCGCCGTCGCCCTCTCCAAGAACGCCGGGCTGGGCATCGCCGAGGCGCAGCTAAAGGCCTTCCAGCCCTTCTTCCTGTCGGTTGACCTGCCTTACGCCGCCATCCGGGGGGAGGAGTTCCCGGTGCGGGTGGCGGTCTACAACTACCTGGACGAGCCGCAGAGCGTGCTGGTGCAGCTCCAGCCCGAGGCCTGGTTCCAGGTCCTGGACGATACCGAGAAGACCATCGAGATAAAACCCAATGACATCGGCGCCGCCGAGTTCAGGATAAAGCCGCAGCAGATCGGCACCAGCGCGCTCAAGGTGAGCGCCCGCAGCCGGCAGGCCGCCGACGCGGTTATCAAGACGCTCATCATCGAGCCGGAGGGCGTCGCCCGGGAGATAGTCGAGAACCTGTCGCTGGCGAGCGGGGCCTCGCTGGAGCTCGACACGGGCATCGCGCTCTCGGCCATCGCGGGCTCGGGGCGCGCCTACCTGAGCGTTACCTCGAGCTACCTGACCCAGACCATCGCCGGGCTGGAGGGGTTGCTACAGATGCCCTTCGGCTGCGGCGAGCAGAACATGATCGTCTTCGCCCCGGACGTGTTCATCACCAGGTACCTTCAGGCCAGCGGCCAGCTCAAGCCCGAGGTCATGGCCCAGGCGGAGAAGCTGATGCTCACCGGCTACCAGCGGGAGCTGACCTACCGGCGCAGCGACGGCTCCTTCTCGGCCTTCGGGCAGTCGGACAAGGAGGGCAGCCTGTGGCTCACCTCTTTCGTGCTGAAGTCGTTCGCCCAGGCCCGGGACATCATCTACATCGATGACGCCGTGCTCGCCGCGGCCCGGGACTGGATAACCTCGCACCAGAACGCCGACGGCTCATTCGATGTCATCGGCTTCGTGACCCACAAGGAGATGATGGGCGGGCTCAGCGGCAAGCCGGCCCTGACCGCCTACGTCGCCGTGGCGCTGATGCAGTACGGCGAAACGGCGGCCGCCGGGCGCGCCGTCCGGTACCTGGAAGGCCGCCTGGGCGACACCGGGGACGCCTATACCCTGGCGCTGGCGACCTACGCCCTCGGCCTGGCGGGAAGCCCGAAGGCCGGGGAAGCCCGCGACAAGCTGATGAAGCTGGCCATTGAAGATGAGAACGGCCTGCACTGGGAGGCCGGCGGTGGCCCGGAGCCGGTGCCGCTCAAGATGGCCCCGTTCAGGCCGGAGATTATGCCCCGCCCGACCGCCGATATCGAGGCCACCGCCTACGCCGCCCTGGCGCTGCTCAAGCTGGGCGGCGCCCTGAACGCCTCGCGGTCGGCCAAATGGCTCACCTCGCAGCGGAACGCCTACGGCGGCTACGGCTCGACCCAGGATACCGTGGTCGCCCTGGAGGCCCTGACCGAGTTCGCCTCCGGCGCCCGCGCCGATGTCGACCTGACAGTCGATATCGAGGTCGCCGGCAAGAAGCAGCAGCTAAGAGTCAGGCCGGAGAACTTCGATGTCCTCCAGGTGGTCGAATTGCCGGTCAACGAGACGGTCCGGGTCAGCGCCCGGGGTAAGGGCGAGGCCATCGCCCAGATCGTCACCCGCTTCAACCTGCCCGAAGTCGCGCCCGCCCAGGAAATACTGGGGATTGATGTTGATTACGATGCCGGGCAGGTGGCGGTCGACGACCTGGTCAAGGTATCGGTAGCGATGACCTTCAATCCGCCGCTGCCCATCGAGGCCGGTATGGTCGTCCTGGACGTCGCCGTACCCACCGGCTTCGCCGCCGTCGGCGAGTCTATCGCGGCCATCAGGGAGCCGAAGCTCAAGCGTTATGACATCTCGGGCAGGAAGGTCATCTTCTACATCGAGAATATGCTGCCCGGCGACCGCGTCGCCTTCGCCTTCGATGTCCGGGCGTTGTACCCGGTGAAGGCCAAGGCGGTGGTCTCGCAAGCTTACGCCTACTACCAGCCGGACATCGCCGCCGAGAGCCTGGGCCGGGACATCACGGTGCTGGGTCAGAAATAAGTTGCCGCTGGCAGTGCCTTCGGGACTTCAGATTGCGCGCCGGACCTTCCGGCCTAGCCGGAATGGTCTCGTAGTGATGTCAGACGCCCTCGGAGGGCGCCGGATTGCCGAACCGGTAGACGACCAGGCCCGAGGGCAGCTTGGGGTAGAAGTAGCTGGACTTCCGCGGCATGCGGTCGCCGGCGTCGGCGACGGCCTTGATCGTGCCCGCCCTGACCGGCCCCATGATGAACGCCAGCCGGTATTCCCCGATCCGCACCCGGCCGGCGGCTTCCTGCCGGTCGTGGGTGTAGCCGAGCGAGGACTCCTGCCGCTCCCGCGTGATCCCGAGCAGCTTGTCCAGGATGACGTGGTCCACGAGGCTGACATCCAGGCTTTTGTATATCTCGGAATGCCCGCCGGGCATCATCCCGTTAAAGGATGAGGGATCGCGGGCGGTGAGCACCAGGGTGCGGTCTTCGAGAGCGCCGAAGACCACCAGGCGCACCGGCCCGCTCGCCGAGAGGCGGCGGTCGACCTCCTCCCAGCCGGCGGCGCTATCGGGCAGCTCGGCTACCTCGAAAAGCTCCCGCAGTTTCGCCGGGAAAGCGCCCGCCTGTGCCGCCGGGATGCCCCGCGCCAGCCGGTGGGTCGGCAGGATCACCAGCCCGGGGTCGTGGAGCTCGATAAGGGTCATCATCACGAAGTCCGAGGGCATTTCGGCCTCGCCGGCGCCGGCGCGCCGCTGCCGGGCGTAGGCCAGGGCGCTCTCGTAGCGGTGGTGGCCGTCGGCGATGTAAAGCGGCTGCGCCGCGAGCTGCGCGCGCACGGCGGCGACGGCGTCCCCCCCGGTTATCGGCCAGAGCTCATGCGTTTCCCCGCTGGTCTGGAAGCGGACCGCGGGCGGGGCTTTCTTTCCGGCTTCCAGAACGGGTAGAAGCTCGGGACGGTCATACAGGGCCATGATGCCGCTGGTGTTGGCCTGCAGGCTCGCCAGCAGGTTCAGGCGGTCGCTCTTGGGGGTGGGCATGGTGTCCTCGTGAGGACGCACCACCCCCTTGTCCCAGTCCTCCAGCCTGACGGCGGCGATGACGCCCCGCCGGGTCAGTTTCCGGTCCCCATGGGTGAAGCCGTGGTCATGGAGGTAGACGGCCGGGCGCTCGTCCTGTTTGAGGACGCCGGCTTTCAGCCACTCTTCCAGGGCGGCGCGGGCGCGGGTGTAACGGTTGCTGGTCTCGTTGTCTCCGGGCAGGGCCAGGTTGTACTCGATACGGACAAAGTTGTACTGGCTGCGCCGGTAAAGCGCCTGCTGCTCCTCAGGGGAGATGATGTCATACGGGGGACAGATGAGGTCCGCCGGGTTGCCCAGCGAGCCGTCGTAGCGCACCCCGCGGAAAGGGCGGATATCAGCCAAGCGTGATTACTCTTACCATAGAATCAGGCCCCGCGCGGCCGCGCCGTGTCCAGGCCTGAGCGCCGGGCGGGCAACCGGGTATCCTCCCTTCACAGAGACTATTATACACTATTCCGAGGCTAAGCTTAATACCGGTCCGCCGTTCGGTCTGCACGCTAGAAGACCAGCGGCAGCAGCCGGGCGGCGAGACCCCCCACCGCCACCGCCACCGCCAGGTTCGCCGCCGATATCGCCGCGGCGGCCTTCCAGCCGAACTCCTTCATGAGGATGCCGATCGTCGCGATGCAAGGCAGGTACAGTATCCCCACCAGCGCCAGCACGATG
This sequence comes from Chloroflexota bacterium, assembly GCA_016190585.1. Next base: position 11,355 of record JACPQH010000050.1, on the reverse strand, counting down.
AACTGGACGGGCGTCAGCACCGGCGCCAGGTCGGCCCCGTACAGCGCCACCAGCGTGAGCAGTATCAGCTCTTTTCGCACGATGCCGAAGACCAGCAGTATCCCGGCAATCGCCGGCAGGCCCAGCCAGGTTACGGTCAGGGGGGACATCACATCGCTCACGGGTCCGAGCGCGCCAAAGGCGTACAGGCCCTGGACGACGGCCGTGCCGAGCATGTACATCGGGAATACCATGTAGCCGAGCGATTTTGTCCGCGTCCAGGTCTGCTTGGCGATGACGGACAGGGAAGGCGCCTTGAAGGCGTGCATCTCCATGATGAGCCCGGCCGACTCGCCCGGGGCGACCCGCGTGGCGACTTTCAGCGCGATAAACATGATTAAGAGGTCTACCGCGTACAGCGCCAGCGCCCAGCCCGTGCCGACGAACGCCGCCACCAGCCCCAGGATAATAATCGTCCGGGCGGCGCAGGGCGCGAAGGTGATGGCGAAGGCCGCCAGCAGGCGCTCCCGCCGGGTGCCCATGATGCGCGTCGTGTAGATGGCGGGAACGTTGCACCCGTAACCGAGTATCAGGGGAATAATCGCCTTGCCGTGCAGCCCCATCTGGTGCATGGCGCTGTCCATCATGAAGGCCACCCGGGTCAGTATGCCGGAGTCCTCCATCATGGCCAGCATCAGGTAGAAGGGTATGACGAACGGAATCACCAGCGTCACCCCGGCGACGAAGCCCCCGAAGATGCCGTTCCAGATGATGCTGATTAGCGGCCCGCTCACCTGCGGGTCTACCGGGTGGAAGAAGCCCAGGGCGCCAGAGAGCACCGTGGAGAGGAGGTTCCCGACCGTAAAGGTCCAGAGGAGCAGCCCGGCCATCACGGCCACCGAGATTAAATAACCCAGTACCTTCTGCGTCGCCAGCCGGTCCAGCCTGTCCGTAATCGTGGGCCGGGCCGCCGCCCGGCTCTGCGCCTGCTGGGCTATCCGCCCGGCCAGGGCGTACCGCTCCGAGGCGACCACGGCGAAGCGGGACTGGTGATAAGCCGCTTCGACACGTCCCGCCAGGTCGTCGGCGGCGCTGATGATCTTGCCGGACTGCCCGCCGACAAGCTCCCGGATATTGGCGTCGTTTTCCAGCAGCTTGATAGCCAGCCAGCGTGGCGAGTACCCGGGGTCAAGCTCTTCGGCGCGGATGTGCCCGGCCAGCTCCCCGATGCCGGCTTCCAGCCCATTCATGAAGGCGACTGGCCGGGTTCCCCCCTGGCGGCCGCGCTGAGCGACCTCGATGGCCCTGGCGACCAGCTCGTGGACGCCTAGCCCCCGGGAGGCTACCGTGGCCGCTACGGGCACGCCCAGCAGGGCCTCCAATTTCGAGGCGTCGATAGAGATACCCCTGGCCTCGGCGATATCCATCTGGTTGAGGCACACTACCATCGGCACGTCCATTTCCATTAGCTGCAGCGTGAAAAAGAGGTTCCGCTCCAGCACCGGGGCGCCGACCACGTTGATGATAACGTCCGGTTTGTTCCGGGCGATGTACTCGCGCGTCACCAGCTCCTCCAGGGAGAAGGTGGACAGTGAATAGATGCCCGGCAGGTCGACAATGGCGGCGTCATAGTCGCCGAAGTGCAGGATGCCCTCGGCCCGCTCCACGGTCTTCCCCGGCCAGTTGCCGATGGTCTGGTGGGAGCCGGTAAGCTGGTTAAATATTACGCTCTTGCCGACATTGGCGTTGCCCGCCAGGGCGATGGTGAGCCGCTTCCCGTTCCGGCAGCCGCGCCGGTTGCGGTGCCGCCGGCCCCGCCCCCCTTCGTGTTCCCCGTGACACGCCATATCAGCCCGGCTGCCCGGCCATCTCGGCTTCCTCCAGGCTTTGCTCGACAAAGACATTGGAGACGATACCGTCGCCCAGCGCCAGCCGGGAACCCCGGACGGCGATCTCCACCGGCCCCTTGAGCGGCGCGATCCGCGTCACGCTTATCCGGGTGCCCGGTGTCAGGCCGAGGTCAAGGAGGCGGCGCAGCACCCGGTTGTCGCCGCGGATGAAGGCGACTGTGCCCGCCTGCTTCTCTTTCAAGGCGGCGACCGGGACGATATTCGTCCGCCGCCGGCCCACTTTTTCCAGGCTCTCCCCGCCCGATTTCCGGCACTCGTCGCAGGAGGCGAAGCCAAAATCGCACGGCGGGATGACCTCCTGGTCGTCGGGGCACCGGTCGGGCGCCTGGAGGGTCTGGCACATCGCCCGGGCGGTCTCGTCGGACAGGGCGTGCTCCATCTCGCAGGCCTCCTGGTGCACCCGGTCCTTGCCGATTTTCAGCATATCGTGCAGGAAGCGCTCCAGCAGCCGGTGCTTGCGGGTCATCTTCTGCGCTATCTTGAACCCCGCGGCGGTAAGCGTCGCCCCCTGGTACGGCGAGTAGTTCACGTAGCCGCCTTCGGCCAGCTTGCGCAGCATCTCGGTCACGCTGGCCGGCGTCAGGTTCAGCCGGCGGGACAGGCCGGAGGTGCTCGCCGGGTTGCCGTCCTGGGTAAGGTTAAACAAAGCCTCCAGGTATTCTTCGGTGCTCGTGCTCATTTCACGTGCCTCCCCCGCCGATTTAGGTACACCTAATATTTAGGCTCACCAAAATCCTAACAGGCTTCGCGGGGGTTGTCAAGACCTATTGACAACGCTTTTTGCCCCGTGTTAAACTGCGCTAAACATGATTAATATAGTCAACAAAGGAGTCGTTCGGTGAAGCTATCGACGAGAGCGCGTTATGGAGTCCGCGCCATGCTGGACCTGGCGCTGCAGCCGGGTGAGGCGCCGGTGCAGCTTAAGGATGTCGCCGCCAGGCAGCACATCTCCCTGCATTACCTGGAGCACCTGATAACGCCGCTCATCGGCGCGGGCATCGTGCGCAGTATCCGGGGGGCGCGCGGGGGCGTGCAGCTCGGCCGGCAGCCTTCGGAAATCAAAATGAGCGAGATTGTCCGGCTCCTGGAAGGCTCTATTACCCCGGCGGAGTGTCTCAGCGACGCCGAGAGCTGCCCGCGCATCAGCCAGTGCGCCGTCCGGGACGTCTGGACGGAGATGAAGAAGGCTATCGATGGCGTCCTTGATTCCATGACCCTTCAGGACCTGGCTGACCGGCAGAAGAGCAAGGAGCAGCGTGAAGGCGTCATGTACTACGTCTAGGTCAAAAATTTTAAAGGAGAGTCGTCGTGGAGAAACTAACAAACAGCGCCCGGCCGGTTGAGAAGCTGAAGTACAAGACCATCGAGTTGCCCCTGGTCACCCGCGGTATCGCCCGGGACTCCACCGAGCTTATCGGCAATACGCCGCTGGTCCGGCTCAACCGGATTACCAACGGCGCCGGGGCTGATGTGGTCGCCAAGCTGGAAAGCTTCAATCCCGTCCACAGCGTCAAAGACCGCATCGGCGTGGCCATGATAGTCGACGCCGAGGAAAAAGGGCTGATTAATAAGGACACGGTTATCGTGGAGCCCACCAGCGGCAACACCGGCATCGCGCTGGCTTTCGTGTGCGCCGCCCGCGGCTACAAGCTTGTCCTGACCATGCCCGATACCATGTCGGTAGAGCGGCGGCACCTGCTTTCGGTGTTCGGGGCCGAGCTGATTCTGACGCCCGGCGCGGAAGGCATGCCCGGCGCCATCAGGAAGGCCGAGCAGATGGTCGCCGAACACCAGAACTATTATATGCCACAGCAGTTCAAGAACCCGGCCAACCCGGAGGTCCACCGCCTCACCACCGCCGAGGAGATCTGGCGCGATACCGAGGGGAAGATAGATATTCTCGTCTCCGGCGTCGGCACCGGCGGCACCATCACCGGGGTCGCCGAGGCTCTCAAGCCGCGCCGGCCGGGATTCCAGGCCATCGCCGTGGAGCCGACGGCATCGCCCGTGCTCTCCGGCGGCAAACCCGGACCGCACAAGATACAGGGCATCGGGGCGGGTTTCGTGCCCAATGTGCTGCGGACCGACCTGGTTGACGAGATTATCAAGGTAACCAACGAGGACGCCGGCACCACCGCCCGGCGGCTGGCGCGGGATGAAGGCATCCACGCGGGTATATCGTCGGGCGCGGCGGCCTGGGCGGCCGTCGAGGTAGCCCGGAGGCCGGAGAACGCCGGCAAGCTGGTCGTCGTCGTCCTGCCGGACACCGGCGAGCGCTACCTGTCCACCTGGCTCTTCCAGGAGCTTTACCAGGCTTAAGCGAACGGGCCGGCGATGAACATGTTTGCTTCTATGAGAGAAGACATCCGGGCGGTCTTTTCCCGGGACCCGGCGGCGCGCAGCGTCATCGAGGTTTTGCTGTGCTACTCCGGCCTGCACGCCTTCTGGGCCCACAAGGTCGCCCATTTCTTCTGGACGCGCCGGTTCTACATGGTAGCTCGCCTCATCTCGCAAATCACCCGGTTTTTTACCATGATCGAGATCCACCCCGGGGCCAGGATCGGCCGCCGGTTCTTCATCGACCACGGCGCCGGCGTGGTTATCGGCGAGACCGCCGAGATCGGCGATGACGTGCTGCTGTACCAGGGCGTCGTCCTCGGCGGCACCAGTCTGGACAAGAAGAAGCGCCACCCGACGGTGGGCAATAACGTGGTTATCGGCACCGGTGCGGTGGCCCTCGGTCCCATCAACATCGGGGACGGGGCCCGCATCGGCTCGGGCTCGGTGGTCATCAAGGACGTGCCGCCGGGCGCCACCTGCGTCGGCATCCCCGGCCGCATCGTCACCGACCGCCGCAAGCCGCTGGCCGAGCTCGAGCACGCCCGGCTGCCCGACCCCGTGGCCGAGGCCATCCGGGCGGTCATCCGGGAGCAGCACAAGCTCGAGGAGCGTTTGAAGCGGCTCGAAGCCGAGGCCGGTGTCGCCGAGCCGGAAGATGCGCTCAGCCAGATCGTGAGAGACATCGAAAAGGAGTTCAGCCTGGGCGCCGGCATATAGGACGAAAAGCATTATAGCTCCCCGAACGCCGGGCGGCGGGACCTGCCTGCCCGGCGCTGGCTGTTGACGGCCCGCCCGGATTTGAAATTCAGCCCGGAAAACCTTTATTCTTATAAGTAATCCCGGGACCTTAAGCAGTGAGGAGAGGAAGCGGCACATGGCGCAAAATAATTTGAGGTTCGAAACCCTGGCGATTCACGCCGGCCAGCGGCCGGATAAGGCTACCGGGGCCATCTCGGTGCCGATCCACCAGACTTCGACGTTCGCTTTCGAGGATATCGGAAAGACGCGGGGCTTTGATTATACCCGTTCCGGCAACCCCACCAGGAAGGTGCTGGAGGACACGGTAGCGCGGCTGGAGGGCGGCAAGGCCGGCTTCGCCTGCTGCACCGGCATGGCGGCTATCACCACTGTCATTCACCTGCTCAAGGCCGGCGATCATGTTATCTCCGCGGACGATGTCTACGGCGGCACCTTCCGGCTCTTCCAGAATGTCATCAGCGCCTTCGGCATCGAATTTACCTTCGTCAGGATGGACAGCCGGCGCGCCATCGAGGCGGCCCTCCGGCCCAACACGCGGATGCTCTGGCTGGAGACCCCGTCCAATCCCCTGCTGAATATCACCGACCTGGAGATGGCCGCCGCCGTGGCGAAGCAGCACCGGCTGCTTACGGCCATCGACAACACCTTCGCGACGCCGATGTTCCTGCGGCCGGTAGACTACGGGATAGATATCGTGGTCCACTCGACGACGAAGTACCTGAACGGCCACTCCGATGTGGTCGGCGGGGCCATCGTCACCACCACCGACGAGCTTACCGAGCGGGTGCAGTTCCTGCACAACGCCATGGGCACCGGCGCCTCACCCTTCGACTGCTGGCTGGTCATCCGCGGCATCGAGACGCTGCCCGTCAGGATGCGCCAGCACGAGAAGAACGCCCTGGCCGTGGCCGAATACCTGAGCGGGCACAAGGCCGTCCGGAAGGTCTACTATCCCGCCCTGAAAGGACACCCCGGCCGAGATACCGCCGCCCGGCAGATGAAGGGCTTCGGCGGGGTGGTGTCCTTCGAGGTTAACGGCGGCATCGACGAGGTGAACAGCTTTCTCCGCCGGATGAAGATATTCGCGCTAGCGGAGTCGCTGGGCGGCGTGACCTCGCTGGCGGAGCACGCGGCTACGATGAGCCACGCCTCCATGCCGGAGGAACACCGGCGCAAGGTCGGCATCAGCAACGAGCTTATCCGGCTGTCCATCGGCCTGGAAAACGTCGACGACCTGATCGAGGACCTGAAACAGGCCCTGGAGCGGGTGTAAAGTTTGCTTGTTCGTCAAACGGTAAATAGTCCACCGGGAATGCGTACCTGGCTCCCGCCCCCCTCTCATATCAGGCGAGGGGACGGCAGGGGGTGAGGTGAGCACCCGAAGGAGGAGGGGGAAAATGGGGTACGCCACGGAACTGCGCTGCCGCAAGTGCGGGCGCGAGCTGCCTCTAATCGCGACAAACCTCTGCGATTTTTGCTTCAGCCCGCTGGAAGTCAGCTATGATTATAAAGCGATGGCCGGCGCCATCAGCCGCGACAAGATAAACGCCGGCCCGCCGGGCATGTGGCGCTACCGCGACCTGCTGCCGGTGGAGGGCGAGCCGGTGGACCTGGGTACCGGCCACACCCCCCTGGTCCGGGCCAGCCGCCTGGGGCGGGAGCTGGGACTGGATGAGCTTTACATCAAGAACGACTGCCTGAACCCGACCTATTCTTTCAAGGACCGTGTCGTCTCGGTGGCCATAACCAAGGCCAAAGAGTTCGCTTTCGATACCGTGGCCTGCGCCTCGACCGGTAACCTGGCGGCCAGCGTCGCCGCCCACGCGGCCAAGGCCGGTATGAAGTCTTACGTTTTCGTTCCGGCCGGCGTCGAGCCCGGCAAGCTGGTGGGCACCGCCATCTACAATCCCGTGCTGGTGACCGTCGAGGGCAGCTACGACGATGTCAACCGGCTCTGCGGCAAGCTGGTGGAGAAATACAACTGGGGCTTTATCAATGTCAACCTGAGGCCGTACTACGCCGAGGGCAGCAAGACGCTCGGCTACGAGGTGGCCGAGCAGCTCGGCTGGCGCGCCCCGGACTGCATCGTATCGCCGGCGGCCTCCGGCCTGCTCTTCACCCGCATCTGGAAGGGGCTGGACGAGCTGGCCATGCTCGGCCTCATCGGGCCGGTCAACACGCACATGTACGTGACGCAGGCGGCGGGCTCGGCGCCCATCGTCAATGCCTACAAGGCCAGCAGCCTGCACGTCCACCCGGTGAAGCCGAACACCATCGCTTCCTCGATCGCCATCGGCAACCCGGCGGACGGCTACTACGCGCTGAGGGTGGCCCGGCAGTCGGGGGGCGGCGCTTACGCCGTGAACGATGACGAGATAATCCGGGGGATCAAGCTCCTGGCCGAGACGGAGGGCATCTTCGCCGAGGCGGCCGGCGGGGTGGTAATCGCCAGCCTGAAGGGGCTGGTCGAATCGGGAGTCATCAAGTCCCACGAGGTAACGGTCGCCCTTATCACCGGCGCCGGCCCGCGCTCCCAGGAGATCGTCGCGGACAACGTGCACCCGTTCGCCATCAAGCCCACCCTGGAATCCTTTGAAGAGGTGCTTGGCGCGCGCGTCTGAGGGTAATATAATCAACAACGGAGGGCAGGAAATGGTCAGGAGAAGCATCATGTTTACCTTTCCCCGGGAGCTGATCAAGGAGCCCATTATCTATAACCTTTCCCAGAAATACAACATCATTACCAATATTCGCCGCGCCGATGTCTCGGAAGATAAGGGCTGGGTGGTGCTGGAGCTAGAGGGCCGGGAAAAGGACATCGAAGAGGGCATCGCCTGGGTGCAGCGCAGCGGCGTGCGGGTCGACCCCGTCATCGGCGATATGGTGGAGGGATAAGCCTTGAAAAGGGTCTACCTGGACTACGCCGCCACCACGCCCGTTGACCCGGATGTCGTCACGGCCATGCTGCCCTACTATACCGATACCTTCGGCAACCCGTCCAGCATTCACGGCTGCGGGCAGGAAGCCCGGAGCGCCGTCGCCGAGGCCAGGACACAGGTGGCGGCGCTTATCGGCGCGCGGGATGAGGAGATCGTCTTCACCGGCTCGGGAACGGAGGCGGACAACACCGCCCTGGTAGGGGTGGCTTACGCTCTGGAGAAGAAGGGCAATCATATCATCACCAGCGTTATCGAGCACCACGCCATCCTGGAGACCTGCAAGTTCCTGGAAGGGCGGGGCTTCGCGGTGACCTATCTGCCCGTAGACCGTTACGGCGTCGTCTCTCCGGAGTCGGTGAAAAATGCGATAACGCCGAAGACGGTGCTGGTATCCGTAATGCACGCCAATAACGAGATCGGTTCCATCGAGCCGATCGCCGAGATAAGCAAGATTACCCGCGAGGCCGGGGTCTACCTGCACACCGACGCCGTTCAGACGGTCGGCCATATCCCGGTCAACGTGAGAGAGCTGGGCGTCGACCTGCTCTCGCTGTCCGCGCACAAGCTTTACGGGCCGAAGGGCGTCGGCGCGCTGTACCTCCGGCGCGGCACGAAGCTGGTGCCGCTTATCCACGGCGGCGGCCAGGAGCGGGGGCGGCGGTCGAGTACGGAGAACGTGGCGGGAATAGCCGGGCTGGGGAAAGCCGCGGAGATGGCCCGGCGCGAGATGCCCGGGGAGATCGCGCGGCTGGCCGGTTTCCGGGACAGTCTGACCAGGGGTATCCTCGACGGCATCGACCATACCTATCTCAACGGCCATCCCGTCAACCGCCTGCCTAATAACGTGAACATCAGCGTGGAGTATATCGAGGGCGAGTCCATGTGCCTGAACCTGGACCTGGCCGGCATCTGTTCCTCGACCGGCTCGGCGTGCAGCTCCGGCAGCGTCGAGCCCTCCCACGTCCTGCTGGCCCTGGGGATGCCGGCGCCGCTGGCCCACGGCTCACTGAGGTTTACCATGGGCCGCCAGACGTCCCCGGAGGATGTCGATTACCTGCTGGCGACCCTGCCGCGTGTCGTCGCCAAGCTCCGGGACATGTCGCCGCTGCTCAAGAGGAAATAGCCGGAGGTCCGGATGTCATCGCCGGGCTCATCTCAACCTGTTGGAGACGACTTGATGGAAGTGGACAGGCTCAGAGAAAACGTCCTGGGCAACCTGCTCAGGGCGGTTCGACTCCTTGAGGACTGCCGGGAGTTTGCCGCGCTCATGCCGGAGGTCAGGAGCAACCTGGTATACGCCCTGCCCGGCGCCAAGACCCCCGGCGACGTCGCGGCTATCGAAGGGCGGATAACGGTGGTGCGCGGCCTGCCGCGGGCGTCCGGCCTGCCGGGGTGGGGGACTTCGGACCACATGGCGCGGGTCATCATCGAGGCGAACCGGTACGATAATACGCTTCACGCCGGCGTAAACTTCCGGTGCGACGCCAGGATCAAGGAAGTCGTCAAAAGCTACTGCGCGGCGAAGGGGCTGACTTACGGCTGGATTGACCGGACGAAAGAGCCCGAGGCGGTCATGGAGCCCGACGGCGCCTCGATGCCGTGGAAAATAGACTACCTTCACACGCAGTACGGCGGCATTCCCAGGGTATTTTACGAAGGGGAAGGGTGGGGCAAGGAGCCCCTGTTTTTCGCGCTGGGCGCGGATGCGGTCGAAGCGGCAACCATGGCCATCGGTATCGCCCGGCGGAACGCGGAGTTGAAGGATGCCTGAAAACGAGCATTGCACTTCACCCACCTGCGGCTGCAACCTGACGAGCTACGGAACGCCGCGAAAGTGCCCGTCCTGCGGGGCCGGGCTGCGCCTGCTCGGACGACTGGAGAGGGGAGAGTTCCGGCTGGCCTGCTCGGCCTGCGGCTACACGGGCCCGCTCCTCGCCCAGGAAGAGCTGCGGGAGTTGCTCTAGGGGGAGCCGGGCGTGGGAAATTCCCTTGGTCCCCCTTTGACGGCGGGGGAAACCGGGGAGATGATATCACGATTCCCCGCCGGGCGGGTGCTGGCGGCGATGAGCGGCGGCGTTGATTCGTCGGTGGCCGCCTACCTGCTGCGGGAGCAGGGCTACGAGGTCATCGGCGTCACCATGCAGATATGGCCCAGGGATGCTGATTTCGCGCCGGCTTCGGGCGGCTGCTGCGGCATCGACGCCATCGAAGACGCCCGGAAGGTCGCCTCCCGGCTCGGCATGCCGCACTACACCGTCAACCTCCGGGAGGTCTTCGCGGACACCGTCATCGCCGACTTCTGCCGGGAGTACGTCCGGGGCAGGACGCCCAACCCCTGCATCCGGTGCAACAGTTTTATTAAATTCGGCGCGCTGCTGGACAAGGCCCGGGAGCTCAACGCCGCGTATATCGCCACCGGCCATTATGCCAGGGTCGAGCGGCGCGGCGACCGGTTCCTGCTGAAGAAGGGGGCCGACCGGGCGAAGGACCAGTCCTATTTTCTCTACGGGCTTACCCAGGAGCAGTTAGGGCGCGCCCTCATGCCGGTCGGCGGGCTGGACAAGACGCGGGTGCGGGATATAGCCGGCGCACTCGGCCTGGCGGTGGCGCGCAAGAAGGAGAGCCAGGAGATTTGCTTCGTTCCCGGCAACGACTACCGGGTGTTCCTGCGCAGCCGCCTGGCGAATTCGCCATCGCCCGGTCCGATCGTCGACCGGCGGGGCAGGGTGCTGGGGACGCATGACGGCATCATGTTCTACACGGTGGGACAGCGGCGCTCCCTGGGCCTGTCAAGCCGGGAACGGTTGTACGTAATTGCTATCAGGCCTGATGAAAATACCATCGTGGTCGGCGCGAGGGAAGAAGCCTACAGCAAGCAGCTCACCGCGGCTGACCTCAATTGGATAAGCCTCGAAGGTCTAGCGCAAGCGATCGAGGTCAAGGCCCGGATCAGGCACCGGCAGAAGGAGTCGCCGGCACGGGTCACGCCGCTGGCCGGCGGCCGGGTGAGAGTGGATTTTGCCGAAAAGCAGCTTGCCATAACGCCCGGCCAGGCGGTGGTGTTCTACGACGGGGATATCGTCGTCGGCGGCGGCACGATCGAGCGCGGAGAGGAAGATGCTTGAGGGTTGGCCCCGGCTGAAAGTACACCTGGTCCTGGAGCCGGCATCCTTTGTATGTGAAGTCGCGGAAGCCGAAGGCCGCATCCCCTTCGGTCCGGAGCACATCGTCCTGCTCGCCGGCCGGGTGGTGCACTCGCACGGGGAGCTGGCGGCGGCCGTGAGGCGGGCGGGGTACGCCGGCGGTGAGGCAATCGAGGTCCTGGTGCTGCCGGCGATCGAGGGGGGATGAGGCGGCCTGGATTTGCCTTTCCCGGGGAATTTTGCTAGATTATAGGTGTAAGGGGCTGTAGTTCACTCGGGAGAACG
>JACPQH010000049.1 GCA_016190585.1 Chloroflexota bacterium | reverse complement strand
GTACCTCGCCCCCTACGCCGTGAGGAACATCCAGAGCAACGAGCTTATCCGGCAGGAAGCCGCCAAGCTCGGTTTTACCGTCGGCAGCGATGAAGTCAGGAAGAAGCTGAGCGAGGCCAAGCTGCCGGACGAGCCGGTGCACCGGGATCATATCCGGGTGCAGCTGCTGCTCACCAAGCTCCGCGATGATTATTTCGACAAGCAGGTGCCGGCAAGCGCCGCCCAGGTCAACGCGCTGGCCATGCTTCTGGAAAGCGAGCAGCAGGCTATCGTGGCGCGCGCCCGGCTCGATGCCGGGGAAGATTTCGGCAAGCTGGCTGGCGAGCTCTCCCTGGACAACTACACCCGGACGAACCAGGGCGCGCTGGGCTGGCGTCCCCGGGATGTCCTGGCGCAGATGCTGGGCAGCTCGGTCCCCGGGGACTATGCCTTCGGCTCGGTAGCCGGAACGCTTAGCCAGCCCAGGTACGACGCCGATATCACCAAGTGGGCAGGCTACTGGCTGCTCAAGGTGACCGGGAAAAACGAGGAGTCGCAGACGGCTGAGGTCAGCGCCATGCTCCTGGACAGTGAAGCCCGGGCGGAGAAAATCAGGGAACGTCTCGAAGCGGGTGAGGACTTCGCCGCGCTGGCCCGGGAGTTTTCCCAGCTCGACGGGGTTGCCGACAACGGCGGGAACCTGGGGGCGGTCAGCCAGGGCGCCCTGCCCCAGCCCGCCGACGATTTCGTCTTCAACGCGGACACTAAAGCGGGCGCCCTGAGCGGCCCCATCCGCGATACCACCAACCCCACCACCGGCGGCTACTGGCTGGTCATGGTCCTCGAGAAGGCCGACGACCGGCCCATCGACGCCGCCGACCGGGACTCGCTCAAGGAGAAGGCGGTAGGCGACTGGGTAGCCGACCTCTGGCCCAGCGACAACGTGGTGGAGGATTACCTGGATGACGCCAAATTGGCCTGGGCGGTAAACCAGGCGGTCGAGTAGCAGGCTAGCGTATGACCAAGAGTATCGGAATCGGCCTGTTGGGGCTGGGCGTGATCGCAGGCCAGGTGGCCCGGGTGCTCGCCGAGAAGTCGGCGACGCTGGCCGAGCAGGTGGGCTGCCCGGTGGTGCTGCGCCGGGTCAAGGTGCTGCCGTCGGACCTCTCCCGGCCGCAGGCGCGGCAGATGCCCCCGGAGCTCCTGACGACTGACGATGACGAGTTCTTCAACACCCCCGGCATGGACATCATCGTCGAGGCCATCGGCGGGGAGCACCCCGCCCTGGAATACCTGAGCCGGGCCCTGTCCGGGGGCCGGCACGCGGTCACTTCCAACAAGGAGGTGATCGCCAAGCACGGCGCCGAGCTGCTCGCTCTCGCCCAGGAGCGCCAGGTTTCCCTGAGCTACGAAGGCAGCGTCGGCGGCGGCATCCCCCTTATCGCTCCCTTCAAATACGACCTGGTGGCCAACGAGATAACCGGCATCTACGCTATCATCAACGGCACGACCAACTATATCCTTAACAGGATGGCGAAAGACGGCGTTGATTTCGCCTCGGCGCTGAAGGTGGCCCAGCAGCTCGGCTACGCCGAGGCCGACCCGCGCAACGATATCGAAGGCATCGACGCCGTTTACAAGCTGGCTATCCTGACCTCACTCGGTTTCAAGACCCGGGTGCGGCCGGAGGACATCTACCGCGAGGGCATCGCCCGTCTGGCGGCGCGCGACTTCCGCTACGCTCACGAGCTTGGCCTGGTCATCAAGCTGCTGGCCATCGCCAAGCACAGCGACTCCGCCATCGAGGTGCGGGTGCACCCGGTGCTCATCCCGGCGGACTCCTTCCTGGCCAAGGTCGACGGCGTCTATAACGCCGTCCTGGTGCAGGGCGACCTGGTGGGGAAGGTGCTCTTCTTCGGCGAGGGCGCCGGCGCCAGGCCGACGGCCAGCGCCGTCATCGCCGACGTCGTCCAGTCGGCGCGCAAGCTGGCACTCGGCGTCCCGAGCCATGCCGGCTGGAAGGCCGTACCGGGCAAGACCATCAAGCCCATGGCGGAAATTATCACGCGTTATTATATACGCATGACGGTCGCCGACCAGCCCAACGTGCTGTCCCAGATTTCCCACGTCTTCGGGGAGAACGCCATCAGCATCGCCTCGGTTATCCAGAAGGAGACGGACAGCGCCGCCCAAACGGCGGAGATCGTGATCATGACGCACCCTGCCCGGGAGCAGGCCATGCAGCGGGGGCTTGCCGAGCTGGCCACGCTGAGCGTTGTTACGGAGATAAACAACTTCATCCGTGTCGAAGAAGTATAGGCGCAAACAGGGGCCCGGTAACCAAACGAAGCCCCCGTATTTCTGGCCTGAAGCATGCATGGAGAACTGATAATGAAAGCTGGCGTCCTGACCCGGTACCGCGAGCTGCTGCCTGTCACGCCGGAGACCCCTGTTTTCACCATGGGCGAGGGCGACACCCCGCTGGTCAGGTGCGCCCGGCTGGATAAAGAGGCGGGCGGGGCCGAGCTTTACCTCAAGCTGGAGGGCTGCAACCCCACCGGCTCCTTCAAAGACCGGGGCATGGTCGTCGCCGTGGCCAAGGCGGTCGAGTCCGGCAGCCGGGCTATCATGTGCGCCTCTACGGGCAACACCAGCGCCTCGGCCGCGGCCTACGCCGCCTACTGCGGGCTGACGGCCATCATCGTCGTGCCCAAGGGGCGCATCTCCCTGGGCAAGCTGGCCCAGGCCATCGTCTACGGGGCGAAGATCGTCGCCGTCGACGGGAATTTCGACCAGGCCCTGAAGATCGTGCGCCGGCTGACCGAGACCCACCCGGTGACGCTGGTGAACTCGGTCAATCCCTTCCGCATCGAAGGCCAGAAGACGGCCGCCCTCGAGATAATCGACGTCCTGGGCGAGGCCCCGGATTACCTGTTCATCCCGGTGGGCAACGCGGGCAACATCACCGCTTACTGGAAGGGCTTCACCGAGAGCTTCCAGGCCGGCCGGGCGCGGCGCAAGCCCCGGATGATGGGCTTCCAGGCGGAGGGGGCGGCGCCCATCGTGCGCGGCTACCCTATCGAGAAACCGGAAACGGTGGCCACGGCGATTCGCATCGGCAACCCGGCAAGCTGGACCAGGGCGGTGGCGGCGCGGGACGAGTCCGGCGGCGTCATCGACATCGTCAGCGACGACGAAATACTGGCGGCGCAGCGGCTCATGGCCACCCGGGCCGGCATCTTCGGCGAACCGGCCTCGGCGGCTTCCCTGGCCGGCCTGCTGAAGATGGCGCGGGCCGGGAAGGACTTTACCGGCCGGAAGGTCGTCTGCGTCGTTACCGGCAACGGGCTCAAGGACACGGAGACCGCCCTGAAGGGCGCCCCGCCCTTCCTCGAGCTGCCGCCGGACACCGGCGTCATTGAGAGGGCGCTGGGCTGGTAGCTAATGTTCTACGTTTGAACGCGAGGCGTGCGGCTTTACCTTTCCCCTGTGTCCCTTCCAACAAGGAGAATTACAGGAATAAGCAGCGCATCGCGCTGGCAAGGGGCAGGGGATAGGTGAGAATGGTCCTCATCCTTAAAACGCCGGCCCGATACAATGAAGCTATTTGTGAATTTTCCGGGAGGGAACGTGCTTGACAGCGAAAAGGTAAAAGAGGCGATGACCGCCATCATTCTGGCTATCGGCGATGACCCGCAGCGTGAGGGCTTGCGGGAGACGCCGGCGCGGGTGGCCGAGATGTACGCCGAGCTGTTCTCCGGCATGGACAAGGACCCCAAGGAAGAGCTATCGGTCGGCTTCGAGGTGGGGCACCGCGAGATGGTCGTGGTCAAGGACATCCCCTTCTACTCCATGTGCGAGCACCACCTGCTGCCGTTCTTCGGCGTGGCCCACATCGGCTATATCCCCAACGACAGCGGGCGCATCGTCGGCATCAGCAAGCTGGCCCGTGTCCTGGAGGTTGTCGCCCGGCGCCCCCAGCTTCAGGAAAGGATGACGGCGGAGATCGCCGACGCGATTTACCAGGGGATCAAGGCCGACGGCGTGGCCGTGGTCATCCAGGCGGAGCACCTGTGCATGATCATGCGCGGCATCAAGAAGCCGGGCAGCAACGTCATCACCTCGGCGATACGGGGGGCTTTCCAGCGGCGGGCGGCCAGCCGGGCGGAGTTCTTCTCGCTGATACAGGGCAGGTAGGCTTTTAGTACCCTCAACCTTACCTTCTCCCTCAAGGGCGAAGGGAAAGCTCTGTAAGAGTATTACCGCAACCATGCAACGGTTGTCATCCTGAGGATACGAAGTACCGAAGGACCCATATTCCGGCATAAGATAGATGCTTCGCTCCGCTCGGTAAGGCTCGGCTCGTTCAGCTCAGAGCGAAGGGATTTCATCACGTAATCCCCCTTACCCCGCTGCGGAAAAGGCGAAAAGACCGGCTAGATGTCCAGGTTCTTGACGCTCTTGGCGTAGGCCTGGATGAAGGCCTTGCGCGGCGGCACCTCGTCGCCCATCAGCACGCGGAAGACGTCATCGGCCTTGGCCGCGTCCGATATGCTGACGCCGAGCATGGTGCGGGTCGCCGGGTTCATGGTGGTCTCCCAGAGCTGCTCGGGCGTCATCTCGCCGAGACCCTTGTAGCGCTGCACCTCGATCTTGCGGGCGGTGACGCTCTTCAGGTACTCCTCCTTCTCGTGGTCGGAGTAGACCCACTTGTGCTCGCTGCCGGCTTTGACGCGGTACAGGGGCGGCTGGGCGATGTAGAGGTGCCCTTCCGTAATCAGCCGGGTCATGTGGCGGAAGAAGAAGGTGAGGAGCAGGGTGCGGATGTGCGAGCCATCGACATCGGCATCGGTCATCAGGAT
>JACPQH010000051.1 GCA_016190585.1 Chloroflexota bacterium | reverse complement strand
ATCTTTCGAAGAAAGGGATTACTTACACCGAGCACAACGTCGCCCAGGACCGCGCCGCCGCCCAGGAGATGATCCAGAAATCCAAGCAGATGGGCGTGCCGGTGATCGAGATTGATGGCGAGATTGTCGTGGGTTTTAACCAGGCCAAGCTCGATGAAATCCTGGCGAAGCAAACCCCCGGCGCTTCTTAGCGCGGTGTATCGAAAAGGCTGAAATACTAAATCGAAGTATAGTGGCTGTCCGAGAACGTTATGGCGAGGGCATTCCGATTCCGAATGAGTCGGAAGACGAAGCAATCTCGGAGATTGCCGAGGGCTTCGCTCTGGCAATGAGTCATGCCCCTTGTAACGACTCCGCGAAGTATGAAAATTATATTTCTATCTCGCAAATACCTCACCCCCTTGCTTCCCCTCTCCTGCTGGCAGGCGAGGGGGAAGAGATTTCAGGGAGGGGAAACACGGCGGCTTGTTTCTGAACCAGGGACGTTTTAATGTATGATCTGATTATCATCGGCGGGGGGCCGGCCGGGCTGTGCGCCGCGGTGTACGCCGCGCGCAAGCTCCTGAAGACGATGCTGATAAGCCTGGATATCGGCGGGCAGGTGAACAACACCTGGGGCATCCAGAATTACCTGGGTTATCAGTTCATCGAGGGGCCGGAGCTAATCCGTAAATTCGAGTCGCAGGTCGACCAGTTTCCGGTGGACAAAAAAATCGGGGTGCGGGTAAACCGTCTGGAAAGGACGACGGAAGGCTTCAGGGTGAAAACCGACACCGGCGAGGCCTGGGAATCCCGCACCGTTATCCTGGCTACCGGCAAGAAGTCGCGCAAGTTGGGCGTTCCCGGTGAAACCGAGCTTACCGGACGGGGCGTTACCTACTGCGCCATCTGCGACGGCCCGGTCTTCGCCGGCCAGAGGGTCGCCGTGGTCGGCGGCGGCAACTCGGCGGTCGGTGCGGTGCTGGACATGGCGCCTATCGCCGAGCATGTCGACCTGGTATCGCTTGACGCGCTCACCGCCGATCCCCTCATTGTCGAGCAGCTAAAGAATCTCAAAAATCTGAGCATCTATACCGGCTACCAGGCCGAAAAAGTTGATGGCGACGGTTTGGTCAGCGGCCTGGCTATAAGGGATGCCGCGGGCAAGGACTCCCGGCGCCTCGATGTGAAAGGGGTCTTCGTAGAGATCGGCCTCACGCCGAACTCGGACCTGGTGAAAGACCTGGTCGAGCTAAACCGGCTGGGCGAGGTACCGGTAAGCTGCTTCAGCGAGACCACGCTGCCCGGTCTGTACGCCGCCGGCGATGTCACCGACGTCCCGGAAAAGCAGATTATTATCGCGGCGGGCGAGGGGGCCAAGGCGGCGCTTCAGGCGCACCGTTACCTGCGCAATCCCACTCCCGCCAGCTAAAAGTTCGCTTCCTGCCGTAGTTCAGGCTTTCTTGAAGGCCGGGATCCAGCTCACGAAACGACCCCACTCGCTCTTGTCCCAGACCACCAGCAGCGACGGCGCGATGAACACCGAGGTGAACATGCCCACCACGATACCGGTCATCAGGACGACCACGAAGTTCTGAATAGACGACCCGACGAACAGCATCAGCGCGGTCAGTGTGATGAGCGTGGTAACGCTGGTGTTCAGGGTCCGGCCCATGGTATCAACCACGCTTTTGTTAACCAGCAGTTCGAAGTCGGGGCTGATGCCCAGCCGCACGTTTTCGCGGATACGGTCATAGATGATGACGGTGTTGTTCACGCTGTAACCGATGACCGCCAGGACGCCGGTGATGAACATGAGGTTCACCTGCCAGCCGAGGAGGCCGCCGAGTATGGAAAAGATTCCCAGCGTCACGAAAACGTCATGCAGCATGGAGATGATGGCGCTGGTGCCGTAGTGGAGAGGCCGCGGCATCTTGCGGAAAGCCCAGGTTATGTAGAGAAGAATGCCCGCCGAGGCGATGGCCACCGCGATACCGGCGTTTTGCACGGTCTCGGCGGCCACCTGCGGGGATACCGAGGCGAACTGGGTCTCGGTCAGGTTGCCGAACCTGCCGGCCAGCGCTGAAACCAGGCCCGCCTTCTCTTCGGCGGTGAGCTCGTGAGTGCGCACCAGAAAATCCCTGCCGGTATGCTGGACGATAGCGTCGTAGCCGAGAGAGCTCAGCTCCTGGCTTAAATCTCTCTGCTCGACATCAGGATTATCGAATCTCAGCCCCAGGATCGAGCCGCTGGAGAACTCGATGCCCGGTTTGAGTCCCAGGGTTGAAAGCGAGATTATGCCGACGAGCAGGATGATAACGGCCAGCCAGAAAAAAAGGAACCTTTTGCTTACGAAGTCCATTATTTCCCCCAAACTGTAAACAGCGAAGCGTTTTTCGTGCTGCCTACGAACAGCCGCAGCAGGGTACGGGTCACCGTGATGGCCGTGAACATGCTTACCGCCACGCCGATGAAAAGGGTGAGGGCGAAGCCCATTACCGGGGCGCTGGCGACCACGCTGCTGCCGAGCCAGTAGAGTATACCGGCGGCGATAAAGGTGGTGATATTGCTGTCCCGGATGGCGGACCAGGCCCGGTCGAAGCCGGCATCGATTGCCGCGCCGAGGGTACGGCCGGTCCGGAACTCCTCTTTCATCCGTTCAAATATCAGGATGTTGGCGTCTACCGCCATGCCCAGGGACAGCACAAAGCCGCCCAGGCCGGCGAGGTTCAACGTCACCGGTATGAGCTTGAAAAGGGCCAGCACCACGGCCCCGTAAAAAAGCAGCGCCAGGCTGGCCAGCGCGCCGGATACCCGGTAATAGGCGATCATGAAGGCCATAATCAGCAACAGCCCGATAATGCCGGCCTTGACACTCATATCGATGAAGTTTGCGCCGAGAGTGGCGGAAACCTGCTCCTGGTACAGGGGTGGTTTCTTCAGCGGCACGGGCAGGGAACCCGACTCGAGCAGATTGGCCATGCGGCGGACTTCGTCAACGCTGAAGTTGCCGGTGATGACCGCGCTGCCGCGGTAGCTCTGCTCCAGTATCTGGGGATCGGATATCAGCCTCTTGTCCAGGAAGATGCCCAGGGACCGCTGCGGCGTTCCGTAAGCGCCCAGGTTATAGATGCGCGCGGCCACCTGGTCAAAAATCTCGGAGCCTTCCGCATCCCACTTGATAGCCACCTGGGCCTGGGTGCCCTGGGGCCCCGTCTGGATATCGGGACGGGCCTCTTCAAGCAGCCGTCCGGTGAGCTGTGTGCCGCCGGTCCCACGCGCCGCGATCCAGGAGAGCATCTGGCTGGCGGCAGCCTGGAGCGACGCAACGTCAACCGGCTCTCCCTGCTCGTCAACGAACTGCAAGACGCCGTCGCCTTTCACCAGGAATACCGCCGGGTTGCCCTTGTCATCAACGAAGATGCGGTCGGCCTGCTCACCCGGATTGAAAAAGTCCTTGACATCGGGGTTAAGGTAATCACTCAGGAAGACCGGCTTGCCGGCGTTCATCTCCACTTCCCGGAACTCCAGGAAGCCGGTCTGCTCGACCAGGCCTTTGGCGGCTTCGATATCGGTGAAACCGGGAAGCTGGACGAGGATGCGGTCATCCCCGAGCTGCTGGATAATAGGTTCAGCCACGCCGAAGCGGTCGATCCGGCTCTGGATGGTCAACAGGGCTCGCTCTACATCCCGGGCCATGTCTTCCTCCGAGGTACCCGGCGGGAAGTCTACCTGGTAGACCAGGTGCACGCCGCCGACAAGGTCCAGACCCAGGCGGAGGCCCTGGCGGCCGAACCGCGCGCCGTCGAGCGGCAGCAGCACCCACGCCGCGAAACCGAGGATGGCGACCAGAATTATGACTAATACGCTGTTCCTGTGCATATCTCTCCTGAAGTTATTGAGCTTCCCCTCCGGCAAGCCGGCGCGCGACGAATTTCAACGCTTCTTCCCTGGTGGCGATTTCGCCGGCCGCCTGCGCTTCACGAGCCGCCTCAAGCAGCTCGCCGATGAGCGGGCCTTCGCTCAGACCAAATATGTTTATAATATCATGTCCGTCTAGAAGCTGCACGGGTGACGGACGGTCTTGCTCTTCAAAATAACGTTGCAACACGTAGCGTACCAGGCCGGTGTGCTCCCGCCACTGCGCCATGTCGATGCGCGGCCCCCGCGCCGCCAGGTGGTCCGCCAGGCTCAGGAAAAGGACGTCTATGCCGGCTTCCCCGGTGTCACGAAAATACCGGTAGATGGCCCGTTTCGAGGGCAGGCCTTGCTGGCTTAACTGTCCGGGACGAAGGTGATAGGTTACCAGGAGCCCGACAAGCTTGATCTCCCGGGCGCTGAAGCGCAGCCGGTCAAGTACCGCGGATGCCACCGAAGCCCCCTCCTGGCTGTGTCCCAGGAAGCGCGTGCGTCCGGTCTCGTCGGTCGTTTTGGTCTGCGGCTTGGCGATGTCATGGAGCAGCCCGGCGAGTTTCAGGATGGCTTGCCGCGTGCTGCCGTGGCTTACCTCGCGTGCGAAGTGCGCCTCGATCCGGGAAGACCAGGGAACATCGGACAGCAGCTCATCGCGGCCGAACTGGTAGCCGGCCTGGTGGAGCAGGAAGCCGAGCGCCGACACCGTCTCCATCGAGTGCCGGAAGACGTCCCAGTAGTGGACAACGGGCTGTTCGACATTACGGGCCTGGCCCAGTTCCGGGATAACCGCGGTGAGCAGGCCCAGCGCATCGAGGTTTGCAATATAATCGCCCGCGCGGGGGAGGGCCAGGATGCGGAGAAACTCTTCCCTTATCCTCTCGCCGGCGACCGGGGCCACAAGACCGGCGTCCCGCTTTATTAGTGCCCTGGTCTCCGGTTCGATCTGGAAGTCGAGCTCGGCGGCCAGCCTTATGGCGCGTAGCAGCCTGACGCCGTCAGCCTGGAAGATACCGGGACTAACTGCCCGGATTATCCTCCGCTCCAGGTCCCGCGTCCCCGAAAAAGGGTCGACTATCGCCTCGCGTTCAAGGCCCCGGCCGGGTTCATCAAGCGGCAGGGCGAGGGCGTTAACGGTGAAGTCACGCAGGGCCAGGTCCTGCCGGATACCGTCCCGGATGGTGGAAAAATCAAGCTCCCCGCCGCCGGGCAGGACGATACGGGCAACCTGGTTAAGCTCATCGAGGCGCACGTAACGGCCGGCCAGGACGCCCGCCAGGTCCCCGGCTACTTTCAGGGCGTCGGCGCGCATGGCGATATCGATGTCGGCGGTAGCGCGGCCGAGCAGGGTATCCCGGATGAAGCCGCCGACAACGTAGCCTTCGATCTCGTTTTCCTGGAAAAAGCCGGCGACCCTGGACAAGAGCGATAAAACTCGCGGAGCGATGGTAAGAGGCGCTTCTTTCATTATATGCAGGGACATCTGATAAAAACTATACTATTCCAGGCTGGAATTATCAAGTTTGCCGGGCTTGCCACGCCAGGATAAAGCCCGAACGCTTTTGACAGACCTTTGACTCGATGTTATCATTTATATTGAAGTTTCGATGACAATATACGTCATCTATACACTTGTTTTCCTGCTCTGCCTGGTGCTTTCGGCGTTTTTCTCCAGCTCGGAGACGGCGTTCATCTCGCTGCAGCGCATCAGGCTCGAGCACATGCTGGATAACAAGGTGACCGGCGCGGAACGGGTGGCCCGGCTGGTAAGGCGCCCGGAAAGACTGCTGTCCACTATCCTGCTGGGGAACAACCTGGTGAACACCGCGGCGGCGTCGCTGGGGACGTTCCTGGCGATTACCTTGCTCGGTGAAAGGGGGGTGATTGTGGCCACCGTCGCTGTGACCGTACTGCTGCTTATCTTCGGCGAGACCACACCCAAAACGATCGCCGCGCAGAACGCCGAAAGGTTATCCCTGGCCTACGCCCGCCCGATGGGTTTCCTGTCCTGGCTGTTTTCGCCCTTTGTCGCGGTATTAAGCTGGATCGCCTCGCTTTTCACCCGGATGATCGGCGGCAAACCGGTATACCGCTCGCTGGCGGGAGAAGAAGAGATTCGCACCATGATCACGGTCGGCAGCCGGGAGGGCGTGGTCGAAGAACAGGAAGCCAAGATGCTGCACCGGGTCTTTGATTTCGGCGACCGTCCGGCGCGGGAGGTCATGGTGCCCAGGCTGGAGGTCATTGCCGTCGAAGAGGGGACGAAGCTCGACGACTTTCTCGAAAAATATGCCCAGAGCCCGCTCTCCCGGTTCCCCGTGTACCGGGAGAACATGGACAACGTGATCGGCATACTGTCCGTCAAGGATGTGCTGATGGCTATGGCGAAGGGCACGATAAACGAAGACTCGACGATTGACGAACTGGTGCGCCCGGCCTATTTTACGCCTGAAACAAAAAGAATTCACGAGCTTTTCAGCGAGATGCGCGGTAAAAACTTCCACGTGGCGGTGGTGGTGGATGAGTATGGAGGTACCGCGGGGATCGTGAGCCTGAGCCGCCTTATCGAGGAAATCGTGGGCGAGGTGGGCGACGAGCTGGCGGCGCTCGAGAAGGAGTATGAAATCATTAACGAGTACACCTTCGAGCTTGACGGCAGCATGCGCATCGAAGAAGCCAACGAAAAGATGGGGCTCGGCCTGCCTGAAGGCGACTACGAGACCGTGGCTGGTTTCATACTGCACATCATCGGCCGTATTCCCCGTGAGAACGAGCAGCTACGGTACAAGGGTTTGAAACTCGTGGTTACGGAGATGAAGGGCCTCAAGATCGAGAAGGTCGTAGTGACCAAAGAAGCCCAATCGGTCGCCGCCAGGCAGGCAGCCTGAGGAGCGAGTATGCCCCCGGTGTCAGGTAAAGTCATCCAGCGTCTGCGTGTCCGGTTCGCCCGGGGCCCTGCCGTCAAGTATGTCTCTCATCTTGACATAATGCGGCTCTGGCAGCGCGCTTTAAACCGGGCGGGCATCCCGCTGGCCTATTCCGAGGGCTTCACGCCTCACCCGCGGCTATCGCTGGCCGCGCCCCTGGCAGTGGGCGTGGTGAGCGAGGCGGAGCTGATGGATGTTGAGCTCAGTAAGCGGGTGACGCCGACGGCTTTTACCTCGCTGGTCGGGGCGCAGCTACCCGAGGGCTTTGACATACTCCAGGTGCTTCCGGTGGCTCTCACCCTGCCTTCCCTGCAGTCCCAGGTAAGGTTCGCCGAGTACGAGGTCGAGGTAGAGACCACGCAAAGCCGGCAGGAGGTCGAATCAGCCATCACCGCCCTGCTGGCGAAAAATACCCTCCCCTGGCAGCACCTGAGAGATACCGGCGTGAGGCACTATGACCTGCGGCTGTTAATTGATGATCTCTGGCTGGCTGACTGGCAGAGCGGGCGGTGCCGCCTGGGGATGAACCTGGTCTCTGACAGCCGCGGATCCGGCCGGCCGGAGCAGGTCGCCCTCGCGCTGGGTTTCGCCGGGTATCCGGTATCGATAAAGCGCACCCGGCTGGCGCTCGGGGCCGGATAGCCTTCCCGCTCGCCAAAGGGAGGGACGTCATCTTGGCAAAAGCAATGCCGCCGCTTGAAGAGCGAGTGTTCAGCTATATTCAAGCTCAGCGGCTCTTTTCGGAAAAGAAGGTCGTCGTGGGGGTTTCCGGCGGACCGGACTCGGTCTGTTTGCTCCATGTCCTCCACCGGCTGCGGGGACGACTTGACATAAACATACACGCGGCGCACCTTAACCACGGACTGCGCGGCGCCGAAGCCGATGCCGACGCGGAATACGTCGCCGGGCTGGCCCGGTCGCTCGGCTTGCCTGCCAGCATCGAGAGACAGGATGTCCGCGAATACCAGGGCCGGCAGCGCCTATCCCTGGAAGAAGCCGCCCGCGAGGTGCGTTACCTTTTCCTGGAAAGAATCGCCCGGGAAGCCGGAACGGGGAGCGTGGCGGTCGGCCATACGCTTGACGATCACGTGGAGACGGTGCTGATGCACCTGCTGCGTGGCAGCGGCGCGGCCGGGCTGAGGGGATTGAGGCCGGTAAGGGTCTGGCGGCCTGGAGGACACGCCGTCAGAGTGGTGCGACCGCTGCTCGAGGTAAGCCACGCGGAAACAGCGGCCTACTGTGACGCGAACGGCCTCGCGCCGCGCCTGGACAGCTCCAACCTCTCGCCCCACCTGCTCCGGAACCGCATCAGGCAAGAGCTTATACCCTCGCTCGCCAGCTATAACCCCGGCGTCACGCGGGCACTCGTCCGTACGGCGCGCCTCGCGGCCGACGAGCACGATTTCCTTGACGGCGAGGCGGCGCGCGTATGGGCCGAAGTGGTTAGGACCGGGGACGGCTCGATAGCCCTCGACAAAGAGCTATTCCGCGGAATAAAGCCGGCGCTTCAGCGCCACCTGCTGCGGAAGGCCATCGAGGCGCTGACGGGCTCTATCCGGGATATCGAGTCTCGCCATATCGAGGACATGTTGAACGCCCTGGTGAAGCCCGCCGGCCGGTCGCTGAACCTGCCGGAAGGCCTGGTCTTCTCCGTGGGTTATGATGATTACCGGCTCAGCCGGGGCGAGCCGGGAAATGAGCCGTACCCGCCTCTCAGCGGGGAATTTTCGTTGCAGGCGCCGGGCCGCACGACGCTGCCGGGGTGGCAGGTTGAGACCAGCATTGTCGACCCGACTTCCCTGGAGTGCCGGCGGGAAATGGCCCTGGTACCCACCCCGGAAAGCGGCGTCCTGCTAGCCCTGCTTGACCACGAAATCGCGGGCGGCCGCCTCATGATACGGGGCCGGCGGCCCGGCGACCGTTTTCAGCCGCTGGGTATGGGCCGGTTAAAGAAGCTGAATCGTTTTATGATTGACGACCGCATCCCTCGCCAGTGGCGCGGCCGGGTGCCCATTCTGACCAAAGGCGAAGATATCATCTGGGTCGCCGGCTGGCGCATTGACGAGCGGTACCGAGTTACCGGGGAGACGCGGCGGGTGTTGCGTATCGAGCTGCGGCGGCGGTATGAATGACATCCAGCAAGCTGACCGGATAGCCGAGAAACTGCGCCGGAAGCCTTACCGGCTATTGACCAATGATTGCCTGACAAAGTCCCTGAGGCTCAAGCGGGCCTGCCGCGACCGGGGAATCGAGGCGAAGGTGGTGGCCTGCCTGGGGCTGGGGCGGGCGCGCTTGTTCGGACGCTGGCTGACCATACCTGTCATCCACGGGTGGGGCGAGGTTGGGGGTCAGAGGATAGAGACGTCACGCCCGCTGGGGGCGGCGGGGCTGTGGGGTATCGTGCCGGTGAAGGTACGGCCGGTAATCTGCCTTAAGTTCTAATCCTCGCCCGGGGCAGCCTCGCTACGCCCGGCCGGATGGCATGCTATATGTCATCCTCTGTACTATAATAGATAACAACTAAGGGAAAGGATGTGGCTATGTTCGGAAGTACGTTTCCGCTGCCCGATGGCACCGTGTACAGCAAACGCAAGAACTATCTGCCTTTTTCGACGCCTCCCCTGGAAGACTACGTAACCCTTGTTGGTCCGGAAAAAATCGAAAGGCTTCTCGACATCGGCCAGCGCCTCAAGGGCGTCAAGATAACCGAGATAAACGCCACGGCTACCGGCGGCGGGGTCGCCGAGATGCTTTACAGCTCCATCCCCTTCGTCAACGCACTGGGCGTGGAGACCGATTGGAAGATAATCACCGGGCCGAAGGAGTATTTCGAGTGCACCAAAAACCTGCACAACATCCTCCAGGGCATGGCGATGGACATCACGCCGGACATGGTGAAAACCTACTGCACGACCATCGACACCTACGCCGATAGCTCCCTGATTGACCCGGCTACCGACCTGGTGCTCATCCATGACCCTCAGCCGGCGGCCCTGAGCCACCACCTGAAAAAGCCGGGGCAGACCTGGGTCTGGCGCTGCCATATCGATATCGAAGAAGAGGTATTTGAGGCGAATCCCGGTCTGCGGGAGTTCATGAGGGACTGGCTGGAGCACTATGACGCGGCCGTCTTCACGGCGGCGCACTATATCATTACCCAGTGGTCGTTCCCCAAGTTCATCATCCCGCCTTTTATCGACCCGCTTTCGGAAAAGAACCGCGATCTCAGCCCGGTGGAAATCGACGCGGTGCTGGCCAAGTATGAGATAGACCGGCGCGTGCCGATTGTCGCCCAGGTCGGGCGGTTCGACCCCTGGAAGGGCCTGGACAGGACTATGGCGGCGTACCGCATCGCCAGGAAAGAGAGGAAATGCCAGCTCGTGCTCGCGGGCGGCCTGGCCGGCGATGATCCGGAAGGCGAGAGGATCCTGGGCCGCATCCATGAGGAAGCCGGGGATGATCCGGATATTCACGTGCTTAACCTGCCGCTGGGCGACCGTCTCCGGAACTGGAAAGAGGTCAACGCTTTGCAGCGCGCCGCGGACGTTATCATGCAGCCCTCCACACGGGAAGGATTCGGTCTCGTTATTACCGAGGCGCTATGGAAAGGCAAGCCGGTTATCGCCGCCGATGTGGGCGCTATACCCTTCCAGATACGGGACGGCGATACCGGTCTGTTCTACCGGTCGGCGCAAGAGGCGGCGGAAGCCCTGGTCTACCTCCTGGACCACCCGGCAGCCGGTCAGGCGCTGGGAGAGAGGGGCAAACAGTATGTCAGGGAGCACTTTCTAATGCCGGACCGCGTTGCGGACTGGCTGATGGCGGTGAGCATGCTTATCGAAGGTAAAATGGACAAAAATACCTGCGGCGACTGTATTGTCAGCTTCCATCCCTGGTTCAAGCTAAACAAGCGCAAGGCCTTCCGCGCGGTAGACCTGGCAGCGCCGAAGTAGCTGAAAGCCGGCAATGCCCCCAACAGGATGTTGAAATACTCGATCGGAGCCAGCGACGAAGCAAACCCGGCTTATTACTCGATCTTGGTTGCTGTCAGATTCGCCCCGCTCCATCATCCGAACTATAGATTAACTACCCTGCTGCCAAACATGTTGGTGCTTGAGCCAGCGCGTTTTTACCGCTGTCTAGTGCCGGAAGTGCCTCACCCCGGTGAAGACCATCGCTAGGTCGTGCTCGTTGGCGGCGCTGATGGAGTCTTCGTCCCGGATGGAGCCCCCCGGCTGGATGATGGCCGTGACCCCCATGGCTACCGCCGCCTCGACGACATCGGGAAAGGGGAACATGGCGTCCGAGGCCAGGACGCTGCCCCGGGACTTCTCGCCCGCCCGCTCCGCGGCGATCCTGGTGCTGACGATGCGGCTCGGCTGTCCCGCCCCCATGCCTATCAGGGTCTTTTCTTTCGCCAGCACGATGGCGTTCGACTTTACGTGCTTGACGGCCCGCCAGGCGAAGAGAAGGTCGCCAACCTCCTTGCCGGTCGGCGCGCGTCGCGTCACCGTCTTGAGCTGGATGTCGTTTTCCGCCAGCGAGTCGGATGTCTGCACCAGCACGCCGCCCTTGACCCGGCGGAAGTCCAGGTAGGGTACCGGCGCGCCGCCGTAGCCAGGCGGGAGCTTGGCCCGCAGGATGCGCAGGTCCTTCCTTTTCTTCAAGGCTTCCAGCGCGTCGGGCTGGTATTCAGGGGCGATTAATATCTCGTAGAAGGTCTTGCTTATCTCCAGCGCGGCGGCGCGGTCGACCGGCTGGTTGCACGATACGATGCCGCCGAAGGCCGCCACCGGGTCGCCGCTCAGAGCGCGGGTGTACGCCTCGGCGAGGTTGTCATGCGAAGCCAGCCCGCATGGGTTGGTGTGCTTGATGACCGCCACGGTCGGCGCGGCGAAATCGGTGGCCACGTTCCAGGCGGCGTCGGCGTCCAGGATGTTGTTGAAGGAGAGCTCCTTACCCCAGAGCTGCTCGGCCCAGGTGACGCCGGTGTCCTGACGGTTCACCGACTGCACGGCGTAGAAAGCGGCCTGCTGGTGAGGGTTCTCGCCGTAGCGCAGGCCATAGCGCCGGTTGAGGGCCACGGTCATCTCCTCGGGGAACCGGTTGTCGCCCTGCCGCAGGTACTCGGCGATGGCCGTATCATAGACGGCGACGTGCTGGAAGGCCTTCCGGGCGAGCCGCTGGCGTTCGGCCAGGTCGAGGCCGCCGGCGGCCAGTTTTTCCAGCACCAGCTTGTAGTCCGTGGGATCGACCAGCACGATAACGTCGGGAAAATTCTTGGCGGCGGCACGTATCAGGGTGGGCCCGCCGATATCGATGTTCTCCAGGGCGTCTTCCAGGCTGACGCCCCCCTCCCTGGTGACGGTCTGGACGAAGGGGTAGAGGTTAACGGCCACCAGGTCGATGGTCTCGATTTTATTCGCCGCGAGCTGCCGCATATGGTCGGGCAGACCGCGCCGCGCCAGTATGCCGCCGTGTACCAACGGGTGCAGGGTCTTGACGCGCCCATCCAGTATCTCGGGGAAACCCGTCATCTCCGAGATGCTCTTAACCGGGACGCCGGCGGTCTCCAGGGCTTTTTTCGTACCCCCGGTGCTGTAGACTTCGATACCCAGCCCCGCCAGTCCCCTGGCCAGCTCGCTGATATTTGATTTGTCGTGGACGCTGATTATAGCCCGCATGGTTCGCTCCTTAAGAAAATCGGGTCCGAACTAATACCCTGTTCGGTTGCTGTCCCCACTGGCAAAGCGGATTGATATAATCCCTCACAATCTCCTTTGGCCAATGGTAGAGGCTTCTCTAATCGATTTTAACGGCGTCCGTCCGGTCTGTTATATGGACGACCTCGCCGATGGGCTTCGCCTCGGGCAGGGTCCCAGCGATTTTTGCGGCGTTATCCGGCGAGCAGATGATGACCATGCCGATACCCATGTTGAAGACGCGGAACATCTCGTCCCGGTTGACTTTTCCCCTGTCCTGTACCAGCTTGAAGACGGGCGGCGCGGTCCAGCTACGGGAATCGAAGCGCACCCCCAGTCCTTCCGGGAGGATGCGGGGGACGTTCCCCGGCAGGCCGCCGCCGGTGATGTGCGCCAGCCCCTTGACGAGCGGCAGCAGGGGCCGTAATACGCGATAGTAGCTCCGGTGAGGTTCGAGCAGCGTGTCGCCCATATGCACCTCTTCGTGCACCGGACCGT
>JACPQH010000047.1 GCA_016190585.1 Chloroflexota bacterium | reverse complement strand
TTCATGCCCCGGTCATGAGCGTCCAGCCCCACCTTGCCGACGATGACCCTTATCATGCCTTTCTTCGCATCCGTCATTGTCCCTCGATTATCCGTCATTGCGAGGAGCACCAGCGACGAAGCAATCTCTTTATTTCGGAGAGATTGCTTCGCTTCGCTCGCAATGACGCCAACATCCAGCTATCTTACGCCCGCCGCTTCTTCTATCTCGCCGAAGGGATACTTGACCTGGTGGAAATGGATGTCGTAGTCCCAGCCCTCGGCCAGGCGCAGCACGCCGTAGATCTCACCGATGGTGGCGTAGGCCCGTATCGCCTCGAAGACCGGCGGCATCAGGTCATTCTGGTAGTTTTTGGCGGCCCGGTACAGGTCCTCCAGGGCCGCCTTGGTCTTCCGGTTGTCTCTCGTACGCTTAAGCTCCCGTATCTCTTCCGCCCGGCCCCGGCTCATCTCCAGAGGCACCTTGCGCAGGGGAATCTGCTCCTCGTCCTCGGGCGGGATGGTGTATTCGTTGACGCCGACGATGACGCGCTCCTTCTTCTCGATCTCGTTCTGGATGCGGAGCTGGGCGTCGGCGATAATCTTGTCCACCCAGCCGCTCTTCATCGCCTCCCACAGGCCGCCCCGCCCCTCGATCTCGTCGAGCAGCGCCCATATCCGCTTCTCGACCTCGCCGGTGAGGTACTCGATGTAGTAGGAGCCGCCCAGCGGGTCGACGGTATTGATGATACCCGTCTCGTGGGCGATGACCTGGGTCGTCCTCTCGGCGATACGGGCGGCATGTTCGTGGGGCAGGCCGAAGGGTTCGTCGTAGCAGGCGGTGGAGATGGCCTGGGTGCCGCCCAGCACGCCCGCCAGGGTCAGGACGGTCGCGCGGATGATGTTGACCAGGGGCTGCTGGCGGTGGAAGTAGATGCCGCCGGTATGGCAGAACGCCCGGAACATCAGCGAGCGGTCGTCGGTGGCGTGGAAGTGCTCCTTCATCAGCTTCGCCCAGACCCGCCGCGCCGCGCGGAACTTGGCCACCTCTTCAAAGAAGTCGTCGCGCACCGCCATGGTGAAGCTGTAGCGTCGGCCGATGGTGTTGATGTCGATACCCCGCTGGAGCAGGTGGGCGATCTCGTCCTTGGCGGCGGCGAAGGCGAAGGCCACCTCCTGCACGGCGTTGACACCCGCCTCCCGCATGTTGTAGATGTACGGGCCGGTCAGGTTGACGCTGGGCATGTGGCGCAGCACGAAGGCGTCCAGGTCCAGGTTGAGGCGCCACTCGTTACAGCGCCGCCCGTCGACCTCCCGCAGGAGGTAGCGCAGGTTGGGGAAGGCCGGGATGAGGTCGATCAGCGTGCCGCCGAAGGTGCCCCGCAGCTTGGCGATGTCATAGCCGGCCTGCTGCGCCGCCACGATGTAGGCCGAGGCGTGGAAGGCCTTGTTGGTGTGCCAGGCCACCGAGACCTCGTCGATCGGCATCTCGCGGACGAACATCTCCATGTCCTTCAGCGAGGCCACCGAGACGCCGATGCGCCCCTGCGCGCCCTCGAGGTAGGGGTGGTCGGGGTCGAGCGCCGCCCGGGAAGGCAGGTCGTCGATCATGCCCAGCCCGGTCTCGCCCATCCGGAGGAGGTACTGCTGCCACTCGATGTTCTCCTTCATGGAGCCGATGCCGCGGATGGGCCGGCTGGTCCACACCCTTTTCCGGTACATCTCCGGGTGGATGCCGCGGGTGAACGGGTACTGCCCGGGCAGGCCGATATCCTCCTGCTTGATGTCCTTGACGTCTTCCTTGGTGTAGACGCTTTTAACCGGGATGCCCGACTCCGTGGTGAAGCGTTTGCCCTGCTCGACAGGCTGACCGCCTTTTTCGCTCATGGTTGCCTCCTGGTAAGAACTGGGGGCCTGGTTGAAATATCAGGGTACTTTAATTTAGTCCTTTTCCCGGCGCGGTGTCAACGGATAAATTCCTCGCCCTGAAGGGAGAGGTCAGGTGAGGGTGACCGGAAGGAGGCATGATGCCTCCTTCCGTAAAATCTTCCGGATCGCCGGCTACTTTATCGCGCCGGTCTCCTTCAGGGCGGCGATGCGCTCTTTCGGGTAGCCGATAGCCGCCAGGACTTCCGCCGTATGCTCGCCCAGCGCCGGGGCGGGCAGCCTTATCTCGGCCACTGTCTCGGCGTGCCGCCAGGGGTTGTTGATGAGCCTTATCCTGCCGGCGCGCGGGTGCTCCTGCTCGACGACCATGCGGTTGGCGACGACCTGCCCGTGGAGCGGCTCGCCGAAGAGCTCGGGGTAGGTGAGCAGCATGCCCGCCAGGCCGCCGCACTTGTCGATCAGGTCTACCAGCTTTTCCGCCTCCCAGTTCTTGAAGGCCTCTTCGAAGATGGGCTTGACTTCCTGGATGTCCCGGCCCATGCCCAGCGTGCGGTAGCTCTTCTCCACGAAGTTGGTGTCGCTGAGCTTGTCGCCCAGCCCCACCTCCTTGCAGAACTTCTCGAAGGTCACCCGCGCCTGTTCCTCGCCCCTGGTCATCATGCCGAACATGATGGGCTTGTCCTTGGCCTTGAAGCCGGTAGCCGCGAAATCATACGGGCCGGTGGCCCAGTAGCCGCGCCAGAAATCGACCCCCGACATGGGGATGATGCCGTGGTGCAGCAGGTACATGGCCACGGCCAGGCGGGAGGTGATGATGCGCTCGCCGCGGTGTCTCTTTATCTTGTTGTAGATGGCCGCCATCAGGGCGTTGAAGGTGAGCATGCCGGCCACTGAGGAATACAGGTCGGCCCCGATCCTGACCGGCTCCATATCGAGCTGGCCCAGCCAGCGCATCATGCCGGACATGCCCTGTATCTCCAGCTCGGTGGCCTCCATGTCGAGGAACGGGCCGCGGTCGCCGCCTGGGTAGAGCGAGCAGTAGACCAGGTCTTTCTTGAGCCGGGTCAGGTCGTCATAACCGAAGCCGAGGCTCTCGGCCTCGCCGGGCTTGAGGTCTTCGATAAAGACGTCCGCCGTCCGGACGAGGTCGCGCAGGATGTCCAGTCCTTCCGGCGCGCCGTAGTCGATAACGACGCTCTTCTTGTCGTGGTTAAGCTGGAGGAAGATGCCGCTTTCCCCGTTGACCTTCGGCCCCCAGTCGCGCGAGTAGTCGCCCTCCCCCCGCTCCACCTTGACGACCTCGGCGCCCAGGCTGCCGAGCTGTGCCGTGCAGATGGGGCCGCTGATGCCCTGGGTCAGGTCGATGACCCTGAGGCCTTTCAAAGGCGGGCCCCCGGCCTGCTTCGCTTCGAGCCTGGGACGCTTGCCGTTGAGCAGCGAGAAGACGTAGTCCCGGTCGGCGTCCATGTAGGGCGGCGCTTTCATGTCATTCAACGGGGTCTCGCTAAAACGCCACGGGCCGGCGGCGTGCTTGAGGTCGCCGTAGGCCGAGGGCAGCGTGACGATGTACTTGTTATCCACGATATCGGGGTCCTGGACGATATCCGAGACATCGCGCACCGGGCTGTGCGCCGCCTTGTGACGGCCGAGCTGCCACCGCCACCACACCAGCGGTTTGTCCTGTATCTTCTCCTGGATGAGGTCGTTGACCTCCTCCCGGCGCTGCAGGCGGGCGTTGTTGGTGCTAAAACGCTCGTCATCGATGAGTTCTTTCATCTCGAGCGCGGTGCACAGGTTCACCCACTGCCGCCGCGTCAGGGCGGAGATGAGCAGGTGCTTCTTGTCCTGGGTGAGGTAGGCCTTTGAAGGGCACACCTTGGTGGTCTCGTTGCCCATCGGCGCCGGCGTCTTTTTGTCGGCGAAGTACTCGGCGATGCGGGTGGACTGCATGAACAGGCAGGAAGAGAACTCGTCCATGTCGACATACTGGCCCTTGCCGGTACGCTCGCGGTAGACCAGGGCTACCAGGGCGGCCTGGACGATGGCGACCGAGCCGGTGTTGTCCACCAGCGTGACGAACCGGAGCCACTCCGGCGGCCCGCCGGGCTGGCCGTTGAGACTGGCGAAGCCGGACATGGCCTGGATGAAGTTGTCGGCGCCGCCGTACTTCAGCAGCGGGCCGGCGTGACCCCAGGCGGCGGAGGAGATGTAGATGATGCCGGGGTTGATCTTCGCGGCGTCCTTGTAGCCGAAGCCGAGCCGGTCCATGGCGCCGACGCGCCGGTTCTCGATGATGACGTCGACATTTTCGATGAGCTTATAGGCGATTTTCTTGTCTGCTTCGTTCTTGAGGCCGAGGATAATGCTCCTGGAGTTGTGGTGCGCGCCGAGGTAGGTCGTGCCCATGCCGCTGATGGACGGCAGTATCTTCATGCAGCCGTCGCCGTAGTCCGGCTCTATCCGGACGACGTCGGCCCCGAGCAGCCCGAGCATACCGCACGACTGCGGCCCGACGCCGAAAGCGCCCATATCCAGAACTCTGATGCCGTCTAAAGGCCCGGACATATTCCCTCCTTAACGGGTCAAACCCGCGCTATCCTGAGGATACTATAAGATTTTCCACCTTTTGTAAAGGGGGCCGGGGGATTCCCGGTTTAATCTCCTCAGCCTGAGGCTG
The DNA here is from genome assembly GCA_016190585.1 of Chloroflexota bacterium. The sequence goes on along the minus strand of JACPQH010000047.1, from coordinate 4,242 downwards.
TCCGGAACAACGTTGTTGAGAGCTTGGGAACAAATCAGGAAATCTCACGATTTCCTCTCCCCGCGGGAGAGGATTTAGGTGAAGGCCTTCTTCGTGCTATTTCCCCGTCCAGCGCGGCGGCCGCTTCTTGACAAAGGCCTCGAAGCCTTCCTTGAAGTCGTTGCTGCCGTAGATGACCTCGCGCCCGATCTCGTTCATGGACATGCCGACGGCGTAAGGCAGGTTGAAACTCTTCCAGGCCTGCTCCTTGCTCACCCTGACAGACAGGGGCGCGCAGGCGAGCACCCGCTCGGCCATCTTCCGGGCGGCGGGCATCAGGTCGGCGAAGGCGGGGACCACCTGGTTTATCAACCCGACCTCGTAGGCACGCTGCGCCGTAATGGGGTCGCCGGTAAGTATCATCTCCATGGCGACGGCGTAGGGTATCTGGTTAGGCAGGCGGATGGTGCCGCCGCTCTCCGCGATGGTGCCGATTTTGGGCTCCATCAGGCCGAATTTGGCGTCCTGGGTGGCGATGCGGATATCGCAGACCAGGGCCAGCTCCATCCCCCCGCCGATGCACCAGCCGGCGATGGCCGCGATCAGGGGCTTGTAGACCTCAATCTTGCCCTCCATGAGGGGCTCCACCACCACCAGGTTGGCGCGCTCCGTCCGGGACTCGGCGCGGACGTCCGCCAGTATCTCCTTGATATCGCTGCCGGTGGAAAAGGCCTTGCCCCCCGCCCCGGTGACGACGCCCAGCCAGATATCGGGGTCGTTCTTGAAATCGTTCCAGATCTCGCCCATGCGCCTTTTGGCCGGGTTATCGAGGGCGTTGTGTACCTCGGGCCGGTTAAAGGTGATATAGGCGACGTGGTCCTTCTTCTCGTAGATGATGGACTCCAAGGCTACCTCCTTTGATATTCTCCCCGCCGGGGGCGCTCCGGGCTATCTCGGGGTCATGCTCGAGGGCAGCCAGAGCGCCACCTGGGGGACCATGATTATCAACGCAAGCATGCCGACATAGGTCGCCAGGAAGGGCAGCGCGTTCTTGAAAACATCCCACACCGTTACATCGTCGCCGAGCACCGCCTTGACGGCGAACACGTTAAGCCCCACGGGCGGCGTTATCGCGGCGGTCTCCACCATCATGATGATCACGATGCCGAACCATACCGGGTCGTAGCCCAGGCTCAGGATGATGGGGAACACGGTCGAGATGGTCAGCGCCAGCATCGAGATGCCTTCCAGGAACATGCCGAGAACGAAGTAGATGCTCAGGATGCCGATAAGGATAATAACCCGGGGCAGTTCCATGTCGCCGACGAAAGCGACGGCCTGGTTGCTCAGGTTGCTCAGGCCGAGGAACTTGCTGAAGATGTAGCCGCTGACAATGATGAAGAAGATGAACGAGGTCGTTTTCGTAGTGGAAAGCAGCGCCTGGTAGAGGTTGCGCCAGGTAAGCGCCCGGACAAGCAGGGTCAGCACGAAGGCGCCGAAGGCGCCCGCGGCGGCGGCTTCCGAGGCGGTGAAAATGCCGCCGTAGAGCCCGCCGGTGACGATGAATGCCAGCACGAATACGCCCCATACGCCTTTGAGCGAGCCGAAGCGCTCTTTCCAGGGAAAGCTGGGGGCGGGCGGGGCCAGCTTGGGGTTCAGGCTGGTCCGGATGAATATCTGCAGCATGAGCAGCGCGCCGGTGAGGATGCCCGGGACAACGCCCGCGAGCAACACAGCGCCGACCGGCGTCTCGGTATAGAGGCCGTAAAAGACCGCGATGATGCTCGGCGGTATCAGGATGGCGAGGCCGCCGGACGCCGAAAGCGCCCCGGCGCAAAGCCCCTTGTCGTACTTGTACTTCATGAGGTCGCTCCAGGCAACCTTGGTCATGGAAACGGCGGCAACGATGGTTGATCCGGAGACCGCCCCGAAGGCGGCGGTGGCCGCGACCGTCGCCATGGCCATGCCGCCGCGCAGGCTGCCGAGCCACTTGTAGGCGGCGGAGAAGATGCTGGAACTGATGCCGGCGTTAAACGCCAGCTCGCCCATGAGAATGAAGAGGGGTATCGCCGAGAAAGAGAACACGGCCACCCGGCTGTAGGAGGCAATGGCCACCATACCCAGGCCTGCCTGCGGGTTGGGGGCGAGCACCATAACCCCGACCAGGCCGATAAGCCCCAGGCCGATGGCGATATTCACGCCGAACAGCAGCATGACCACGAGGGCCAGTACCAGTAACCCGCCGATAGCTTCCGGGCTCATTTCCGCCCCCTGTGCATGCTGAACAGCATTATCAGGATAGTAATCAACATCAGGCCGCTGCCGACCGAGATGATAATCCGGGCGGGGTATACCGGGAGCGGGGACAGTCCCGGAGTCATTTCCATTATGCGTAACGACTGCATCGACAGGAGCGTCGACTGCCAGAAAAGGATGGCCACGAACACCAGGGAGATAATCTGGTTCAGGTAGTCGGTGAACGTTCGGCCGGCGCGCGGCAGGTGCGAGGTGAGGAGCTCGATCCGGATGAAGCCGCCCTCCCGCTGCGTGTTGGCGAAGCCCAGGTAGGTGATGCCGACCATGAGAAGCTCGGTCAGCTCCAGGCCCATCAACAGGGGCCTATTGAAGATAGCCCGCATGCTGACGTCGAACACGACGACCAGCATCATGATAAAACACAGCACCGAGGCGACCACGGCGGCCGATTTTTCCACCGTCCGAAAACTCAAAGCTCTGGCGTTTTCTACAGGCCTGTCCTGTTCCATACCTGCTTCTCCACTCGGGGTTCAACCGGGGTAGGATAGGGGGAGAGCCCTCCATTGCTGAAGAGCTCTCCCTGATGGTTAACCCGTTTTGTATCTTATTTCATGGCCATGAGTCTGGCGGCATCCCTGGTCCAGGCCTCACCCGCAAGTTTCTCGACATCGGCGAGCGGCATCTCGACCAGCTCCTGTATCCTGTCGACGATCTTGTTGCCGGGTATACCCTTGGCTTCCATGTCCCTGGCATATTCGCCGAAGACATCCGGGGCCTTGCTCACCCACTCCTGCATATCGGCTTCTGGAAGTTTGACCTTGATGACCTTCTCGACGTCCACCATTTCCTGCTGGACCCTGACGTCTTCAGCGTTCATAAACTTGCCGAAGGTTTGCTCGCGCTTCTGGGCTTCCTCGAGCATTATCTTCTTCAGTTCCGGGTCTAAGCCTTTCCAGGTGTCCATGTTGGCGACGATCTGGATGCCGGAGGCCAGGATGGCGATGGCCCTGACCTCGACCAGGTACTTGGCCAGCTTGTCCCACTGGGCGTTGTGGATAAAGACCGGGGCGGTCATGCCGCCGTCAAGGACGCCGCGCTGGATGGCTTCGTACACATCGGCGAAGCTAACGGCCACCGGGACGATGCCGACGGCTGAGAGAAGTTTGGGGAAGTACACGCCGAGGGCCCGTATCCTCTGACCTTCCATGTCCTTCAGGGTCTTGATTTCCTTCTTGACGATGATATCCTGGGGGGCGGTGGCCGCGGTGAACAGGTTGACCATGTTCTCCCGCTCGATTTCCTGGTTGAATATCTCGAATTCGGACCAGATAATCCGGGCGATGAGGGAGCCCTTGTAGGGGTCCGGGCCGCCCATGTACGGAATATTGTCCACGGTATGAGCGGGTAGTAAGGTGTTGTAATAGCTCGTCTGGAGGTTGCCGAGGTGGGCGGTGCCGATCTTCATGCCCTGGGCCATCTCCTGGAGGCCCAGCAGCGAGCCGTCATGGTACGGCCTGAGGGTAACGGCGCCATTGGTGCGTGCGGTAACCGCCTCGAACCAGGGTTTAACGGTTTCCGTCCACTGCTGAGGCTGGTTGGCGGCCAGGGGGTTGGCGTAGCTCAGTACCATGCTCTTGAAAGTAGGCGAGGGCGCGGGCGCCTGGGTGGTGGGCGCCGGGGCCTGCGTGGTGGGCGCCGGGGCTTGCGTGGTGGGCGCCGGGGCCTGGGTGGTGGGGGCGGGCGCCGGTGTCGGCGAGGAGCAGCCGATAACGGCCACCAGGGTCAGCGCCAGGATGATGGTAACGAGGATGCGGTGCTTTTTCCCAAACATGTTTTCTACTCCCTTGCTATATTCCAGGTCCGGGTCTTGACCTGTTTCCCCAAAATTAAGGGCGGCCCCGCCTGCCCGAATTTGATAATGAGGTATATCATACGCGAATTTTACACAATAAGCAAGCAGCTCACCCGAGCCTGGCGGCTTGCGGGTAATACTACACACCATATCAC
>JACPQH010000046.1 GCA_016190585.1 Chloroflexota bacterium | reverse complement strand
GATGGCCCCACCAGAGCTGGCGGCTGATGCACCAGTCGCGGATGTTCTCCATCCAGTTGAGGTAGACACGGGTGAAGTGCTCGGGGATGATGGCGATGCGGCCGCTTGTTACGGCCTCGATGGCCGGCTGGGCCAGGGGGGCTGTCTTGACAAACCACTGCTTCGAGGCCGTCGGCTCGACGATGGTGCGGCAGCGGTCGCAGTGCGCCACCGAGTGTGCGTAGGGCTCGACCCTGACCAGCAGCCCCAGCTTCTCCAGGTCTTCAACGATCCGCTTGCGGCACTCGAAGCGGTCGAGCCCCTTATAAGGCCCGGCGAACTGGTTCATGGTGCCGTCGGCGTTCAGGATATTGACCAGGGGCAGGCCGTGGCGCTGCGCCACCTCGAAGTCCACCGGGTCGTGGGCGGGGGTTATCTTCACGGCGCCGGTGCCGAAGCCCGGCTCCACGGCGGCGTCGGCGATGACGGGGATAACGCGGTCGACGAAGGGCAGCCTGGCCTTCTTGCCGACCAGCCCCTTGAAGCGCTCGTCGTCGGGATTGACGGCCACGGCGGTATCGCCCAGTATGGTCTCGGGGCGGGTGGTGGCTACGGTGATGTAGCCCTCCTCGCCTTCCAGCGGGTAGCAGACAAACCAGAGGTGCCCGGCAAGCTCCTTGTGCTCGACCTCGAGGTCGGACAGGGCGGTGGCGCAGCGGGGGCACCAGTTGATGATGCGCTCGCCGCGGTAGATAAGACCCTTGTTGTAAAGATTGACGAAGACGGTACGGACGGCGCGGCTAGGGCCTTCGTCCATAGTGAAGCGTTCACGAGACCAGTCGCAAGAGACGCCCAGCCGCATGTGCTGGTTGGTGATGTTGCCGCGATACTTTTTGACCCATTCCCAGACCTTCTGCTCGAACTTTTCCCGGCCCATCTTGTAGCGGTCGAGGCCCTCTTTGGCCAGGGAGCGCTCGACGACCACCTGAGTGGCGATGCCGGCGTGGTCCACCCCCGGCAGCCACAGGGTCGGCTCGCCCATCATGCGGTGCCAGCGCACCATGATGTCCTCCAGGGTGGCGGTCAGGGCGTGGCCGACGTGGAGCTCGCCGGTGACGTTGGGCGGCGGCATGATGATGACGAAGGGGCGCCGGGCCGGGTCGACCTTGGGCTTGAAGTAACCCTTCGCCAGCCAGAAGTCGTACCACTGCCGCTCGACGCGGCCGGGCTCGTAGGCGCTGGGCATCTCGCTTGCGGGTAGCTGTGTCATATCGCCTCTTTCAGTTTTTGTTAGGTATCCTATCGAATCCCCCTTTGAAAACGGGGAACACAGGCGGATTCAAAATCCCTCTCAATCTCTCTTTACCGAAGGGAGAAGCTGCCTAAGTATCCTTCTTTGAAAAAGGGGGATACAGGGGGATTTAAAATCCCTCCCGGTCTCCCTTTCTGAAAGGGAGAAGCTGTCCCATCCTAGCCTTTCTTCCCCAACAGCTCTCCCACCCTATCCAGTATCTTGTCCGCCACCTCCCGCTTGCTCATGAGGGGCAGGTCCTCCACCCGGCCGTTGCGGTGCAGGAGGGTCACCTTGTTGTTGTCCACATCGAAGCCGCTCGCCTCCTGGCTGATATCGTTGGCCACGATGAGGGCCAGGCCCTTTTCCTCGAGCTTGCGCCGGGCGTTGGCCAGCAGGTCATCGCTCTCCGCGGCGAAGCCCACCCGGACGAAGTCGCCCTTGACCTCGCGCAATATGTCCGGCGTCCTGACCAGCTCCAGCGTCAGGGCCGGGCTGCCCTCTTTCTTCAGCTTGCTGGTAGCCGCGCTCTTGGGGCGGTAGTCGGCCACCGCCGCCGCCATGATAAGGACATCGGCCTGCCTGACCGCCTCGCTTACGGCCTCCTTCATCTGGGCGGCTGTCCGCACGTGAACGACCTCGACGCCGGCGGGGTCAGGCAGGGCGACGGGCGCGCTGACGAGCCTGACCCCGGCCCCCCTGGCCCGCGCCGCCTCCGCCAGGGCGTAGCCCATCTTGCCCGAGGAGCGGTTGCCGATATGACGCACCGGGTCGATAGGCTCCTGAGTGCCGCCGGCGGTGACTACCACCCGTTTACCCTCAAGGTCGCGGCTCTGCCCCAGCACCCTCGCCACGGTTTCCAATATCCGCGCGACATCGGCCAGCCGTCCCCGGCCTATCTTGCCGGAGGCCAGCCGGCCGGTCTCCGGCTCGACCATGATAAAGCCGCGCTGCCTCAGCCTCGCCAGGTTCTCCTGCGTGGCCGGGTGGCTGTACATATTATCGTTCATGGCGGGCGCCAGGATGACCGGCGCCCGGGTCGCCAGCACCACGCAGCCCAGCAGGTTGTCGGCGATGCCCAGGGCCAGTTTGGCGATGGTGTTGGCCGTCGCCGGGGCGATAAGGACGGCGTCCGCCTTCTCCGACAGGGCGATGTGCTCCACGCTGAACTCCGAGTCAAGCTCGAACATATCGGTAACGACCGGCCGTCCCGTGATGTTCCGCAGCGTCAGCGGGGCGATGAACTTCTCGCCCGCTTCGGTCATGACCACGTCCACCGTGTGCCCCGCCTGGGTCAGCTTGCTGGCGATATCGGCGGCCTTGTAGGCGGCGATGCCGCCGGTGATGCCCAGGACGATGTTTTTCTTCGAAATCACGCTGCCTCCGCCGGCTAGGCTTTGTTCATATAATAGACCAGTTTGAGCCCGATGAGTATCAGGTCCGGGTTCACGGAATCGATGACCGGGGTCTCATTGGCGATGATACCGCTATAACCGCCGGTGGCGATGACCCTGGCCTTGACGCCGAGCTCGCGCTGGATGCGCCCGACGATACCCTCGACCAGCCCGACATAGCCGAAGACGATGCCCGACTGTATGGCGGTAACGGTGCTGGTGCCGATGGCCTGCCTGGGGCGGACGAGCTCGACGCGGGGCAGCATGGACGTCCGCGTGAACAGGGAATCGGCCGAAATCGCCAGCCCCGGCGCGATGGCCCCCCCGATGTAGTCGCCCTCCTCGGAGACGGTATCGAAGGTAGTCGCCGTGCCCATATCAATCACGATAACGGGGCCGCCGTAAAGGTGATGGGCGGCGGCGGCGTGAACGATGCGGTCCGGCCCGACCTCCCTCGGGTTGTCCATGCGAATACGGACGCCCGTCTTGATGCCGGCGCCGACCACCAGCGGCATGGTGTTAAAGTATTTCTGGCTGATATCGACGAAGGAAGGCGTGAGCGGCGGCACGACGCTGCACATGGCCACCTTTTGGATGTCGCCGGGCTCGACACAACGCTGTTTCAGGAGGCTGAGCAGCGTCACCGCGTACTCATCGGGCATGCGGCGGATTTCGGAGGCCAGCCGCCAGGTCGTGACCAGGTTGTCCCCCTGGAACAGGCCGACCGTCACGCTGGTGTTGCCGATATCTATCGTCAGCAGCATATTCCGCTCCCCTCCGTGTTCTCCCTGATGGCTTTTATCATCCTCGGTATGACCGGCAGAAGGTCGCTGGCCGTCATGCCGGTATCGCCCATCTCGTCCCTTACCGCTTCGCCCGCCCGGCCGTGCAGGTATACCCCCAGCGAGGCGGCGTCATACAAGGCCAGGCCCTGGGCGGCTAGCCCGGCGATTATGCCGGCCAGCACGTCCCCGGTGCCCGCCGAGGCCAGGCCCGGGTTGGCCGCCGGGTTGAGGCGGGTGCGGCCGTCCGGCGCCGCGATGACCGTATAGGCGCCCTTGAGCACTACCGTCTGCCGCCACTCGACGGCCAGCTTCCGGGTGATGCCCGGCCGGTCCGCCTGCACCGCTTCAACGGAAGTCCCGGCCAGCCGGGCCATCTCGCCGGGGTGCGGCGTCAGAATGGCGTCCTGTTCCAGGCCCTTCCATGAAGGCGACCGCGCCAGGGTGTTAAGCGCATCGGCGTCCAGGACGAGTTTCGGCAGGCCCTTGAAAGAAAGCAGGGCGCGGATGAACCCGATAACCTCGTCACTCTGCCCCAGGCCGCAGCCCGCCAGTAAAACATCATACCGGGCGGCCTCCTTTTCCAGAACAGATGCCGCCTCTGCCGCCACGATGCCCGGCCGGGCCTCCGGCAGAGGCAGGTAGGTGACCTCGGTCAGCTTGGCCGCCAGCACCGGCTGGAGGCCGGCCGCCGTGGCGAGCGTGACCAGTCCCGCGCCCGCCCTGACGGCGCCCTGGCACGCCAGGTAGGCCGCGCCTATATAATTTATCGAGCCGGCGGCCACCAGCACCCTGCCGAAGGTGCCCTTGTTGGCGCCGCGGGGCCGGGGAGGCAGTGCGGTTCTGGCCCATTCCGCTGTCATCATTTCGAGCTTTATATCTCCGGCTAATCTCGCCGGTATGCCGATGTCGACCACGCTCAGTTGCCCCGTGTAGTCCGCGCCGGGGAAGAGGAACAGCCCCGGCTTGGGAAAGCCGAGCGTGACGGTGTAGTCCGCCGGCAGGGCCGCCGGGTCGACGGCGCCGGTATCGGCGTTAAGGCCGGAGGGCAGGTCCAGGGCGATAACGCGCAGCCCGCTGTTTTCCCGCCTGGCCCCGGCGACCACCGCCAGCACCGAGCGTGTTACCCCCTCGATAGCACGCGTCTTGCCGGTACCGAAAACGGCATCTACCACGAAGTCCGCCGCGGTCAGCGCCTCGCTCAGCCGGCGGAAGCCGTCATCCCCGGCAGCCTCGACGACCGTTATGCCGCGCCGCCGCGCCTGCCCCAGGTTGGCGTCAGCCTGCCTCGCTGTGACCAGGTACACGGTAACCTCGGCGCCGGTATCGTAGAAGTGCCGGGCGGCCACCAGGCCGTCGCCGCCGTTGTTCCCCGGCCCCACCAGCACCAGGGCCCGCCCCCGGGCGCCGCACAGGAGGCGCGCCGTCGCCTCGGCGAAGGCCTTGCCGGCGTTATCCATGAGAGTACCCGGCGGCAGGCCGTTGTCCGCACACTCGCGCTCGATCCGGCGCATCTCCTCCACGGTAACGATTTTCATCGCCTTTGAGTCTATCAGTAACCCGGATTCCGGTCAAGGCTGATGTCGGCGAGCAGCTTTTCCAGTCGCCGCGCCATCGCTTCCCAGTGCGTGCCCTGCCAGTAAACGCGGCGGCAGTTGGGGCACTGCATGTACCCCTCCTGGGTGCGAAAGACATAGGGCGGCACCAGGTCTTTGACATCCTCCCTGGTGCGGCGGACCAGAGGCCGGTTGCATTCCAGGCAGAGCGTGAAGGCGCACACCCGGCCGGCCAGACCGGCGGCCCGCGCCACCTGGCGCACCTGGTCCTCCGGTACCTCGCTCTCAACCAGGAGCGCCTTCAACCGGCCGGAGGTTACCAGCCGCCTTTTCAGGATTTCGGTATCGCGGGTACGGATGGTCCGGCCCTCGGCCAGGGCCAGGGCAACCATTTCCGAGTCGTCGCCGCCGGTGAAGAGGATGGTATCCAGGCCCATCATCCGCAGCCAGCGCGCCAGTTTGCCGACGTTATGGTCGGCGATGAACTTCGTGGAAGGGTCCCGGCTACAGGTCAAGGCGCAGACCTTCGCGTCCCGGGAGAATATCCGCGCCCAGGGCGGCGGCCACCCTGGCGAGCTGACCCTTGATCTCGTCTTCCTGGGCCGGGTTCAGGTGGGTGGCGACGACGGCGGGCAGGTAGCCCTTGAGACGGCGGAACTCCTCGAGCTCCCGCCCGAGCAGGCCGGGCGTCAGGTGTTTTGCCTCCACGGCGAAGTCCTCAAAACGGTCCGGCGCGGTGACCTCGATGATGAGCGCCCGCGGCGAGACATCCGCCCAGCACCCCGCCAGGCCGGGGCCGGTGTCCCCGGCGTAAAACAGCGCCCCGCCCTCAGGGGGTGTCACCTGGTAGCCGACCGCCGGGACCGAGTGCGGCACGCTTATCGCCGTAACGTCGTAGCCCAGGGCTGTGAAAGACCGGCCCGCCTCGATGACATGATAATCGATGGCGGGCTTCTCCGGCGGCTTCTCGTAAAATTTCGGATAGGTCGTCCCGTTGAGGAAATGCCCGGCGAGCGTCTCGAATACCGGCAGGGTGGAGTAGACGCTGAAAGCCGTCTCGCGCAGGTAGGCGTTCATCGCCAGCGCCGGTATATCCCGGATATGGTCGTAGTGCTGGTGCGTCAGCAGGACGGCCCGGACCTTGATCTGCGCCCGGAAGGAGAGTGACGATGTGAGCCCGCCGGCATCGAGCGCCAACCGTCCGTCCACCAGCACCGCGGCGAGGCGGGTGCTTCGGGACTCGGTGTTGTGCGCGCCCAGTATCTGGACTCTCATGAGAGGACCTAGATCGCGAAAGGATTGAAGTTGGTGTCGTAGTCGTAAACTTCCGCGGCCTCCCGCTTCTTGAGGGCGTTGACCACGGCGTAGGTGAGCGGCGTCGCGAGGATCTCGATGGCCGTCTTGGTCAGCCAGGCATAAAGTATCATCACCGGCACGAACTGCGGCGTCCCGATGAAGGCCAGCGTGATGAACACTACCGTGTCCAGCCCTTCGCCGATGACGGTCGAGCCGATGGTGCGGCTCCACAGCCAGCGCCCCTTCGTGGCGATTTTCATCCGGGCGAGCACGAAGGAGTTGGCGAACTCCCCGATAAGGTAGCCGCAGAAGGAAGCGGCCAGCAGCCTGGGGGCGTAGCCCAGGATGGAGGTGTAAGCCGCCTGGCCGGTCCAGAACGGGGCCGCCGGCAGGGCTTGCCCGAGCCAGACAAAAAAGACGAAGACCAGGTTGCAGGCGAACCCCAGCCAGATGACCCGGCGCGCGGCGCGGTAGCCGTAGACCTCCGTCAGGATATCGCCGAAGATGTAGCTGACCGGGAAGATAAATATGGCGGCAGGCAGGATGAGCGGCCCCAACGAGATTATCTTGACGGCGATTACGTTAGCGGTTATCAGGCAGGTGATGAACACCGCCGCGACCACCAGGAAACGGTTCGAGTTATTCAAGTCCAGTCCTTTTTGAATATTCTAGCACAGGTGGCCCGACGCGTAATAGTTGCGCGGCGGCGCCGTCCGGCCGGATTAGCTTCAAATTGACTTAACCCAACCCTGTTGCTAACATTAGATCGTGAGGTGAAAATGGCAGTCAGGCAAAGCACCCCCAGGCTTCCATTATTTCCGCTTACGGCCGAGATCAGCGGGAAAGGCCATTTGATGGTCGGCGGCTGCGATACCATAGAGCTTGCCGGGCGGTTCGGCACACCCCTGTATATCTATGACGAGGCCGGCCTGCGCGGCATGTGCGCCGCGTTCCGGGAAGAGTTCGGCCAGCGCTACCCCACCACGGTTATCTACGCGTCCAAAGCCTTTATGAACCGCGCCATGGCGCTTCTCCTGAAAGAGGAGGGGCTGGGGCTGGACGTAGTATCCGGCGGCGAGATCAGCATCGCCAGCGCCGTGGACTTCCCGATGGACCGGCTGTACTTCCACGGCAACAACAAGTCGCCCCAGGAGCTCGAGCTGGCCCTGGAGAAGGGCGTGGGCCGCATCGTGGTGGACAACTTCTACGAGCTGGCCATGCTGGAGCGGCTCGCCGGGGAGTGGGGCAAAAAGGTTGATATTCTGCTGAGGCTGACCCCGGGCATCGACCCGCACACCCACCGGTACAACACCACCGGCACGGTGGACAGCAAGTTCGGTTTCACGCTGACCACCTGGGAGCAGGCGCTGGCCGAGGCGCTGACGGCGCCCCATCTTAACCTGGTAGGGCTGCACGCCCACCTCGGCTCATCCATCTTCGAGGTGGCGCCGTACCGGGAGGCCATCGGCATCCTGCTGGAGTTCGTCGCCCGGATGAAACGCCAGCTCAATTTCGAGCCGCGGGAGCTTGACCTCGGCGGCGGCTATGCCGTGCAGTATACCGTGGATAACCCCGCCCCGCCCATTTCGGACTACGCCGAGGTCGTCACCTCGACCATCAGGGCCAGGTGCCAGGAGCTGGGGCTGAAGGAGCCTCACCTGGTCGTCGAGCCCGGCCGCTCCATCGTGGCCCGCTCCGGCATGGCGCTCTATACCGTGGGCGCCATCAAGGACATCCCCGGCGTACGGCGCTACGTCTCGGTGGACGGGGGCATGGGTGACAACATCCGCTACGCCCTCTACGGGGCGAAGCATGAAGCCCTGATCGCCGACCGGCCGCTGGCCGAAAACGAGGCCAGGATCACCATCGCGGGCAAGTTCTGCGAGTCCGGCGACATCCTGATAAAGGACATCGAACTGCCCCCCGTTGCCTCCGGCGATATCCTGGCCGTGCCCGACTGCGGGGCGTACTGCATCCCGATGTCGAGCAACTACAACGGGTACCTCAGGCCGGCCGTCATAATGGTGAAGGACGGCAAGGCGCGGCTCATCCGGCGGCGCGAGTCGTATGATGACCTCACCAGCTGCGATGTCGTCTAGGAAGGGGGTTTATTGCGGTCGGTAATCGGGCATAGTCCCGTCGTCTCCCTGCTGACGCGCGCTCTGGAGTCCGGGACGATGGCCCAGGCCTATCTCCTGTGCGGCCCGCCCCGCGTCGGCAAGATGACCCTGGCCCGGAAAATGGCGCAGGCGCTTAACTGCGACTCGCCGGCGCGCCCCTGCGGCCAGTGTGCTGCCTGCCAGCGGGTGCAGTCGGCCAATCACAGCGACGTGCAGGTCATCCGCCTGGAGCCGCCGAAAGACGCCGAGGACAGGTCAAAGACCGAAATAGGCATCGACAGGATCAAGGACATGCTGCACTCGGCCAGCCTGCCGCCCTTTGAAGGCCGGCACAAGGTGTTTATAGTCGATGGCGCCGAGCTGATGTCGACAGATGCGGCCAACGCCCTGCTCAAGACCCTGGAAGAACCCGCGGCGCGGACGGTCTTCATCCTGCTCGCCGTCAACGACCGGCTGCTGCCGGAGACCGTCAGGTCGCGCTGCCAGCGGCTCGAACTGAGCCCGGTAGGCGCACCCGCGATCGAGGCCGCCCTGCGGCAGCGGGGCATCGAGGAGACGCGGGCCAGGCTGCTGGCCCGGCTGGCGCACGGCGCCCCGGGATGGGCGTTCTCGGCCGCGGCGGATGACGGCCTCCTGGCGGCGCGCCGGGAAGACCTTGAGATGCTGGCGCGGCTCCTGGACGGCGGCTACGAGGCGAGGTTCAATCTCGCCGGCCAGTTGGCCGGCCGGTTCGGCCAGCGGCGCGGCGAGGTCTACGACCTGCTGGCGCTATGGCTCGATTACTGGCATGACCTGCTGCTGGTAAAGGTGGGCTGCGCTGATTTTGTGACGAACATTGATTACCTGGCGGCGCTGGAAGCGTACTGCCAGGGCTATCACCTCGACCAGGTCAGGGAGGGCCTCGGCGCCGTCCGGCAGGCCGCGGAAAGGCTCAGACTGAACGCCAGCCCGCGCCTGGTCTTCGAGGTCATGATGCTGGATATTCCATTGAAAGGAGCGACAGGCGGGCCGGGTCCCGCCGAGAGATATGGCTGAGATTGTTGGTGTCAGGTTCAGGCGGGCGGGCAAGGTCTACTACTTTGACCCCGCCGGCATACCCCTTGAGGTTAACGACCAGGCGGTCGTCAAGACCAGCCGGGGGTCCGAGATCGGGCGGGTGGTAATCGCCCCACGGCAGGTGCTGGAGAACGAGGTCACGGAGCCCCTGGAGCCGGTGCTGCGCAAGGCCACCCCGGAGGATATCAAACGCGCCGAGGAGCTTGAAGCCAGGGCCGAGGAGGCCCTGATAGAGTGCGGCCGGTTCATCGCCGAGCTCAAGCTGCCCATGAAGCTCATCTCCGCCGAGTACAACGCCGAGGGCAACCGGCTGATGTTCCACTTCGGCGCGGAAAACCGGGTTGATTTCCGGGAGCTGGTGCGGAAGCTGACCGGTCGCTTCCGGGTACGGGTCGAGCTGCGCCAGGTCGGCTCGCGGGATGAGGCCAAGCTGATCGGCGGCTACGGGCGCTGCGGGCGCGACCTGTGCTGCGCCAGCTTCCTGAGCGACTTCAACCCGGTGTCCATCCGCATGGCGAAGGACCAGGACCTGCCCCTCAACCCCATGAAGATATCGGGGGCCTGCGGGCGGCTGATGTGCTGCCTGGGCTACGAGAGCGAGCAGTACAAGGCCATGAAGGCGCGCATGCCCAAGGTCGGGCAGAAGGTCAAGACTCGCATGGGCGAGGCCGTGGTCGTCGGCACCAATCCCGTTAAGGAATCCGTCATGATCGAGGTGGAGAGCGGCGCGGCTGTCGAGATGCCCCTGGACGAGATATCCTTCAAGCCGCCGGCTACTGGAGCAGGTACTTCCGCCAGCTAGCGTGGCTCTGGATGTAGCTGTAAGGGATGTTCGTCAGGGGCGTATTGCCCGGCGCTGCCGGCTTGCTGAGCAGCTTCATGTTGGCTTCCAGCGGGGTGCGTCCCGCCTTGCGGCGGTTGCAGGGCACGCAGGCGCTGACGACGTTCTCCCAGGTGTGCTGCCCGCCCCGGTACCGCGGGAGGATGTGGTCCAGGGTAAGCTGGTGGGTCTGCTTGCCGCAGTACTGGCAGGTGTTGTGGTCGCGGCTGAAAATCTCGTAGCGGGAGAGCTTCTTTTCCCCGAAGTTGCGTGGCCGCTTAATCAGGTAGTCCAGCCGGATTACCGAGGGTATGGAGAAAAACTCGTTAGCCGAACGGACAAAGCCGGTGCCGTTCTCCAGCATCTCAGCTTTGCCGGTATGGACCAGTACCAGCGCCCGGCGCACCCGGCAGATATTGAGAGGCTCGTAGTTTTGATT
>JACPQH010000045.1 GCA_016190585.1 Chloroflexota bacterium | reverse complement strand
GAGAGGATTGAGGTGAGGGGCAGGGCCGATGCCAAAAAGAATCCGGCTCCCGTTAACTGAAGAAGCTATCGCCGGGCTCCACGCGGGGGACGAGCTCCTGCTGAGCGGCGCGGTCTACGTCGCCCGGGACGCCGCCCACCGGCGCATGATCGAGGCGCTCGACCGTGGAGAGCCGCTGCCCTTTGACATCCGCGGGCAGGTCATCTACTACATGGCGCCTTCGCCGGCGAGGCCGGGGCGGGTCATCGGCGCCGCCGGACCGACCACCAGCGGCCGCATGGACCGCTACACACCGCGATTGCTGGCCGGAGGGCTAAAGGGTATGATAGGTAAAGGGATGCGCTCTGCTGAGGTCAAGGAGGCGCTGAGGGAGCACCGGGCGGTCTACCTGGCGGCCGTCGGCGGCGCCGGTGCCCTCATCGCGCAGACCGTAACAAGGTGCGAGGTGATCGCCTACGAGGACCTCGGTGTCGAGGCCGTGCTGCGGCTGGAGGTCGCGAACTTTCCGGTAACCGTCGTCAATGATACCAGCAGGGGCGACCTTTATGAATCAGGCAAGGCGAAGTACCGCGTGAGCCCCCCGGATTGAGCGCCATGCACCGCTACGACTACATCATCGTCGGTACCGGCATCGCCGGGCTTTACACCGCCCTGCTGGCGCGCGGGCAGGGCAGCGTGCTGCTGCTGACCAAGGGCAGCATCGAGGACTGCAACACCCGGTACGCCCAGGGGGGCATCGCCGCGGCCATCGGCGCCAACGACTCCCCCGAGCTGCACTACCGCGACACCATCGCCGCCGGCAACGGCCTGTGCGACGAGGGCATGGTGCGCCTGCTGGTCACCGAGGCCCCCGAGCACATCACCAACCTGGTCAAGCTGGGCGTCCCCTTTGATACCTTCAACGGGCACATCGCCCTGACCATGGAGGCGGCGCATTCCGTGCCGCGCATCCTGCACGCCGGCGGGGACGCTACCGGGGAGCTCATCGAGGTTACCCTGAGCGACCAGGTCCGCTCCTGCAAGATACAGGTGCTGGAGAACTGCCTGGCTACCGAGATCCTGCTGGACGGCGGCCGCGTCACGGGGGTCAGGGCGCTGGACAGCCGCCGGGGCGCTTATGAGGAGTTCGCCTGCCGCTACCTCGTCCTGGCCACCGGCGGGGCGGGACAGCTCTACAAGTACACCACCAACCAGGCGGCGGCCACGGGCGACGGCATCGCGCTGGCCTACCGCGCCGGGGCGGAGATCATGGATATGGAGTTCTACCAGTTCCACCCCACCGCGCTGCGCCTGCCGGGCGTGCCCCCCTTCCTGATATCCGAGGCGGTGCGGGGTGAAGGCGGCATCCTGCGCAACACCCAGGGCCGCCGCTTCATGCCGGACTACACGCCCGACGGCGATATGGCCCCGAGGGACGTGGTCGCCCGCAGCATACTGTACGAGATGAAGAAGACCGGCGCCGACCACGTTTATGTCGATGTGACGCACCTGCCGCCTTCGGTGGTCACGACGCGGTTCCCGCACATCTACCAGTTCTGCCTCGAGCGGGGGCTGGATATCACCGCGGAACTGGCCCCGGTGGCCCCGGCGGCGCACTACATGATGGGCGGCATCAAAACGAACCAGTGGGGCGAGACCAACATCGCCGGGCTCTTCGCCTGCGGGGAGAATGCCTGTACCGGCGTGCACGGCGCCAACCGGCTGGCATCCAACTCCCTGCTCGAGGCCGTGGTCTTCAGCGAGAGAATCGTCAAGCAAACGAGCCCGGACTGGAACAACCGCGAGAAGCCGGTCGAGCGCCTTCCCGGGACGGTTTACGCGCTTGGCGCCCGGCAGCCCGCGGCCGGCGGGGCGCGCGCGGGGCTGTCCGCCCTCCAGCAGCTTCTCTGGGACAAGGTAGGCATGATGCGCGACGCCGCCGGGGTGACCGAAGCGGCGGCGGTGCTGGCCGCCTGGCAGGAAACATTGCCCCAGCCCACCGACCGCCCCTCCTGGGAGCTGCACAACCTGGTGCTGGTAGGACGCCTCCTCACGGAAGCCTCGCTGCTCCGGGAAGAGAGCCGCGGCGCCCACTTCCGCCTGGATTTCCCCCGCGCTTCGCCGGCGTGGCAGCGCCACATCGTCCTCAAAACGTGACCGCTCACGGCTGACCGGGCGGCCTTCCTTTTCTTTCTTGAGCCGGGCGCAGCCCCCGGCGACCGTGCCCCCGCCGTCATTTCAAACGGCGCCAACCATGCTTTTTGTCCGGTTCGCCGCTTGACGGGTGACATTGTCCGCTTGATTTGATAGAATTTTCAGTATAGGCGCGAACGGAGGGGATTTATCTGAAGACCTTTAACAAGAAGGGAGATACCGGGGAGACCAGCCTTCTCTTCGGTAAGAGAGTGCCGAAGTGCGACCCGCGCTGCGAGGCTTACGGCACCATCGACGAAGCCATATCCGTCCTCGGCGTCGCGCGCAACCTGGCACGGCAGGCCAGGACGCGGGAACTTATCCGCAAGACGCAGGAGGAGCTTTTCCGCGTCAACGCCGAGCTGGCGGCCGCCTCGGAGGACTACCAGCGGTTTTCGGCCAGGTTCGAGCCGGTCACCGCCGCGATGGCCGACGAGCTGGAAAAGGCGATAACCGGGCTTGAATCCGGCATGGAGATGCCCCGGGTCTTCGTGATACCGGGCACCAACCTGGCCTCAGCCTCGGTGGATGTCGCCCGCACCGTCGTGCGGCGAGCGGAGCGCCGCGTGGTCGAGCTGCACCAGGCAGGCCTGGTAAAGAACGAGGCCGTTTTGCAGTACCTCAACCGCCTGGCCGACCTCCTTTTCACCCTCGCCAGGTACGAAGAGACCTGAACCCGTTTAACAAGTTAAAAAGCGATTCCAGCCAGGGGGAGTACTTGACTCAAAAACAGGCCGGTACGGTGCAGGTATTACCGGGCACGACAAGGGCAAGACCACGGCGGGCGCCCGTATAACGAGGGTGCCGGCGAGACAGGGTATTGAATACTGAACGGAGGAGACGATTATGAAGCTAACACTGAGTGTCATCAAAGCGGATATCGGCGGTTATGTGGGCCACTCCGACTCGCACCCCGATGTCCTGGCCAGGGCAGAGGAATGCCTGGCCAAGGCGCGGAACGACGGCCTGCTGATTGACTACCGCGTCACCAAGTGCGGCGATGACCTCCAGCTCATTATGACGCACCAGCACGGCGAGGAGAACGACCGTATTCACCAGCTCGCCTGGGACACCTTCGTCTCCGGCACCGAGGTAGCCCGGAAGTTGAAGCTGTACGGCGCCGGCCAGGACCTGCTCGCCGACGCCTTTTCCGGTAACGTCAAGGGCATGGGGCCCGGCGTCGCCGAGATGGAGTTCGAGGAACGGAAGTCGGAGCCGGTGCTCATTTTCATGGCCGACAAGACGTCTTCCGGGGCCTGGAACCTGCCCTTGTACCGCATGTTCGCCGATCCCTTCAACACCATCGGCCTGGTTATCGCCAGCAACATGCACAAGGGCTTCTCTTTCGAGGTCCACGATGTAAAACAGAGCAAGAAAGTTAACCTGAACTCGCCGGAGGAGATCTACGACCTCCTGGTATTCATCGGGGCGCCCTCCCGCTACGCCGTCAAGTCGGTTTACTCGCGTGAGTCCGGCGACATCGCCGCTGTCTCGTCCACCCAGAAGCTGTCCCTCATCGCCGGGCGCTACGTCGGCAAGGACGACCCGGTGTGCATCGTCCGCGCCCAGTCGCACTTCCCCGCCGTCGGCGAGATACTTGAGGCCTTCACCTTCCCGCACCTGGTCGAGGGGTGGATGCGCGGCTCGCACCACGGGCCGCTCATGCCGGTCGCCATCTGTGATTCCATTCCCAGCCGTTTCGACGGACCGCCGCGGGTAACGTGCGCCGGCTTCCAGATCGCCCAGGGGCAGCTCGTCGGGCCCAAGGACATGTTCGCCGACAAGTCCTTCGACAGCGTCCGCCAGCAGGTCGGCGAGATCGCCAACTACATGCGGCGCCACGGCCCTTTCGAGCCGCACCGCTTGCCCCTGGAGGAGATGGAATACACCACCATGCCCGAGGTGGCCGAGAAGCTGAGGCCGCGGTTTGTTGACCTCGGATAGCCGGTCGGGTATTATTAGGGCAATGAACTGGCTGCTGACGCGGGGCGTCTTTGTACGATAAGCTCCTCCTGGCCACCATAAACCCCCACAAGACCAGGGAGTACCGGAGCCTGCTCGAGGGCATACCCTACGACCTGGTGACGCTGGCGGACGTGGGCATAAACCATGTAGCCTCCGAGGTGGGGCAGACCATGGAAGAGAACGCCCGCATCAAGGCCGCCGACTACTCGGCGCGGAGCGGGCTGCTCACCATGGCCGATGATTCCGGCCTGGAGGTGAACGCCCTGGGGGGCGCGCCCGGCGTGTACTCGGCCCGGTTCGCCGGCGAAGGGGCGACCGACAGCGACCGGATAAAGCTGCTCCTGGAGCGGCTGGCCGGCGTCCCGTGGGAGAAGCGTGCGGCGCGGTTCCGCTGCGTCATCTGCCTCAGCGAGCCGGGCGGCGAGGTCTGCACCTGTCCCGGCGAGTGCCGCGGCCTCATCACCTTCGAGCCGAGGGGCAGCGAGGGTTTCGGTTACGACCCGGTCTTCTTCTTCCCCGAGCTGGGCAAGACCATGGCGGAGCTGCCCATGGATGTCAAGAACCGCGTCAGCCACCGCGGGCAGGCCGCGCGCCTGGCGCGGCAGGCGCTCGAGAAGCTCAAGGGAAGCCGCGGAGGATAGAATGACCGGCCTTTCGGACTCCTTCCAGCGCCCCATCAACTACCTGCGCATCTCGGTGACCGATCGCTGCAATCTGCGCTGCGTCTACTGCATGCCGCCGGGCGGTATCGCCTTGATGGCCCACCAGGATATCCTCAGCTACGAGGAGATCCACCGCGTGGTGGAAGCGTCGGCCGAGCTGGGCATCAACAAGGTAAGGCTTACCGGCGGCGAGCCGCTGGTCAGGGCCGACCTGACCGGGCTTATCCGGATGCTTTCCGATATTAAAGCCATTGATGATATTTCCCTGACGACCAACGGCATGCTGCTGGCGCGCCACGCCGCCGAGCTGAAGGCGGCCGGCCTGCGCCGGGTGAACATCAGCCTCGATACTCTTGACCCGGAGAAATTCCGGCGGATGACCCGCGGCGGCCGGCTGGATACCGTGCTCGAAGGCATCGAGGCGGCGCGGGCGAGCGGGCTCAACCCGGTCAAGATTAATACCGTCGTGATCGCCGGCGAGAACGATGACGAAATCGGGCAGTTCGCCCTCAAGACCGTCCGGGACGGCTGGCACGTGCGCTTTATCGAGCGCATGCCGTTCAACAACCATGACAGGGAGATGCCGGCGGTGCCCGCGAAAAAGCTGCGGGAGTACCTGGAGCCCTTCGGAGAGCTAACGCCGGCCTCCACGGTGGGCAACGGCCCGGCCCGGTACTTCCGGCTGCCCGGTGCCACCGGCACGGTCGGCTTCATCACGCCGGTGAGCGAGCACTTCTGCACCGC
Source organism: Chloroflexota bacterium (assembly GCA_016190585.1). Next base: position 5,921 of record JACPQH010000045.1, on the reverse strand, counting down.
GTGCAACCGGCTGCGGCTGACCGCCGACGGCAGGCTGCGCCCCTGCCTGCTAAGCGACGACGAGATCGACCTTAGACCGCTGCTCCGCGGCGGCACCGACTCGGCCAGCCTTAAAAGGCTCATCCAGCAGGCAGCGGCGTGTAAACCGGCGCGCCACCACCTCGCGGAAGGGTCTGTTCCCCAGAGCCGCCCCTTTTCGCAAGTGGGCGGCTAGCTATTATGATCGAGCTATATATCGACGGGGCGCACGACCCCGTCACCGACCGCGGGGCCTGGGCGGCGGTCATGGTAGAAGACCGCCGCAGGCAGGTCTTTTCCGGCACGGTCGAGAAGACCACCAGCCAGCGCATGGAGATAACCGCCGCCCTCGAAGGCATCTCGCGCCTGCCGCCGGGCGCCGAGCTCAAGGTCTACACCGACAGCCAGTACGTCTTCGGCTGCGCCACCAAGAACTGGCGGCGGCGCGCCAACCGCGACCTGTGGGAGAAGCTGGACCAGGCGGCCGGCGAGCGGCAGGTGCACTGGGAATGGATCGATCAGACGGTAACCAATCCCTACCAGAAAGAGGCCCACACCGCGGCCACGGGCCTGGTCAGCGGCAAGGCGCCGGAAGAGCCGCCGGCGGCGCTGACGCATATCGACGAAAGCGGCCGTCCCCGGATGGTGGACGTCGGCGGCAAGCCGGCAACCGAGCGGGAGGCGGTCGCCCGGGGGCGGGTCGTCATGCAGCCGGCGACCCTCGAGCTGATAAAGCAGGGCCAGATAAGCAAGGGCGATGTCCTGACCACCGCCCGGATCGCCGGCATCATGGCCGCCAAGCAGACCCCCTTCCTGATTCCCCTCTGCCACCCCATCCTCATCAACCAGGCACAGGTCGAGCTCAGGCTGGACGAGGCCGGCAGCGCCGTCGAGATAACCGGCACCGTCCGCTGCACCGGCCGGACCGGCGTCGAGATGGAGGCCATGACGGCCGTCGCCGTGGCCGCGCTGACTATCTACGACATGTGCAAGGCCGTCGAGCGCGGCATCCGCATCGAGAGCATCCGCCTGGTCAAAAAGAGCGGCGGCAAGAGCGGCGCCGTGAGTCTTGAACCGGGCTAACCTTTGTTGTATACTTCCACTAATTAATTTGAGGTGTGCGGTATGAAGCTGTCTTGCCTTCAGGAGAACCTGAGCCGGGGGCTGAGCATCGTCGGGCGGGCGGTCGCCGCGAGGCCGACCCTGCCGATAACGAGCAACGTCTACCTGGGGACGGACGAGGGGCGGCTCAAGCTGGTGGCCACCAACCTGGAGATGGCCATTAGCTGCTGGATCGGCGCCAAGGTAGAGGAGGAAGGGGCCATCACCGTGCCGGCCCGCCTGCTGAACGAGTTCGTCAACTCGCTGCCAGCCGACAAGATTGACATGGCCCTCTCGCCGAAAGGCAAGACGCTGGAGCTGAAGTGCGCCCGCTTTGAGGCCCGCATCAGCGGCATCGACGCCCGCGACTTCCCCCCGATCCCGACTATTCAGGACGGTATCCACACGAGTGTGGACCCGGCGACCCTGCGCCAGGGCATCAGCCGGGTAGTGTTCGCCGCGGCCACCGAAGAATCCCGCCCCGTGCTGACCGGCGTGGACGCCCAGTTCGAGGACGGCACGGTGACGCTGGCGGCGGCCGACGGCTTCCGGCTGGCGGTCTACAAGCTGCCCCTGGCCAGGCCCGCCGCGGAAAAATTCGAGGTTATCATCCCGGGCCGGGCGCTCGCCGAGCTGAACCGCCTCATGACGGACGAGGACGAATCGGTGGAGGTGACGCTCAGCGCCGCCAGGAGCCAGGCCATGTTCCGGCTGAAGAATATCGAGCTGGTCACCCAGCTTGTCCAGGGCACGTTCCCCAACTATACCCAGCTCATCCCCAAGAGCTACAGCACGCGCATCGTCGTCGCCGTTCCCGATTTCCTGCGCGCCACCAGGACGGCCTCGATCTTCGCCCGTGACGGCAGCGGCATCGTGCGGCTCACCGTATCGCCCGGCTCGGAACTGGCGCCCGGCAAGCTCACCGTGGCGGCGCGCTCCGAGGAGGTCGGCGAGAACCTGGGTGAGCTGGACGCGGTCGTCGAGGGACAGGAGGCCAAGATTGCCTTCAACGGCAAGTACCTGGCCGAGGTGCTCGGCGTCCTGGACGAGGCCCAGGCGGCGCTGGAGACGACCAGCCCGTCAAGCCCCGGCGTCATCCGGCCGGTGGGCACGGACAACTACGTGCACGTGGTCATGCCCATGTTCGTGCAGTGGTGACTAAATTCTGCTTCAAATGATTCACTTTTTGAACGAAGGGCGTATCCCCTGGTAGTCTGCATAATCGTATAATCGAGCCATGAACAAGAGCTTCGAATTGCCAACTTTGAAGTCGCATGGAATCTAATTGATGCCCAGCTTGAAAAAGATTATCGCCTACTCGAAACGAAAAAGATATACAAGGACAAGAAGATACAAAGCGTTTAAACAGCCCTGATATGGCATCAGGTAGAGAGCGTTTAAACGAGCCTTCAGCAAGTGACTTACCTGGCTCGTAACAAGCGGAGAAAAAGCAGTTTCAAGCTTCGCCGAGTACGGAAGCGCGCCTTAAAGCTCGGACTAAAAGAAAAAAACATAAGCATGGGCGCTAATCAGGTCTGCGGGTCGGGCGCATGGGATTGTAGCATGGCTAATAAGGGCTGCCTTGTTGGGCATTTTAACGGTGTGTCGTGTACGACTTTAAGCGGTGATTAGTTGCCTATCAAGTAGCTTATCCGAAGTAAGTATAGTTCGCTATGAAATAGCGGATACATTTATCATGATTTGCACCGCGCGAGCTGTAAAAAATATAAGCGCTACTCTGGCGCATAGGGGTAGCCTGTTAGTTGGGGACGACGATGTGGTAGAATGTTGTTACTCTGTTTGATGGCATCGGAGAAAAGATGGCAAATACGCGCAGAAGGCAAAAGAGAATTTGCATCGTCAATTTCAAGGGCGGTGTTGGCAAGACAACACTGGCACTGCATTTGGCATGCGGCTTGGCGACCTACGGAGAGTCAGAAGTCCTTCTCGTAGATGTTGACCATCAGAGTACACTTTCAGTCGTATGTCTTGGAGGCCGAAGGTGGGATACCGCTGTAGGAGCGGGGAAGACAGTCGATGCTATTTTCCAGCATTTCGTCAAGCAGAATAGGCCTGTGCCAGGGCTGGATATAGTAAGCGTAAGACCTTATGCAAGTGGCTCGAATTCATGGACGTACGGTGGACAGCCGCCTAAGTTGGACCTAGTCCCATCGACCCTTGAGCTTGATGAGACGGAGTTGGACTTATCATCAACCACAGTCGGAGGGGCGATAGAATCTGAATGGGCGAAGCGTTCCTTGATTTGCCAGTGGATAGACCAGAACGATATAGCGAACAAGTACGATTGATATTTGACTGTCCTCCAGCAACGAAGTTAGTAACGCAAAACGCGATTGCGGCGAGCCACGGCTTCATTATCCCAGTCATTCCTGAGGCGGTCTCGGTTAGAGGCGTTCCTCACCTTATTACACGGGTAATGACTAAGATAGATAAGAAGTTCGAGGGACTGGCGCAGTATCTACCAAAGGCTATGATATCGAAAAGTCATATGTACCCGTATCCAAGCTGGTTGGAATAGTCATATCCATGATCATCGTTTCGGGAAGAGCCGCAAGCGGCTATACCAACGACCAAACAACTCATTTGGAAAGTCTGAAGAGGGACTACCCACACGATATTGTGGAACCCTATATCGTTCATGGTGTAGGTGTACCCGAGGCTCTAGCGGATGGTTATCCGGTATATCCACTGAGTAAGTATCAGAATATCAGAAACCGGGACTTTGTGGATAAGTTCAGGGAGTTGACAGACGCTCTTAAGACCAGAATAGATGCTTTATGATGAGAGACATGGAACTGCCCAGAAAAAATAATCCTTCCCCGACCGATAGCGCCGGTGAGAACACAAACAGCGCACGAGATATGGCTGAATTGCTGCGTTCCTTAGAGGCTGTTTGTCGCATCAGTAGTAAAAATGCTTGGGTGTTGGAGTTCTTCCGAGAACTAAGGGAGGTCTTGCAGAAATACCCGGAAGAAGATATCGTAAAGCTGGTTGAACGTCTTAAAGATCGTGGCACAAAGTCGCGTGCAAGCACCAGACGACTTGTCCGAAGGACTCTTGACGTTCAGCAGGTGGCTTCTATATCTATAACTGAGCTAGCGGCGATCATCTCAGACCCAGACATCAGGAAAGACGAACTTCTTTCAATAGGCGCGTTACGGTTCGGACTACCAAAGGGTTCTTATAGCAAAGTCAAAAAGGAAGACCTTCGATCACGCATTCGCGCGGCAATGGAGAATGCCGAAACCATGAAAATTATTAGTGACCGCGCAGGCCGCTAGATAAGTTGCCCGGGAGAAACGTCAATGCATTTTCACCTGACAAACTATCATAGTCAATCTGAATCAGACATTCCGATGTTCGTGCAGTGGGTGATCCGGCACGCATCAGCCTTAATCACGTCTGGCTTGAGGTAGCCCTTGATGTCTACAGGAGCCGCAACGATTAGCGGCTTGATTTCCGAGCGCCAATAGTGCGTTTCCTTCTCGAACACCTTCTTTTATTGCCTTCTTGTAGCCCATGCCTTGAGGCTATCCTTTCATCAAAAGCGGAGTATTTCCTTCTATGCTATAATACATCACAAAATCAAGAAGGAGGGTAACATGAGTGAACAGCCGATTGGCAAGACGAGCAGTGGCCTACAACAAAATATTGCGGGACTTTTATGCTATGTTTTAGGATGGATTACGGGTATAATATTTTTAATTATCGAGAAGGATAACAAGTTTGTTCGATTCCACGCATGGCAATCTATCATCGTTTTTGGAGCCTATACAGTTCTGGCTATGATATTGACCTTCATACCATTCATCGGGTGGATTTTCGGCGTGCTCCTGGGTATACTTGCTTTTATCTTGTGGATAGTACTCATGTTGAAAGCTTATCAGGGGCAATTGTACAAGCTACCTATAGCAGGCAATATTGCTGAAAATCAGGCGAAATAGGAGCCGATAGGCGTTAATCGCTATTATTCTCGGTCTACTTGTTCTGGCCATGCCACACCTCATGAGGGTGCATAGGTACTGGCTTATACCATCGGCGTTTTAGTGCTAATCAGAAAATAGCCGTGCCAGTTTGTTTTAATCTCAAGGAGATTTCACGTGTTAAAAGATTTTAAGACTTTCATAATGCGTGGGAATGTGGTGGACCTGGCCGTCGGTATCGTCATCGGCGTGGCTTTTGGAGCGATAGTCAGTTCTTTTGTGAAAGACGTTGTGATGCCTCCGGTAGGATTATTGCTCGGCAATGTAGATTTTACCAATCTTTTTGTAGTACTGAAAGAAGGCGCAACAGCGGGGCCTTATTCCTCGTTAGCCACCGCGCAAGAAGCTGGAGCCGTCTCTATTAACTACGGAGTGTTTATCAACACCATAATCAATTTCCTGATTCTGGCTGTTGTTATCTTTTTCTTCATAGTGCGGCCGATGGCCAAAGCACATGAGCGTCAGAAGTCAGCCGAAGCAGCGCCCCCACCAGGTACGAAAGAATGCCCGTTTTGCTATACGAACATCGCCATTAAGGCTACCCGGTGTCCCAACTGCACATCAGAACTCAAGCAATAGGTATTCGGGAGCCGGCTAATGAGAAAAGACCGACTAATCGTCGAAGTACTCTGTATTGCGTTTGCAGTCTGGATTTTCTTTCCTGATAATACGACCGGCCCGGCAATCGCAATTGGTTTCCTAGCAGGATGCTGAAAAAGTCCCTAAAAAAACTGACTTTAGTTTTAAGCTTGTGGTAGATTAAGGCCAACGAGATTATCGGAGGCCGAGATGCGAGGG
>JACPQH010000044.1 GCA_016190585.1 Chloroflexota bacterium | reverse complement strand
GCGTACTTCGTCGCGGCCGTAGTTGAAGATGAAGCTGTTCCAGTCCGGGTGAAAGCCGCGGCGGGGGTCGGCGTGCTCGTAGAGGTGCGTGCCGTCGAAATAGCCCAGGCCGTGCTCATCGGTGGGGAAGTGGGAGGGCACCCAGTCCAGGATGACGCCGATGTCGTTCTGGTGGAGCTGGTCGATGAGGTACATGAGCTCCTGCGGCGAGCCGTAGCGGGCGGTAGGCGCGAAATAGCCGGTCGTCTGGTAGCCCCAGGAGCCGAAAAAGGGGTGCTCCATGACCGGCAGGAACTCGACATGGCTGAAGCCCATCTGCTTGACGTAGGGGACGAGCCGTGCCGCCAGCTCGCGGTAGGTCAGCCAGCGATGATTTTCTTCGGGAACGCGCCGCCAGGAACCGAGATGGACCTCGTATGTCGAGAGCGGCGCGCTCAGGCCGGCGCGGCCGCCCCGCTTTTCCAGCCACTGGCCGTCGCCCCAGCCGTACTTCAGGTCCCAGACCACCGAGCTGGTGCCGGGCGGCAGCTCGGTGTGCAAGGCGAAGGGGTCGGCCTTGTCGGCGCGGTAGTCGCCATAGTTGGAGACCACGTGGAACTTGTACATGGCGCCTTTGTCCAGCCCCGGTATGAACCCCTCCCAGATGCCGGAGCGGGCGCGCGCGCGCAGGGGATGGCTGGCCTTGTCCCAGTTGTTGAAAACGCCCATGACCGACACCTGGCGGGCGTTGGGCGCCCAGACGGCGAAATAGGTGCCGTACTCGCCATTAAAGACGCCGGGGTGGGCCCCCAGCCTGTCGTAGAGGCGGAAATGCTCGCCCTTGTTGAAGAGATAAAGGTCGTCATCGCTCAGCAGCGTAATATCTTTGGCGGATACCGGGCCGATGGTCATGGTTTTTCCTTTCGCAGTCGTTCGATTTGCCGGAGCGCCTCCAGGACTTTGCTCATCTGGCTGAGCTCCTCGAGGCTGTGGCGGGCCTTGCGCCGCCAGTTGGGGTACTCGTCGCGGGTACCGGGGATGTTCTGGGGATCGGTCTCGCCCCAGAGGTCTTCCAGGTTCACCAGCACCAGCCGGGCGTGGCTGGCGGCCAGGAATGACAGGCAGGCAAGCAGCGCGCTCCTGGCGTCGCCGCCGGGCAGCGCCCGGCCTTTCTCCCGGAGCACGCCGGCCAGCATCTTTTTGACCCGCTCGCGTTGCTCGCGCTCGGCGCGGGCGCGGGTCTCGCCGAGCATGCCCAGCTTCAGCCACTGCCCGATATCATCGCCGCGCCAGAAGGCGGCGAAGGGCGGCATGTCATGCGTGTTGAGGCTGGCCACCGAGTTGGTGGTCGGGGCTTTCACCTTTGCCGGCGCGGCGGCCAGCTCGTAGTGCAGGACATACATGTGGTTGAGGCCGTGGCGCCGCATGGCCGGCTTGACCTCCGGGGGCACCGTTCCCAGGTCCTCCCCGACGATCATCGCCTGCGCGCGGGTGGACTCCAGGGCGATGATGGCGTAAAGCTCCTCGGACGGGTAGCGCAGGTACAGGCCGTCCGCCGGGCCCATGCCGCGCGGGATGACAAAGAGCCGGTGCAGGCTCATCACGTGGTCGAGCCGCATGATGTCCGCGTGGCCGAGGTGGTGGCGCAGGTAGGCGATGACGTACCGGTAGTCCTGCTCCCGCGAGCGCTCCGGGTGCGGCGGCGGGAAGAGCCAGTCCTGCCCGGCGGGAAAGACGGCGTCCGGCGGCGCCCCGGCGCGCAGGTCAAGTAAAAAAGTCTTTTGCTCCCGCCAGACGTCATAGCCGTCGGCATGGATGCCGATCGGCAGGTCGAGGTAGAGCTTCATCCCCTTCTCACGGAAAGCGGCGGTCATCCCCTCGACCTGCTCGTGCGCCAGCCACTGGGCGTAGAGGTGGTAGCGCCGGGCGTCTTCGTCGAAATCGCCTTCTTTGAGCTCCCCTTGCCGGAGGCGTTCCGGCCAGCGTCCCCAGGGAGCGCCCTGCTTCTCGGCGGCGGCCCGGAAGCGCGCGTAATCATCGACTTCGGGCCGGGCGCGGGCAAAGCGCTGCAAGGCCTCCAGCCTTTCCGGGGTGTCGAAGCAGCAGTGGCATAGCTCCTCGAGCGCCCGGCGCTTCAGCGCCATGCCTTTCTTATAATCGACCAGCGGCGCGTTTGCCAGTTTCTCGAAATCAGGCGAGAGCGCCGCCAGCAGGTCGCCGGCGGACGGGCAGCGCGCCGTCTCCGGGACACGGTCCAGGCTAATGAAAAACTCGTTCCAGAAGAGGCGGCTGGCCGGCAGGTAGGGGCTCGGCTCGAACAGGCTGTCCAGGTAGACCGGCAGCAGCGGCAGCGTCGCCAGGCAGTGGCCTCCCTTGTCCCGGAGCCACGCCATGAGCTCGGCCCAGTCCGCGTAGTCGGCGGCGCCGCGGCTCCGGGCGGCGCGCAGCGCGTACAGGGGCAAAAAGACCCCCCAGTCGCGCTTCGCCGGGGGCAGGCAGGCCTGGAGGGGGGCGGCGATGACCAGGGCCTGCGCGGCGAGGCCACCGGCCTCCAGGGTGAAGCGGTGATAGCCGGGTGGCAGCCGGCCGGGCGCGGTCAGCAGTTTGACGGTGTATTTTATACCCTCGACCGTCGTCTTTTTCCGGGCGGGCAGGTCGGCGGGCCACTCCCACTGGCGGCATTCGCCGCTCTCTAGGGTCATGCGGCCCCGCAGGCGGGCGCGGGCGGCGGCGGGCGGCAGTCTTACCGCCGTCTGGAACGGCCCGGTATCCCAGGCGATTAGCACCGGCTCGATGAGCCCTTGCCACCTGTTTACGCGCCGCTCCCGCAGGGCAGGCTGAATGTCGCCCGGGGAGGCGAGGGGGGCGCCCAGGGCGCGCAGCACCGCCGTCATGGCCTCGGGGGATGCCGGGCGGCGTTTACGGGAGACGTCATGGTAGACCGTCTGGACGCCGTAGGCCGCGGCAAGCTGCCGGAGGTCGGCGGCCGACCGCGGGGCGCTCACTTGCCGGACTCCATGACCTGCAGGATGCCCTGGAGCGGCAGCTTGACCCAGTCGGGGCGGTTGTTGAGCTCGTAGCCCAGCTCGTAGACCGCCTTGTCCAGGAGCAGGGCGTCCAGCAGGATGACCATGTGTTCCCGGGTCTTCGGCAGAAGGTTAGAATCCTTCATCGCGTCCAGGTATGACCTCAGGAAGGCCGCCGAGACCCAGGCGTACCAGAAACGCGCCCACTGCTCGAGGACAGGAAAGTCCTGCGGCCGGAGCATCGGCGTTTTGGCGAACAGTAGAGCGTAAGAGGCGTAGTGGAACGAGCGTATCATCCCGGCCACGTCGCGCAGGGCCACCCGCTTCAACCGGCGCTCACCCAGCGGCCGCGCCGGCTCGCCCTCGAAATCGATAATGGCGAAGTCGTTGCCGGTATAGAGCACCTGCCCCAGGTGATAATCGCCGTGGAGGCGGATGCGCATCGCGGTCATGCGCCGCCGGGTTAGCTGCTGGAACCGGGCGATGATGTCTTTTTCCAGCGCCAGCACCCTCTGGGCGTCGCCGGTGATGTCCGGAGGCAGCTCGGCGAGCCGCTCGCGCAGCGTCTGCAGCACCTGGACGGCGTAGCCCCGCATGGCGTGGTACACCGAGCGCTGGTAGGTTACCGAGAATGGCTCCGGTTTGAGCTCGGGGTCCTCGGCCGAACCGAGCACGAGGTGAAGCTGGGCGGTGCGTTTCGCCAGGAGGCGGATGGTGTCGAGGTAGGGGCCGATGGTCTCCGCGGCGAGGGACGGCGGCTCGGCGGCGGCCAGGTCGAGCAGCGGCGCGGGTTCTAGCGGGGGCACTTTCGGATCGGTGCGTGCCAGGACGCCGGCGAAGTAGCGCTTTAAGGCGTCAAGGGCATGGTTCCAGGCGTCGCCTTCGTTCTTGAAATAGGCGTGGAGCAGTCCCAGGGTGATGCTGGGGGCGTTGTTCCGGCGGTATTCGAGCCACCCGGCGACCGGCGGCGTGTAGGGGAAAGGCTGCTTCTCGGTGAGAAACAGGCCGATCTCCAGCTCGGGGCTGACGCCTTCTCCCAGCTTCCGGAAGAGCTTCAGCATGAACTGCTCGCCGTAGACGACCGAGGTATTGCTCTGCTCCAGGTTCAGAAGGGACGGCGTCACATCGGCTTTCTTTTTGGCGATGCGCCGGAGGGCGCGGGTGGCGGTGGCGGTTATCTCGCCGGTCTCGCCCTTGAGATGCCGCCGGCGGGCAACCGCGTAAAGCAGCTCGGAGCAGAAGGCTTTTTCGAAAACGGCGTCATAGAGCAAGCCGGCGCCGTCGCCCGGGGAATCGGTCTTGAGACGGGCGATGACGGCCGTGGGGGACTCGGCGATCAACCGGTCGGCGCGCTCGCCGGCGGCGAAACTCACCGGCAGGAGGTAGTTTTCTGGCTCACCCTGGCTATAGTCAAGACTCATGATAACGAAATAGGCGGTGTCACCGTTAAACGGCACGGTGATAAGATCATAGATAGCCAGGGAACGGATGTGACGTGCTTTGCCGCCGAACCAGCGTCTCTGCCGGATGTAGCCGAGCAGGGCGGACTCGAGCATCGGGCGCAGCTTGGGGGAAAAAAGCTCCCGCCAACCGGCCGCCACGCTCAGGGAAGGGATGAGAGCCTCGCTGGCGACCGCCGTCCGGGACGGCTGCGCCCCGAGGTCGAACCAGTAGCAGGCGTAGGGCCCGAGGGTGATGATATACGGCTTGTCCTCGATGGGGGGGAACTCGGTGTGCCCGAAGACCTCGATCGGGGTCTTGCCGGCGAACTGGCTCAGGTTGATGCGGGTGTACTGGGCCAGCCGTGAGAGGTTGGCGACCACCAGGATGGTCTCGTCCTGGTAGCGGCGCAGGTAGGCGAGCACCTTGCGGTTATCCGGGAAGACGAACTCCAGGCTGCCCCGGCCGAAAGCCTTGTAATGCTTCCTCACGGCGATAAGACGTTTCATCCACCACAGCAGCGAGTCGGGGTTGTTCTGCTGGGTCTGGACGTTGATGGCCTCGTAGTGGTACTCCGGGTCGATGATGACCGGCAGGTAGAGCTTCTGCGGGTTAGCCTCGGAGAAGCCGGCATTGCGGTTGGCGCTCCACTGCATCGGCGTGCGCACCCCGTTGCGGTCGCCCAGGTAGAAGTTGTCGCCCATGCCGATCTCGTCGCCGTAGTACATGATGGGCGTGCCCGGCAGCGAGAATAGGAGGCTCTCCATCAGCTCGATCTTCTAGCGGTCGTTATTGAGCAGGGGGGCTAGCCGGCGCCGGATGCCGAGGTTGATGCGCGCCTGCTGGTCGTGGGCGTAAACGCGGTACATGTAGTCCCGTTCCTCGTCGGTCACCATCTCGAGGGTAAGCTCGTCGTGGTTGCGCAGGAAAAGCGCCCACTGGCTGGACTCGGGGACGGGCGGCGTCTGCTGGAGGATGTCGATGATGGGAAAGCTCTCCTCCATGCGGATAGCCATGAACATGCGCGGCATCAGGGGGAAGTGGTAAGCCATGTGGCACTCGTCGCCCTGGCCGAAATAGGCGGCGGCGTCCTCGGGCCACTGGTTGGCCTCGGCGAGCAGCATGGTGTTCCGGAACCGGGCGTCGACATGGCGGCGCAGCTCTTTCAGAAAGGCATGGGTCTCCGGCAGGTTTTCGCAGTTGGTGCTCTCCCGCTCGTAGAGATAGGGCACGGCGTCCAGGCGGAGCCCCGAAACGCCCATCTTGAGCCAGAAGTTCACCGTCCTGATAATGGCGCGGCGGACCGAGGCGCTGTCATAGTTCAGGTCCGGCTGGTGCGAGTAGAAACGGTGCCAGCAGTACTGCTTGGCCACGGTATCCCAGGCCCAGTTGGACATCTCGAAGTCTTTTAAAATAATGCGCGCCTCGGCGTATTTTTCCAGGGTGTCGCTCCAGACGTAGTAGTTGCGGAGGAGGCTGCCCGGCGGCGAGCGCCGCGCCCGCTGGAACCAGGCGTGCTGGTCCGAGGTGTGGTTCAGGACCAGCTCGGTAATGACGCGCAGGCCCCGCCAGTGCGCCTCCTGGAGAAAGCTGCGGAAATCCTGGAGCGTGCCATAGGCCGGTTGGATAGCCGTGTAGTCGGATATGTCGTAGCCGTCGTCCTTCAGGGGGGAGGGGTAGAAGGGGAGCAGCCAGATGGCGGTGACGCCCAGGTCCTGGAGGTAGTCCAGCTTCTGCGCCAGGCCGCGGAAGTCCCCGACGCCGTTGTTGTCGCTGTCAAAGAAGGCGCGCACGTGCACCTCGTACACGACAGCGTCCTTGTACCACAGGTTGTCTTCTTCGTCCCATGACGGAGTCCCGGCAATATCTCTCAAGTTGAACTCCTGAATCCGGGAGGTTACTGTTTTATGCGGAATACGTGGGCCGGACGCGTGTGCGGGTTCAGCTCGACGTAGTTGCGCGCGCCCTGCCACCGGTAAGCGACGTCGTTAAGGATATCGTTCACCCGGAAAGGCGCGTCCGGCCGCACGCCCAGCTCTTCCAGGGCGAGCTCCACCCAGCCCGCCTGCGTGTAACGGGGATCGAGGTTGACCGCCACCAGGATGACGTCGGAGAAGTCCGCCGTGCGCTTGCTGTAGCAGATAATCTGCTCGTTACCGGTCTTGTGGAAGTGCAGGCTCCAGTTGTCCTGGAGGGCTTCGTTCTCGCGGCGTATGCGGTTAATCCGGGTAATCACCGGCGCCAGGCTGCCGGGACGCTCGATGTCCCAGTGTCTTATCTCGTATTTTTCCGAGTTAAGGTACTCCTCGCTGCCCGGCTCGCGCGCCTGGCTCTCGCCCAGCTCGAAGGCCGGCCCGTAGATGCCGTAGCTGCTGCTCAGGGTGGCTGCCAGGACAAGGCGCACCACGAAAGCCGGCCGTCCGTCCGATTGCAGGTACTGCGTCAGGATGTCCGGGGTGTTGGTCCAGAGATTGGGGCGGAAGAACTCGCGGACATCCGTCCGCGTCAGCTCGGTGAGGTACTGGGCAAGCTCCCATCTGGTGTTGCGCCAGGTGAAATAGGTGTACGACTGGGTGAAGCCGAGCTTGGCCAGGCGGTACATTATCTTGGGGCGGGTGAAGGCCTCGGAGAGGAAAATCACCTCGGGGTAGTCGCGCTTTACCTCGCCGATGAGCCACTCCCAGAAGCTGAAGGGCTTGGTATGCGGGTTATCGACGCGGAAGATGCGGACGCCCTGCTCTATCCAGAAAAGCACGACGTTCTTGATCTCCTCCCAGAGCTCGCGCCAGTGCTCGGTCTCAAAGTAAAAAGGGTAGATGTCCTGGTACTTCTTGGGGGGGTTCTCGGCGTATTGCACGGCGCCGTCGGGCCGCCACAGGAACCATTCTGGGTGCTCTTTCAGGTAGGGGTGGTTGCGCCCGCAGTTGAAGGCCAGGTCAAGGGCGATCTCGATGCCCGTTTCCCGGGCCCGGGCCAGCAGGCGGCGGAAGTCCTCCAGCGTGCCCAGCGCGGGGTGCACGGCGCGGTGGCCGCCCTCGTCCGAGCCGATGGCCCAGGGACTGCCGGGATCACCCGGCGCGGCGTTCAGGGCGTTGTTCCTGCCCTTGCGGTACAGGGGGCTGATGGGATGGATGGGCGGGAAGTAGAGCACGTCGAAACCCATCCCGGCGATGTAGGGCAGGCGCGCCTCGCAGTCGCGGAAGGTCCCGTGCTCGCCGGGCCGGGGGGAGCTGGAGCGCGGGAACATCTCGTACCAGGTCGAGAAGCGCGCTTTCTCCCGGTCGACATCGATTGCCAGCTCGGGCTGGTAGACGGTGGGAAACGGCCGGCCCCCGTGCCGGGCCATGAGGCTGCCGGCCTCTTCCCCCAGCGCTACCTGGCTCCGGGACAGGTCGCCGGCGGCGGCGAGCCGCCGCGCCATGTCCATGAGCCGGCCGGAATCAGGGGCCGGGGCGGCCAGGGCAGCGTCTTCCAGCATCTGGGCGCCGGTAAGATAGTCGACATCGGCGTCCTGTCCCGCCTGGACCTTCTTGGACAGGTCCTGCTGCCAGGTGCGGAAGCGGTTGACCCAGCCCATGATGGTGTAGCCGTACCGGCCAATCTCATCGAGGGTAAAGGAGGCCGCCCAGCGGTCGTTGTCCACCAGCTTCATGGGGACTTCGCGCCAGGCCGGGCCCGCCGGCTTCCGGTAGAGGAGGACGGCCGCCAGCACGTCATGGCCGTCAGCGATAATATCGGCCTCGACCGTCACGGTGTCGCCGAGAATCCTCTTGACGCTGAAGCGACCGTAATCGACCGCCGGCTTGACGGATTCGATGGCGATGCGGGCGCGGCCTTCTTCCGGTAAGGCGCGGTCATCGCTTGCCCGCGCCACGCGGCGGACCACGTCGGAAGCGTCACCGCTCCCGGTTCTGGAGGCAACAGGTCTGTTTTCCATTCCGGCTAGATTGATAGTACATAACTTGCGAGGACAGCGTCAAGGTTAGCTTCGGATGCCGCCGGGCCGGGCGGTGTTAAGCACTTACCTACCGGTTCCTGAGATGGGGCGGTCTGCTTTACTCACATAAATATTTCATCCCCGCAGGCATCAGCCGTTAAGCGAATACCGAGGATAAATTTTGGAAGTTTAGGTAAAGCTCATGCCGAGTATTAGGTAGCGTTACGAATATTCACTCTCACAGGTGCGTGCTAGGATTTTGGTTAAGTCAGGAGCGAACAACAAGGAGGGAAGGATTAAATATGGCACAGACGCAGGACCCCGCGGAACGGGGCGGAGAGGCTTCCCTGAAGAGTCCCAAGGTCAGCGCCGCCCAGATACAGGTTTACCTGAAGGGCATGGACTACCCGGCCGGGAAGCGGGCGATCGTGGAAAAGGCCACGGAGAACGGCGCGCCGGATAATGTTATGTTCTTCCTGAACCGGCTCCCGGAGCGGGAATACCACCGGCCCAACGAGGTCGAACAAGAGTTCGGCAAGATGAAATAAAAAAAGGAAAAAGGAAAGGAGGCTGCGATGGCTGAAAGAGAAGACCCGGCAGTGCGAGGCGGAGAAAAGGGCGGCAGGGCTTCCCTGCACAGTCCCAAGGTAAGCGCCGCCCAGATACAGGTTTATCTCAAGGGCATGGACTACCCGTCCGGGAAGCAGGGAATTATTAGCAAGGCCAAAGAAAACGGCGCGCCGGATAATGTCATGGCGTTCTTGAACCGGCTGCCGGAGCGGGAATACCGCCGGCCCAACGAGGTCGAACAAGAGTTCGGCAAGATGAAATCAGCCTAATTTAAGAGGAGGCATACAAATGACCAGAGAGGATCCAGCAATCAGGGGAGGCGAGAAGGGCGGCCAGGCCTCGCTGCGCAGCTCGAAAGTGAGCGCGGCGCAGATCCAGGTTTACCTCAAGGGCATCGACTATCCGGTGAACAAGCAGCAGCTTGTCAGCCACGCCAAGTCCAACGGCGCGCCGGAAAACGTGATGTCGTTCCTGAACCGGCTGCCGGAAAGACAGTACTCCTTCCCCACCGATGTCGAGCAGGAATTCGGCAAACTGAAGTAACCTGGACTCTGATTGAGCGGGTAAGGTGAGAAGGGACCGGCTGCCACCGGTCCCTTCTTTTTTGCCTTGGGAGATACGCCGAAGGTCTCTTGAAATCAGGCTATCATTCGCAGTATAATAAGCCGGTTTTTGCGCGGCAACAGGGTATTGACCGGGAGGAAAGAGAAACAAATGGTGCAGACGGAACTGGACAGACCTGGGGAAACATCGCTGAAGCTGGAGGACAGCACGGCAAACCCCGGCCCCATCGGGCTGATGGCTTTCGGCATGACCACGGTCCTTCTGAACATGGCTAACGCCGGCCTATTCGGCCTGGGGACGATGGTGCTCTCCATGGGCATCTTTTACGGCGGGCTGGCCCAGGTTATCGCGGGCATCATGGAGTGGCGCAAGGGCAACACCTTCGCTTCGGCCGCCTTCATTTCCTACGGCTTTTTCTGGCTTTCGCTGGTCGGCCTGCTCGTCTTGCCGGAGCTGGGCTGGGGGCAGCCCAATGAACCGGTAGCCATGGCGGCTTATCTCGCCATGTGGGGCCTGTTCACGCTGGTGATGTTCTTCGGCACGCTGCGGTTGAACCGGATGCTCCAGCTGATCTTCGGCTCTCTGGTGGTACTGTTCCTTCTCCTGGCGGTCGGCGATGTCACGGGCAACGCCTTTATCAAGGTGATGGCCGGCTTCGAAGGCATCATTTGCGGGCTGCTGGCCATCTACACCGCCCTGGCGCAGATCCTGAACGAGGTTTATGGCCGGATAGTGTGGCCGATCTGGCCCGTGACCAAATAGGCCTCAAGCCCGGCGCCCGCAGCTCCCTGGGAGCCGTTACGCAGCGGCGCCAAGCGGTCCCTTTCCGGTACGCTCTAAGCCGTACTGCGCCCTGAAAAGCGGTTTGATTCAGGGTGCCAACAGGACAAAATGGTATAATTGACCCAGCGATTAACGTGAAGGAGGCAGGTAATGGACCTAAGCAGGTATGAAGTCCCGCTTGAAAAGCTCAGGTGGCAGTGCGATCCGGCCGTTTTTGATTTCGATTGCACCCGCGACCTGGCCCCGCTCCGGGAGTTCATCGGCCAGGAAAGGGCTATCCGGGCCATCCAGTTCGGGCTGAATATGGACCATGACGGCTACAATATCTACGTGGCCGGGCTCACGGGCACCGGCAAGACCTCCATCGTCAAGACGTACATCGAGCGCCTGGTGGAAAAGAGGCGTATCGGGGACGGCAACTTCCACCCGGATGACTGGCTTTATGTCCATAACTTCACCGATGCCGACAGGCCGAAAGCCTTAAAGATGCCCCAGGGGAAGGGCAAGGTCTTCAGGGACGAGATAGGCGACCTGCTGGGGAGACTGAAAGACGGGCTGACCAGCGCCTTTTCCAGCGAGGAGTACAAAGCGGACCGCAAAAAGACGGTAGAGGCGGCCCAGGAGCAGCAGCAGAAGCTGTTCGAGGAGATGGCCCAGGAAGCCCGCCGCCGCGGTCTCCTCCTGGAGATGACGGCCGTGGGGCCGGCTTTGATACCGGTGGTCAACGGCAAGCCCGTATCCCAGACCGACTACATGGCCCTCGACGAACGCACCCGGCGCGAGCTCGAAGGCACCCGTGCCGAGGTCTTGAAGAAGCTCCAGGCGACCCTGGAGAAGGTCCAGGAGCTCCAGCGCCAGACCATCGAGAAGCTGGAGAACACCGATAAAGCGGTCGCCGACATCACCGTGTCCCGGCTTTTCGCCAGCCTGATGAAAACGTACGGCCAGATGCCGGAAGTCGTCCAGTTCCTCAATGCCCTGAAAGAGTACACCGTATCGAACCTGGACATATTTAAAGAGGTCCAGGAGAAGATGCCGACCGTGTTCGGCTTACCGGCCAGCCAGCTAGCGCACGGGCGCGACCCGTTCGTGCCTTTCCAGGTTAACGTCTTCGTCGATAACAGCGAGACCCAGGGCCCGCCGGTCATCACCGAGCCGAACCCCATCTACGGCAACCTTTTCGGCAAGATCGAGCGGCGTTTCCTCTTCGGCGGTTACCTGAGCGACCACACCATGCTGAAGCCGGGGGCGATCCACCTGGCCAACGGCGGCTACCTGCTGCTCAGCGTCAACGAGGTGCTGGCCAACCAGGTGGTCTGGCCCGCCCTGAAACGTTCCGTCAAGACCAAAGAGGCCCGGATAGAAGACCCCTTCGAGCAGTTCGGCCTCATCGCCCCGCAGGGCTTGAGACCCGAGCCGATACCCATCGAGGTCAAGGTGGTGCTCATCGGCGACCCCATGATTTACCAGCTCCTCTCGATGTACGACGAGGAGTTCTGGGAGATTTTCCGCGTCAAGGCGGACTTCGATTACCAGATAGAAAAGACCGGGGATAACATGAAGCAATTCGCCGCTTTCGTCGCCGGCTGCTGCGAGGAGTGCCAGTTGCGCCACTTCGACCGCACCGGGGTCGCCCGGGTCCTCGAGTTCGCCTCACGCATGGTGGCCGACCAGCAGAAGCTGTCTTCACGTTTCTCGCAGATAAGGGAGCTCGTCCAGGAGGCGGAGTACTGGACCCGGCAGGAAGGCGCGCCGCTGGTCACCGGCCAGCACGTGGAGCGGGCCGTCGAGGAGAGGCGTTTCCGGCACAACCTGCCGGATGAGCGCATCCAGGAAATGATCACCCGCGGCGTCATCATAATCGATACCGACGGCGCCGTCGAGGGCCAGGTCAACGGTCTCAGCGTTCTGAGCCTGGGCGACATCACCTTCGGCAAGCCCTCCCGCATTACCTGCAAGACCTTCCTGGGCCGGCACGGCATTATCAATATCGAGAGGGAATCGCAGCTCAGCGGGCGCATTCATGACAAAGGCGTCCTGATACTGAGCGGCTACATGGGCTGGAAGTACGCTCAGGATATCCCGCTCTCGCTCTCCGCCAGTCTCTGCTTCGAGCAGTCCTACGAGGGCGTGGAGGGTGACAGCGCCTCCTCGACGGAGCTATACGCGCTGCTCTCCAGCCTTTCCGGCACGCCCATCAAACAGGGCATCGCCGTCACCGGCTCGGTGAACCAGAAGGGCGAGATACAGCCCATCGGCGGCGTCAACCAGAAGATCGAGGGCTTCTTCCAGTGCTGCAAGGCCGTCGGCCTCACCGGCGCCCAGGGCGTGATGATTCCGCGGCGCAATCTCGATAACCTCATGCTGCGCCAGGAAGTCGCCGACGCCGTGCGCGCGGGCAGCTTCCGCATCTACGCCGTCTCCACGATCGACGAGGGCCTGGCGGTGCTTACCGGCGCCGAGGTCGGCCAGCGGCAGGCGAACGGCGCTTATCCGGAAAATACCATAAACTACCGCGTGGACCAGACCCTGCGGAGCATGGCCAGCAAGCTGAAGCAGTTCGCCGTGCCCTTCGAGGAGGTGGCCGCCAGCGACGGCAAGGTGAAAGCTGGTACCCAGTAGACAAGCCGCACCGGGGGTCTCTTCGCTGCGCTCAGCCGGAGTTTTTAACCATGGGCGCAGCGAAGACTTCTACCAATCGTTGTTTCCCCCGCGCGCCTGGTAAGCCGTCTAATCTGGCCGGGCGCTAAAATTTACAGCAGCTCCTGGTTGAGCATGTCCCATATCTGGTCCATGACAGCGGACTTGACCATGCCTCGCTCGACGGTGACGACGGCCTGGTGCGGCGTGATGACCTGGGCCAGCACCTGCCCGGTGCGGTTGCCGTAACCGGCGTGGCGGCTGCTGAACTCGTAGGTGAAGGTCCAGGTCTGCGGGCCGTCCTGGGCGGTATTGACCGGCTTGAGGGTCTCCGGCATACCGTCGAAGACGAAGGTGGCCTCATTCTTGACGAAGTCCTCGGCGACGGCCCGGCTCTCCTCTTCGGTGTACTGCCGCGGCGATGCCGGCGACTCGCCGGGCTGACCGGCGCAGGCCGCGGCGGTGGCCAGCAGGACCGCGGCCGCCAGGACCAAGAATATTTTACGCATCTTTGCCTCCCGCGTTTGTCTCCACCGGATACAACGAAAAAGGGGGGCCGCGGTTAGCTGCCCGCCCGCCTGAAACAGGGTGGGCCTCAGACCCGGGCGGGGGAACGCCCGGCTTTTTCCAGGGCGGCGTAGCTGGTCAGGATGCTCTCGTAAGCCGCCAGGTAGTCGTCGGCCATGCGCGGCGTGTTGAAGTTCCGCTCGACGTGCTGCCGGCAGGCCGCGCGATCAAGCCGGCGGACGTTGCCCACCGCTTCGGCCATCTCGTCAAGGGTATCGACGACGAAGCCGGTCTCGCAGTGCCGGACGACCTCCGGGGCCGAGCCGCGGTTGAAGACGACCACCGGCGTGCCGCAGGCCATGGACTCGGCCATAAAAAGCCCGAAGGGCTCCTGCCAGGTTATCGGCGCCAGCAGGCAGTAGGCCCCGGCCATCAGCTCCCGCTTCTGGTGATAGTTCGCCTCGCCGAACAACTCTATCTGGTCGCCGTCAACCTCGGGCATGATTACCGAGCGCACGTACGGCTCGTCAACGGCGTCCACGTTCCCGGCGATGATCAGCCTCTTGCCCAGTTTGCGGGCGACCTCGATAGCCAGGTGCGGCCCTTTTTCATGACTCAGGCGGCTGAGGAAAAGCAGGTATGAGTCGCTGACCGAGCCGTTAAAGGGGTACGACTGGACATCAATGGCGTTATAGATGACCCCGGCGAAGCGCTCCTTCGGCGGCAGCAGGCTTTTCGCCGAGCGGCTGATGGTGTTGTACCAGCCGGTGTAGTGCTGGAACAGCAGGGCGAAGTCGCCGTTGAGGTCGCCGTGCAGGGTGGTCAGCATCGGCGTGCGCGTCAGGCCGGCCAGGGACATGCCTTCGAGGGTGGTGTGGTTGTGGATGATATCAAACTCGCCGGCCGTCTCCAGGCAGGTGAGGGCGTTGAGAATGTTCAGGATGGTGCGGTGCCGGTCGGTGCCCCGAAGGAAGCGGGGGCAGACCGACCTCAGTTCGGCGGAGGTAATCGAGTCCGCGCTGGCGAACAGGGTGACTTCATGCCCCTTCCTGACCAGCTCCTCCGTCAGCAGGCTGACGATCAGCTCGGTGCCGCCGTAGGTGACGGGCGGCACCCGCATTTCAAGCGGCGATATGACGGCTATCCTCATAGTCCAGTCTCCTGACTTCGGTACGGGCGGCGGGCGCCGGTACCGCCGCTTCACCGGTAAGTAAGAGCGCCGGCTGGCTGCCGAGCGTGCCGGATTCGATGGTCACCCCCTCCAGCAGCGGCGCGATGTCGCGGTTAATGAGGAGGACCTTGTGTCTGCCGTCAAACACGGCGACATCACCCTCGGCCTCGGCGTCCAGCATCAGGCCCAGCCGGCCCGGGCTCTCCAGGGCGAGCCTCAGGCAGAGCTCGCCGCCGTGTTGGCGGAGAATCCCGCTTAGTCTTGATAGCGCGCTCTTGGTTATTTTGACCATATTTCACCTTAATATTCAGAAGTCGGAGACGGTATTTGAAGGTGGAACCCGGTAATTCCGGTTGACGGAATTGGTCTAGGGCCCCTCCTTAAGGTTAGCCTGACGGCTACCATTAAAGAACCACCTGAGGAAACCCTCCGTTGACCGGTTCTTCTATCCGGTTTATAACGAGTTTTGCTGACAAACTGGATAGAGTACCCGGGTTCCACCTAATGCCATATTAATTCTTTTTTAAGGTCTGTTAAATCTGTAACCCTACCTATTTAGGCACAAACTCATACCTAATTGATTCAGGCGTGGTTGAGGCTGGCTATAGGTATGAATCTAATTGCGCCCGGGGGTTAGGCGGCAATCAAGATTGAGCGAAAAGGCAAACGAATGACCTTGCGATGCGAAAACGCCGGGGAAGGGGAGAAAACAGAACGGGAATGCGGGCGCTACGGCAGCGCCAGGGGGCCGCGGGCCAGCATAACGGACACCCCCAGGCCGACAAAGGCGAGCAGCAGCAGCATCTTGGCGTAAGCCCCGACAAAATCGAGCACGATGTATTTCCAGCGCTCCGGGTAGGTCTCCCGCATCCAGGAGAAATTGAGCCACTCCAACCGGCGGAACGAGGTCTGCCCGGTCTGGAAGTAAACCGTCACCTCATCCTGCATCTCCCTGGTGCAGAACAGGCAGGTGACAAAAAACCAGCGGCAGAGGTTCTTAACCGACCTCTCTATGGCTTCGAATAAGGGGAAATACGTAGCAGCCCACCTCGGTACTTAACTTGGCTTAATTATAGCAGACTTTCCGCGCCCAAACCAAGCCAGGTAGCTACGTAATTTTCCCCCGGCAGGGCGCGGGTCCAGTGTAGTTC
>JACPQH010000048.1 GCA_016190585.1 Chloroflexota bacterium | reverse complement strand
TCGCCGGGATGACCGACCGGGCGTTCCCCCGCGCCATGTTCATCGATGCTGACGAGTCAGGAAACGCGTGGCGTGCCCAGCCGGAAGGGGACGGCAACCTGATAATCGTCTCCGGGGCGGGACACGCGCCGGGCCGCGTGGCGGATACCCGGGCCCGGTACCGGAAGCTGGCAGGGGCGCTGAAAGAGGCTTATGCGGACGCCGCCATAAAATATAGCTGGTCTACCCAGGACAACGTCTCCTACGATCTCGCGCCGTATATCGGCCGCTATTCGCCGCTCCATGACAACATCTTCGTCGCCACCGGATTTGGCAAGTGGGGGATGACCACCAGCACCGTGGCCGGCCTCATCATCGCGGACATGGTCCAGAAGAGACATAATCCCTGGCTGGAAGTGTACAGCCCCTTGAGGTTCGTGCCCGATACCGCCGCCGCCGGAACCCTGATAGGTAAAAACGCCCGGGTTATCGAGACATTCATCAAAGAGCGTTTGACACGGTCGCCGCAGGAACCGGAACCCGGTCCGGATGAGGGCCTGGTGCTGGAATCGGGCGGCAAACGCCTGGCGGTGTACAAAGACAGCCAGGGCGCGCTCTTCCGGGTCAGCCCGTACTGTACCCACATGCAATGCGTTGTCCACTGGAACAATGCCGAAAGGTCATGGGACTGTCCCTGCCACGGCTCCCGTTTCGACCATACCGGGAGGGTGATACACAGCCCGGCGGTCAAAGACCTGGACAGGGAGGAATAGGGCGCGCCCGGCGGGCTGAGGCGAGTGAGGTAGTCAGCGCTTGACCAGCAGCGTGTCCACGGCGAGCAGCTCTTCTATCTTTTCGATCGAATGGAGCAGCTCGTCGCCTTCCTGGCTGACCTGGTAGATGCCGCTGGGATAGCGCTCCAGTTTCCGTACCAGGAAACCGCGCCCGACAAGGTAGTCCAGGTATCTCTCAAGCTGGGCATAGCTCATCCCCACTCGGTACATCATCTGCGTCTTGGAGGCTTCCCCCATGCGCAGGATATCCGCGATTATCTCGATCCTGGAACGTCTGCTGGTACCTTCTTCAATCTTCACTTGGAACTCAACGCCAGGCGGTTTTTCAGAACGCGGGTAAACTGTTCGAGGTCCGGAACCGGTGAAGGCTCGTCAAGGTGCCGGCTGTACCGGGCAAAGATGTCAATAAATTCCTGGTAAAGCTGGTCCAGGCTATTCTTGAACCGATCGAACTCCTCCCGGGTAACAAGCTCGCTGCCGCCGGCCGGCCGCTCCGGGGACGCCGCCCGCGCCTGCCAGCTCTCAACGGACTGCCGGATGAAATCGCCGCGGTTGAGCTGGCCCCGGCAAGCATCGATCTTTTCCACCAGGGTGCGGTCAAGGGGGATCATTACTCGGTCACTCATCGCTGCCTCCGCTAGTATGCTTGCTGATAGCGCCGCAGGATGACCTTGATGCGCGCTACCAGCTCTTTATGGCCGACCATACGTTTTAAATAGGCGTCGGCGCCCATCGCCGCCGCCCTGTCCCAGGCTTTCGAGTCCGGTTCTGAGCCCAGCAGGATAACCGGGACCGGCATCTTCTGGTGGACCCGGGCGCATAGCTCCTCGCTGCCCGGCATGTCCTCGTCAAGGACGATTACGCTCGCCCGGTCAAGCTGCTGCGCGGCCAGCCTGACATTGGGGCACGGCATGACCTCGAAGCCGCCGGACTCTATAGCCCGCGTCAGCTCGAGCGCCGACGGCGCCTCGGTGACCAGGAGCACTCTCCCCGCGCCCGGCGGCGCCTGCGCGGCGTCATCCTGCCTGACCTCGCTCTCCGTCCGGTTCTGGAGCGCCAGCGCCAGCAGTATCAGCAGGACCTTCCATTTCCGCCGCGTCTGTTCCTCGAGCGCGGCCAGCTCCTGCCCGGTGACGTACTGCTCCTGAGCTACAGGCATCATCCCTTTTTTCTCCCTTTAAGATAATCTTCGCACAAAACGGGGCGCCAGGAAATGCCAAGAGTGCCTGAATAGGGGATTTTTAGTGCCGGTTTGGTGGATTTTTAGTCCAGGGTCGGGAGAATAAAATCCGGAACGGGAATCAGGGTAACATTTCTGAAATGTCGTTAAACGCCATTACTTCGAAGGCCGCGCCTGTTTTTGGTTTCTGAGCTCCGGCCGCTAGTCCCGCTCATCCGGCTCCCGGGTGACGATGCCGCGGCTCAGGGCAAAGCGGAAGAGCTCGGTCTGGTTTGCCAGGCGGAGCTTGCGCATCATGCTGGCCCGGTGGCTTTCGAT
The DNA here is from genome assembly GCA_016190585.1 of Chloroflexota bacterium. The sequence continues at coordinate 9,093 of JACPQH010000048.1, read as the reverse complement.
GGTGCGGGGGCTGATGCCGAAGTGCTCGGCGATCTCGGTGCTGGTACGTCCCTGCGCCACCAGGTAAAGCACCTCCCGCTCGCGCCGGGTCAGGGCATCATAGGCATCAGTGGACCCCTGAAACTTCTGGGCATAGTCCTCCAGGCCCTTGATTGACAGCGGCGCGCTGACATAGCGGCGGCCGGCGGCGGCCTCGCGGATGGCCTTGACCAGCTCTTCCGAGGACGACCCTTTGAGGATGTAGGCCCGCGCGCCCGCTTTCAAAGCCCGGTCGACATAGCCGTCGTTGCTGTACATCGAGAGTATGACGACACCCGTCTTCGGACAGTCACGCAGGGCCTGCTCCGTAAGCTCGATGCCGTTCATCTCGGCCATCATGATGTCGGTAATCAGGATATCGGGCTCGTGGTCCTTTACCCGCTTGATGGCCTCTTGCCCGTTGGCGGCCTCGCCGACGATGCTGAAATCAGCTTCCGCTTCAAGCAGGGCCCGCAGCCCGTGCAGCACGACCGCGTGATCGTCAACAAGAACGATACTGGTCACACAAACTCTCCGGCCGGGCAGCGGGTAACTTGATACTCATGTCCTACCATTTTCCCCCAAACGGCCCCTCCCGACCATACGTATAGATACGGAATTTGTGAGGCTGGTTTCCCGCCTGGACCGCCGTAAAGGTTTCGCCGGCTACTGAAGGGTGGCCGGCTAGACCTTCTGCACCGCGGCGTTGACCTTCGGCTGGAGTATGCCGCGTTCCAGGGAGTAACGCAGCAGCTCGGTCTGGGAGCGCAGGTTCAGCTTATGCATCATCTTGGAACGGTGGATCTCCACCGTCCGCGGGCTGATGTACAGCAGCGAGGCGATATCGGCGTTGGTGCACCCCTGGGCGACCAGGTGGAGCACCTCCCGCTCCCGGTTGGTAAGGGTGTCATAGGGGTCCAGCATGGTCCCCTCGGTACGCTGGGTGTAGGCTTCGATGGCGCGCTCGGAGAGAGGGGAGCTCAGGTAGCGCTGGCCGGAAGCGACCCTCCGGATGGCCCGGACAAGCTCGTCCGAGGTGGACTCCTTCAAGACATAGGCCTTGGCCCCGGCTTTCAGGGCTTCAAGGACGTACCCCTCATTACCGTACATGGAAAGGATAATCACCCCGGTCTTGGGGGAGCGCCGGGCCGTCTGCCGGGCGACCTCAAGCCCGTTCATGCCGCCCATCATCAGGTCAACTACGAGGATGTCCGGCTGGAGGTTCTCCACCAGCTTGATGGTTTCCAGCCCGTCGGCGGCATCGCCGATGACGTTAAAATCGGCCTCGGTCCCGAGGAGGGTGTGAAGTCCCTGCCTGACAACGTGATGGTCATCGGCTAAAACTATGCTTGTCACGTTTTTCTCCTTTTCCCCGGTTCGCCGGAGCGGGCAACGGTAGTTCCGCGAAGATACGGGTCCCCTTACCGGGCGCCGAGTCTACCTCAAGCCGTCCCCCCAGTAGCAGCGCCCGTTCTCTCATGCTGCTCAGGCCGCTGGAAGTACCCGGGGACAGCCGAGTGAGGTCAAAACCCCGCCCCCCGTCCTCGATATTAAGGTGCAGCGTATTATCATACACCATACAGCGCACCGTTACCAGTGTAATACCGGCGTGACGCGCGGCGTTGGTCAGGGCTTCCTGGACGATACGGTAGGCGGCCGTGCTTGTTTCCAGCGGGATGCTGGCCTAAAGGCCGGCGTGCCGGAAATCGACTTTTATCTGCATCTGCGAGGCAAACCGGTCGAAGTGCCAGAGGAGGGTGGGCAGGAGCCCGAGATCGTCAAGCATACTCGGTCTCAGGTCCAGGGAGAGGTTGCGCACGCGGGACATGAGCTCGTTCGCCAGGGATTTCACCTCGGTCCAGCCGAGGCTGTCCTGCGGCGACTGCCTCAGTCTTTCCACCAGGAGCTTGAGGGCGGTCAGCGACTGGCCGATCTGGTCGTGCAGCTCCGAGGCAATGGCGCGGCGCTCGCTTTCCTGTATCTCGACCAGGCGGCGCGACAGGGCTCTCAGCTCCTCCTCGGTGCGCTTGAGCTCGGTGATGTCATGGACCGTGCCCGCCATGCGCACCGGCCTGCCCGACGCGTCAAGGGTGACCTCGCCCTCGGAGTGCACCAGGCGGTCGCCGCCGTCGGCGCGCCGGATGCGGTAGTCGATGCTGTAGGGCTGGCCTTCGTTAAGGGCGTCATCCATCGCCCCGTTCAATGTAGGCAGGTCGTCAGGGTGCACGAATTTGAGGCAGGCCTGATGGGAGGGTTTGAACCGGGCGGGGCTCAGGCCGTAGATGTGGAAGAGCTCGTCTGACCAGACCGTCTCGTCGGTCACCAGGTCCCATTGCCAGTTCCCCAGGCGGGCGATGCGCTGCGCCTCCACCAGCCGGGCCTCTCTCTCGCGCAGGGCCTCGCGGGCCTTCTTGCGCTCGGTGGTATCCCGCGTCGCCCCCAGGATGCCGATGGTGTTGCCCTCCCCATCCCAGAGCAGGCCCAACCTGGTCTCTGTCCAGATTTTCGAGCCGTCGGACAGGGTCACTTCGAACTCAAAGAGCCGGTTGCGCAGCCAGTCCTCACCTGATGCGGATACCGCCACCGCTTGCCGCACGATATTTTTCGCCGCCTCAAAATCAGCGGCCGACAGCAGTTTCTTCAGGTCGGGGATGGCCTGGTCCATCGCGTCGAAGCCGAGCCGCCGCCGCGCCGACGGGCTGATGTAGGTCAGCCTCATATCAAGGTCGATGGTCCAGACGGCGTCCTCGGCGTTCTCGGCGAGCAGGCGGTACAGCTCCTCGGTCTTTTTCAGGTCGCCCTCCGTCCTTTTCCGCACGACCACCTGTTTTATCAGCGCCAGCAGGGAGGCGATGTCCAGCGGCTTGGTCTCGTAGGCCACGATCTTCTTCTGCCCCACGGCCTCGACGGCGGTGTCCAGGCTGGCGTAGCCGGTGATAACGATGAAGTCCGCCTCGGTGCAGCGCTGGCTCATCTCTTCCACCAGGGAGACGCCGCCCACATCGGGCAGCCGGATGTCCACCAGTATCAGCCCGAAGGTCTTGTTCTGGCAGGCCTCGAGGGCGCTCCGGCCGTCATAGGCGACGTCCACGGCGTAGCCCTGGTCCTCAAGGATATCCTTCAGGTTGGCCACCAGCGGCGCGTCGTCATCAACGATGAGGATGGCAGCCGCCAGCTTCTCGTTTAGTTCCATGTCCCGGGTTGTCATGGGATTTGCCGGGCCCCCGTGTCGCGGCGGGCCCTGGCCTCCTCAACGATGCCGGCGAGCACCCCAAGGTCGACCGGTTTCTCCAGCCAGGTATAAGCTTCTTCCTCGACGGCCTGCTCGGCGAGTTCTTCCATGTCCGGGTAGCCCGTCATCATCACCGCGCAGGCCCGCGGGCGTATCTCCCGGAACGCCAGGTAGGTCTCCAGGCCGTTCAGCGACGGCAGCTTCATATCTATCAGCACCACGTCAAAATCATACTCCCAGGCCTTCTCCAGGGCCTCATCCCCGTCGTTGGCGATCATGATGTGGTAGCCTTTCTCGCCGAGGCAGTCTTTCAGGCTGGAGCAAAGCTCGCGGTCATCGTCCACCAGGAGGACGCGCGGCGCCCCCGGGGCCGCCTCCCGCAGCAGGGCAAGGAGCTGGTCCAGGTCCGGCGGCTTCTTGATGGTGCCGAAGGCGCCCTCCCGCAAGGCGTCCTTGACAACCTCGTCCAGGGCGAAGGCGGTCATCATTACAACCGGCAGGGCCGGGGCTATCCTCTTCATCTTTTTGAAGGTATTGACGCCGTCCATCCCCGGCATCCTGACATCCATCAGGACGATGTCCGGGCACTGCGCCTTCAGCGACTTCAAGGCCTCCGGGCCGGTGAACGCCGTCTGGACGCTGTGCCCGTTTAGCTCCATGATGTCTTTGATGTTCTGGCAGAAGTCCTGGTTATCATCCACCACGAGTATATTCAAACCATCCTCTCCTCAGCCCACGGTTACGAGGGCATAGGCAAACTGATTTCTATCCGCGCCCCGTGCGGGGCGACGGCATGCGCCTCTATCCGGCCGCCGTGCTTCTCGATGACCGCCCTGGCGATAGACAGGCCGAAGCCGATACCCTGCGCCTTGGTGGTGAACAGGGGCTGGAACAGGTGGGGCATATTCTCCGGCGGAATACCGGGACCGGTGTCGCTGAAAGACAGCCTGACATTGCAGCAGTTCCTGTCAAGCTCCACCGTCAGGGTGCCGCCGCCCTCCATAGCCTGGACGGCGTTGAGCAGGATGTTCCGGAAGGCGATTTGAAGCTGCTCCGCGTCCCCGTCTATCTTTGCCGGCACCAGGTTTTTGGCCACCTCGACGCCCTGCGGAATGTCGCTGCGCGCCAGGGTGCTGAGGACCACCTCTTTCAGGTCCAGCCGTGATATCCGCGGCTCCTTCATCCGTGTAAGGTTGAGCAAGCTCTGGATGATACCGGTGCAGCGGCTCACGCTGGATTTTATCCGGTCGAGGTGAGTGATTATCTTGGGTTCGGCCCCGGCGAGGCGCGATTTCAGGTAGAAGACAGAGGAATCGATGGTCGCCAGCGGGTTCCTCAGCTCGTGCGAGATATTGCCGGAGAGCTCGCCGATAGCGGCCAGCTTCTGGCTCTGCTTGTGCTTCTCTTCGGCCAGCTTGCGCTGGGTGGTCTCGATCATGGAAAGCACCAGCCCGGTGACCTTGCCGCCGGCATCCCTGACCGGGGACAGGGTCCAGTCCCAGTAGGTAACGCCGCTTTCCGGAGCGCCGGGCGCCTGAAAGGGCTTGTCATGGAACTCCACGGCGACGCCCGTGTCCCGCACCTTTGCGAAGATAGCCTGGTTCTCCGCGTTGGGGAACAGGGCGAAGTGGTTACGGCCGACAAGCTCCGCCTCGTTGTAGCCGCAGCTCCGGGCATAGGCCGGGTTGACCTTGACAAAGTTGAAGTCGCGGTCGAAATAGACGAGCTGGAACTGGGTGTGGGACATGATGACATTGAGGACATCGTTATCCTCGGCGAGCTCCCGGGCCAGCCTGTCCACCCGGAGGAGGAGCTCCTCGCGGTGGGTCTCGGACTGCTTGCGCTCGGTGATGTCGGAGAAGGTGACGACCGAGCCACTGATGGCGCCGTCGGGCCGCCGGAGCGGCGCGCCGCGAACGAGAATATAGTAGCTTGAGCCGTCGGGGCGCACCATCATCGCTTCCCGCTGGGTGACCTCGCCGCGCAGGGCGCGCCGCGAAGACCAGTCCCGGGGAGGGATATAGTTGCCCTTGGTATCATAGGCCTCGCCCCAGACGCTGCGCGGTATCTCCAGGGTGGTCCCCTCGGGGTCTGTGAGGAGCATGCGCCGGGCGGCGGCGTTGACGAACAGCAGCCTGCCGTCGGCGCCGGAAATCACCACGCCGTCCTGGGACTGGCGCAGCACCGCTTCGAAGAGGCTGGCCTGGGTCTCCAGGCTGGCTTCGGCGCGCTTCCGCTCGCTGATATCGAGCACGAAGCAGACCGCCGTGGGATTGGCGGTGGAGCTCTCCCACAGCGTCCCGCCGACGAGCACCGGCACGCGGGACCCGTCCCGCCGGAAAAACTCCTTCTCGTAAGTCCCGAACGAGCCACCGGTGAAGAGCTGGTCCTGGGCTTTCTCCACCAGGACGGTATACTCTGGCGGCGTCATGTCGCGCCAGCTCATCCGGCCTCGCGCCAGGTCTTCGCGCTCGTAGCCGACCATCTTCAAAAAGGCGTCATTGCTTTCGAGGATGCGCCCGTTCTGCTCGGTGACGATAATACCGATGACGTCGGACTCGAAGAGCCGGCGGACGCGTCTGCCCAGCTCGCGCGCCGTCTCGCGGACGCGCTTGTAGTCGGTGATGTCGCTGATTCTCACGCGGAAGCGCGACGGTTCCTCGTCCCGGGTGACACGCAGGCTGCGCAGGCGGGCCTGGAACGCGGTGCCGTTGGCGCGAAGCATCCTGACCTCGCTGTCGGCGCTGCCGCTCCGGACAAGCCCCAGGTAGTGGGCATAGAAGCTGTCCTGGGACTCAAGGGCGATGAACTGCGTCAGGCGCTTGCCTTCGAGCCCGGTTCGCTCCGCGCCGAGCATCTCCGCCGCCACTGGGTCAATCTCGATGATACGGTTGTCCTTGTCGACGGTCACGGCGCCCTCGGGAGGGTAGCCGGCAAGCTCCAGGTAGTGGTTCCACGAGCCGCCAGTGTCCGCGGGCTTCTGGCCGGCTTTGGGGGCGCGCGCGGGGGCGCTGAAGGCCGCCGCGGAGTCCGTGTTTTCCGGGTTCTTCGCCGGGGCGGCACGCCTGGGTTGGCGCTTTCGTATATTCTCAGGCACGCTTTCTCTCGTTTACCCTAGGTGTCGCTATTAACCTGAAATGTCCGCTAACGGTCATTCATTAGGTATTTATTAGCGCGATTTAATAATATTTTATTGGTATCAGGTTTGTCAATACCCCCTGCGCCTGTCCGCGCGCGGACATTTTTGTGAACTCCCATTACATAAGCATGTACGGATATTTAGGTAGTACTTAAGTATCGAGGACGAGGCAATTTGCGTAGTCCCGGCCGGCCGAATACGCGCTCTTTCGGATATTTTCCCCGGAACCGCATCTGCTATACTCTAAAATAATGGGGTAAAGGAGGCGCAAGATGACGTACAAGACCAGAGAGTACCGCCTGACCGGCATGGACGGCCTGAGCGATAACCTTCTCAAAAACCATTATACCCTCTACGAGGGTTATGTCAACAACGTCAACAAGCTCCTCGACCTTCTCGCCGCCAGGTCCCGGGACGGCGCCAACCCGGAGTACGCCGAGCTCAAACGGCGGTTCGGCTTCGAGTTCAACGGGATGCGGCTGCACGAGTATTACTTCGAGAACCTGGTCGGGAAAGGCGCGCTGGACCAGAACGGACGCCTGGCCGGCCGGCTGAACGAGGCCTTCGGCGGCTACCAGAAGTGGGAGGAGGACTTCAAGGCGACCGGCAAGATGCGGGGCGTGGGCTGGGCCGTCCTGTTCCAGGACGTTGTTGGCGGACAGCTGCTGAATGTCTGGGTTAACGAGCACCACGTCAACAACCTGGCCGGCTGCCAGCCGGTGCTGGTGATGGATGTCTGGGAACACGCCTTCATGACCGATTACGGGCTGAAGAGGGCGGACTACATCGAGGCCTTTTTCCGGAACATCAACTGGACGGCCGTCGAGGGCAGACTGAAAGCCTGAGCGGCCGGCAAAACGCCCGCGTCTTAACTCGTCTTATGCGCGCCTTTCACGGCGCGCTTGCCGGGTTTGCCGGCGCGGCTTCACTCACGCCGCCGGGCCGAGCCCCGAACGGGGGTGACTTACGGCGGGCTTACCGGCGGGGGGCGTTCTGGAACTCCTGCTCGGCGCCGCAGGCCTTGCACACGCCTTTGCTCGTCGGTCCGTTAGCGGCCTCGATCTTCCAGAAGTGCCGGCACCCGTTGCCGTTGCCATTGCCGTTGTCGCTGCTGGTCAGCTTCATCATTTCCATCTTGGCAATCATGCGGTTTCTTCTCATCGGAGTTGCCTCCTTGCGTGGTTTTGAGCAAGCAATATCTTAGCTTTTTTACCCGGCGGCGGTTATCCGTAAGCTTACTTATTTTGATTTGCCAACAGTACCTAAAACTCTCCTCACGCACGGCCGGCTTTTCTTGACAAAAACGCCCTTTGTGCCAATTTAGGGGTGCATCGGCGGCAGCGGCGCCGTTAGGCGCGCTTTACCGCCCGGGAAGAGCGTCCCGGATTAAGGAGGCAACATGAAGACCACCGAGCTGACCAGGGAACAGATGGCGGCGCTGGCGCCGGCGGAGCTCCGCCTGCTGAACCGCAAAGGGCAGTGGCCGGAGCACGGCACCACCCAGTTCTGCTGTCGCGGCTACACGCAGCACACCATCGTCGTCCTGCCGCGGGACTGGGCGGCCGATTTCTTCCTCTTCTGCCAGCGCAATCCGCGGCCCTGCTATATCGCCGATGTCACCGACCCCGGCTCGCCGCACCCCATGCTCCTGGCGCTGGAGGCCGACGTGCGCACCGATGTCTCCCGTTACCGCGTTTTCCGGGACGGCGAGGCCGCCGACGAGCCCAGGGATATCCTGAAGTACTGGCGGGACGACCTGATGACGTTCTTCCTGCCCTGCAGCTTCAGCTTCGAGGGTATGCTGCGGGACGCCCACGTCGAGTTCCGGCACATCGGCCTCTACGAGACCGATATCCCCACCAGGCCCGCCGGGCGCTTCGTCAGCGTCCCTGTGATGGCTACCGGGCGCGTTTTCCGGAACAGCCATGACGCCGTCCGGGCGAGCGCCATCACAACGCGTTACCCGGTATCTCACGGCCACCCCATCCACATCGGGAACCCACCGCCCGGCTACCGGAATATCTCCCACACCACGGACTGGACCGCGCCGCCCAGCGACGCTGCGGCGTCATCCGGGGAGGTGGCCCTGTTTCACGCGTGCGCCTACACCGCGGAAACCGCCATAAAAGCCGCGCGGCCGCCGTTCGCCATGATGCACGTCATCAACAACCTCTTCGTCAGCGACCGGCGGGTGGAGGAGTTCGCCTGCGGCCTGGACGCGGGCGCGGCGATGCCGTAAGACGGGTTTACGCGCCCTGGAAGAACAGCAGGTAGATAAGGTAGGCCACGGCGGCGAGCACCAGGGCGATAACCAGGAAGCGGACGAGGCAGCCGCCGACAAATTTAACGACGAAAAAGAGCGCGATCAGACCGAGTACTACCAGTATGCCCAGCGTCAGGATGTCCATCGCTCGCTAGTATACGTGAGCCGGGTCGCCGTGTCAACGGGAGCCACGGTTCCCGCACTGCTACCCCGCCGCGCCCCACTCCTGGAAGAGGGCGTCATAGGCCGCCATATCCGCCCACGCCGCACCACCGGCGCTGGTCGTGAGGTGGCCGCCGGCGTAAGTCCCCGCCGAGCTCGCCAGGTAGTAGATGGGGTTAGACTCATCAGCGCCCGGCGCCCGCCAGACGAGGGCGTACTGCTTGCCGGGGGTGAGCGGGTAGCCGGCGCCCAGGTAGAAATCGTACCAGTTCTGCGCCC
>JACPQH010000042.1 GCA_016190585.1 Chloroflexota bacterium | reverse complement strand
CCCTTCTCCCTCGATGGGAGAAGGCGAGGATGAGGTTGTCAATTCTCTCGCCCTTAGTCCTCTCGCGGTAGAGTAAATATATTGAGGACGGCCTCCAGGGCGATTATACCCTCGCTAACGCCACTTCAGGATAATCGACTCGCGCTGGAAAAGGCGCACCGCTACCCGGAGCATTAGGAGATCGACCACGACCAGCCCTAGCGCCAGGGCCAGCGTCGTGAGCGTGGTGAACCACACCAGGCCGGTAAGCTGTACGCCGATGAGCGCCAGGACGGGGAGGATGATGACTACCGCCAGGTTCTGGGCGCTCCGGGCGTCCCTGGCGCGCGACGAGCCGACGACGCCCAGCATGAAGCTGAGCATGGCCACCGCCGGCGTCAGGAGAAACAGGCTCAGGAACCAGGCGGGCGTCAGCACCAGCCCGACGAGGCGTCCCCAACCGATGCCGGCCACGATCAGGAGAAACGCCAGGGCGGAGAGCCAGGTAAACACCAGCGCCGGCGCCGCCCCGGCCAGCGCTTTGCCCAGCAGCAGCTCCCACGTCCGCACCGGGGTCGCCAGCAGCGCCTCCAAACTGCGCGACAGCTTCTCGTCGACGATGCTGAAGGAGGCGGAGTTGATGGCGATCATCGCCGGTATCAGGAGCAGGTAGAGGTTGGCCTGGCTCAGCAGGAGCACCAGCAATCGCTCCCCGGCGGGCAGCGCGGCGACCGCCGGCGCCGCCATCTCAAGCTTTTCCAGCGCCCCCTGGAAGACCGGGTTGGACAGCATGGACTCGCCTCCGAAATTAGACGCCAGCCAGATATAAAGAACGAGCTGCCCCACGATGAGAAACGGCAGCAGGGTCACGATCAGGGTATTGCTGACGTCGGTCAGCAGGACGCGCCACTCCTTCACAATGATGTTCCAGACGCGGCGGCGGGTCATGGCCTTTCCTCGCTCATTATCTTCAGGTAGACCTCTTCCAGGGGGTACTGCTTCTCGGCGACGGAAAGCACCCTGCCCCCGGCCGCGACAATGGCCTGCACCAGTTCCGGACGGTTGCGCTCCGGCTCGGCCAGCGCCATGGTGAGCCGCCCGCCTTCCCGGACGACGTCCCGTACGAAACCGAGCCGCCTGACGGCTTCCACGACGGCGCTCTCGACCTTCTCCAGCTCGACGATGACCTGCCGCCCGAAGAAGCGCCGGCGCAAGCTCTCCGCGGTATCGAGCGCCACGAGCCGCGTGCGGATAACCGCGATGCGCTGGCACAGCGCCTCGGCCTCGGCCAGGTTATGGGTGGAGAGGAAGATGGTGCGGCCTTCGCCGCTGAGCCGGGTGATGAGCGCCCGGATGGACTGGGCGGCTTCCGGGTCCAGGCCGGCGGTGGGCTCATCCAGGAACAATACGCGCGGCTCGTGGATGAGGGCGCGCGCCAGCGCCAGCCGCTGTTTCATTCCCTTGGAGAAAGAGCCCACCTTGCCCTCGCGTCTCTCCCACAGGCCGACCACTTTCAGGTACCTGGCTACCTGCCCGGGGATGTTGAGACCCTCATAGAAACCAGCGAAGAACTCCAGGTTGACCCGGGCGCTAAGACGGTCGTAGAAGCCGGGAGTCTCGGTCAGCAGTCCGATTTTCTCGTGCAGCCGCTCGACCACCTTCCCGGTGCGTATCCCGCTGACCACGGCGTGCCCGGAGCTCGGCGAGATGATGCCGGCCAGCATGCGTATGGTGGTCGTTTTGCCGGCGCCGTTCGGCCCGAGAAGGCCCAAAACCTCGCCGGCCTCGACCGTGAGGCTGATGTCCTCGACGGCTGTCAGGCTGCCGAAGAGCCGGGTCAGTTCGTGGACTTCAATCTCAGGCAAACCGTCCTCGATGGCGCTTTCTTTAACTTTATACTCAACAGGGAAAGCGTGAAAAACCTACCCGCTGGTATTATACCATGACCAGGGCGAAAGCCCGGCTCCTTATTTTATGTCAAGCATCTCCCTGAGTCGCAGCGCGTCCTGCACCGCGTTGCCGGCTTCGTCGTTGTTGAAGTAGCAATGCACCCGGACGCCCTTCGCCGCCAGCCCGGCGATAAACTCCGCCCACCCTTTAAGGGACTCTCCGTAGCGCCCGCGGTAGGCCCCGTCCGGGCCGTGGAACCGGATATAGGCCGTATCCCCTGTTATCCGGCGCGGGGAAGCGCTTTCCCCCATCGTCCAGATACAGAAGGCGGCGTTGCGCCTGGCGAGTGTTTCGTAAACCGGCTCCTGGAACCAGGTCGGGTCACGGAACTCGAATACGTAGCGGAACCGGGGCGGCAGCACTTCCAGGAAACTCCGGAGACGCCCGGCGTTCGCCCGCCAGTGCGGCGGCATCTGGAAGAGCACCGGGCCCAGCTTCTCGCCCAGCAGCTCGACCTTATCAAGAAAATTGCCCGTAGTCCTCTCCGGCTCGTTCAGCTTTTTCACGTGCGTGATGTAGCGGCTGGCCTTCACGGCGAAGATGAACCCGGGAGGCACCGTGGCGCGCCAGGCCGCCAGGGCCGGCTCGGCGGGCAGGCGGTAAAAGGTGTTGTTGATCTCAACCGTATCGAAGTAGCGGCCGTAGTACCCCAGAAAACGCTCCGGCGGCGTCCCCGGTGGGTAGAACGGCCCGACCCAGTGGGCGTAATGCCAGCCGGAGGTGCCGATCCTTATCCAGTTGCTCCCTTCCATCACTTCCTGATAATTTTACCCCATTTTTGGACACCAGTTTACCTATCCCCACCCCCTGCAAAAACTAAGGGAAAGCTCTTATTCAAAATAGGTAGGTGTACGTATATCTTGGTTCCTGACCCATCGTTTACACTCGAAATTAAGCATGAATTAAGGGGGAGAGACCATGAAGATGCCATTAGCCCTGATTCTGGCAGGAGGGCGTGGTAAGCGTATGGGCGTTTTGTGTCATGACCGGGCGAAGCCAAACCTGCCCTTTGGCAACTACCGGGTAATTGATTTTACCCTGAGCAACTGCATCCATTCCGGGATTGGCGAGATTGCCGCACTGGTCGACTACCAGCGCTCCAGCGTTGCCCGGTACCTCAGGCAGTGGACCCAGGCTAACTCAAGCGAGCAGCAGATGCCCATCATCCTCGAGCCAAAAGCAGGTTCCTATAAAGGCACCGCCGATGCCGTGGCGCAAAACACCGACTTCATCGCCAGGCACCCCGGCGACGAGGTCTTGCTCCTGGCGGCCGACCACGTTTACAAGATGGACTACCGGAAGATGATTGCCTTTCACGAGGCCATGAATGCCGACGCCACGGTAGGCGTCGTCCCGGTGCCCCTTTCCGAAGCGCACCACTTCGGCGTCGTCAAGGTGGATGGGGACGGCCGTATCACGGAGTTCGTCGAAAAGCCGGCCGACCCGCCCAGCCGGCTGGCCTCCATGGGTATATACGTTTTCAAGAAAGAAATCCTTTTACAGAGGCTGGCCGAGGACTCCCGCGACCGCGACTCGGTACACGATTTCGGCCACGTCATCATGCCCGGCATGGTCAGTCGTGACCGCGTCTGCGCGTACATGTTTGACGATTTCTGGCGGGACATCGGCAATGTAGATACCTATTATCAGTCCAACATCGAGCTTATCTACAATCCAGCGCCCTTCAGCCTGAACGGGGAATGGCCCATAATGACCACGAATATGAACCTCGCGCCGCCAAGCGTGACCGGCGGGGGAAAGATTATCAACAGCCTGGTCAGCCCGGGCTGCGTTATCAAAGGCACCGTCGAGAACTCGGTGCTTTCGACCGGGGTGCGGGTCGAAGAGGACGCCCGGATCACCAACTCCGTGGTAATGGCCAACAGCTTCATCGGGGAGCATACCCTGATTGACCGCAGCATCATCGACGAGCAGGTAAGTATCGGCAAGTACTGCCTGGTGGGCTATGGCGCCGCCATGCCGGACGAAAACGAGATAACCGTCATCGGCAAGGGTGTTACCGTGCCCAATCGCACCGCCATCGGCCGCCGCTGCCTGGTATTACCCAACGTTAAGGCAATCGACTTCACCACCAGTGCGGTGAGGCCGGGCGCGGTCATCGCCGGCGGTGCTTGAGGCCCGTAATGAACCTGGCGGGCAAACGCGTCGCTATCCTGGTCGAGCAGGACTTTGAGGACGTCGAGCTTACCGAGCCCCTGAAAGCCCTAAAAGAGGCGGGGGCCGCAGTCACCATTGTCGGCAGCGGCACCAGGCCGGCTTACAAGGGGAAACGCGGCGTTGCCGAGGTCAAGGCGGACATCACGGCGGATAAGGCCAGCGCCGATGATTTCGACGCCGTAATCATCCCCGGGGGCTACGCCCCGGACAAGATGCGCCTGCACCGGTCTATGGTTGATTTCGTCAGGAAGGCGGTGCTGTCAGGCAAGATTGTGGCCGCGGTATGCCACGGGCCCCAGCTCCTTATCTCGGCCGAGGTCGTCCGGGGACGGCGGCTCACCTCGTGGCCTTCGGTGGCGATCGACCTGAAGAACGCCGGGGCCGCCTGGGCGGATGAGCCGGTCGTCATTGACGGCAACCTCATCACCGCCCGCAAACCCGCCGACCTTCCTGAATTCAACAAGGCCATCATCGAAGCGCTCCAAGAAAGATAGTCGGAGGCAAACATGACCACTAAAGTCGGCATCAACGGGTTTGGCCGTATCGGCAGGCTGACACTGCGGACCATCCTGCAATACCACCGGCACGACCTCGAGGTTACCGTCGTTAACGACCTCACCGACGCCAAGACCAACGCCCATCTGCTTAAATGGGACAGCAACTACGGCGGCTACCCTGGTACCGTGGAGGTCCGGGACGGCTCTATCGTGGTTGACGGCAGCCCGATAGTCGTGCTTTCCGAACGCGACCCGGCGAAGATCAACTGGAGGGAGCACGGGGTGGACATCGTCATCGAGTCCACCGGCTTGTTCACCGACGCCACGAAAGCCGTCGCCCACAAGGAAGGCGGCGCCAGGAAGGTCCTCATTTCCTCCCCGGCGCATAATGAAGACAAGACCATCGTCCTCGGCGTCAACGAAGGCGAGTATGACCCGTCCAAGCACCACGTCATCTCCAATGCCTCCTGTACCACCAACGGCATCGCCCCGCTGGTCAAGGTCCTCCACGAAAGATTCGGTATCAACAAGGGGCTGATGACCACGGTCCATGCTTATACCAACGACCAGCGAATTCTGGACCTGGCCCACCGCGACCTGAGGCGCGCCCGCGCCGCTGCCCTGAGCATCATCCCCACCACTACCGGCGCCGCCAGGCTGGTCGGCGAGCTCATCCCTGACCTCAAAGGCAAGGTCCACGGCATCGCGCTGCGGGTGCCGGTCAGCACGGTCTCCATCGTCGATTTCGTCGCCGAGCTGAAAAGGGACGTGACCGCCGTGGAAGTCAAGGGCGTTTTTAAGGAAACGGCGGCCGGCGCGCTCAAGGGTATCGTCGAATACTGTGATGAAGAGCTGGTCAGCATCGACTTCAAAGGCAACCGGGCCAGCGCGATCTTCGACGCCTCCAGCACCATGGTCATCGGCGGCAACATGGTCAAGGTCTTCGCCTGGTACGACAACGAGTGGGGCTACAGCTGCCGGCTGGGCGACCTTGCGGCCTTCGTGGCGGGCAAAGGGTTTTAAGGGTTAAAATTCGCCAAGCCCAATCCAGCCGCCCTCACGACTTTGGTCTCACCGGCGGGGGGGGCGGTTGACTCACGCACGCCGATATAATAAACTAGTCTTAGGTGCTCGAGCGCGAGCTCTAAGCCCGGATTACGCGGCGCATTCGTCTAGCGGCCTAGGACGCGTCCCTCTCAAGGACGAGATCACCGGTTCGAATCCGGTATGCGCTACCATCTTTGTTAATATATAGAACCTCCCTCGTGGAGGTTCTATTTTTATCTACGGGCACCGGTAT
>JACPQH010000043.1 GCA_016190585.1 Chloroflexota bacterium | reverse complement strand
GGGGTATGCCGTGCTCGGGGCCAGCCCGGCGGTCAGCGCCGAGATAGCTAACATCTTCCGCAAGCTGGTGGCCGGCCAGACGTAAACAATCAGCGAATAAAATTCTGTTAGGAGGTTCTTGTGGCTTACGACGCGACCAAAATGGCGGAATGGCAGATTGGCGATGCCGCCGAGGCCAACATGCCCGCTCCCGACGAGTGGCGGGAAAGGCTTGACCTGCAAAAAGACGAGCTGCTGCCTTACGGGCGCATTGCCAAGCTCGACTTCATGAAGATCATGGAGCGGCTGAAGGACCGGCCTGACGGCAAGTATATCGAGGTAACCGCCATTACGCCCACGCCGCTGGGTGAGGGCAAGACGACCACGACCATGGGCGTCATCGAAGGCCTGGGCAAGCGCGGCGTCAACGTCGGCGGGTGTATCCGCCAGCCCTCCGGCGGCCCGACTATGAACATCAAGGGCACGGCGGCCGGCGGCGGCAACGCGCTCCTCATTCCCATGACCGAGCTGTCCCTCGGCCTGACCGGGGACATCAATGATATTATGAACGCCCACAACCTGGCCATGGTCGCCCTGAACGCCAGGATGCAGCACGAGCGCAACTACACCGACGAGCAGCTCGATCGCCTGACCCGGCTGCGCCGGTTCGATATTGACCCGTCGCGCGTCGAGTTCGGCTGGGTCATCGATTTCTGCGCCCAGAGCCTGCGCAACATCATCATCGGCCTCGGCGGCCGCATGGACGGCTACCTGATGCAGTCCCGGTTCGGTATCGCCGTCAGCTCCGAGCTTATGGCCATCCTCGCCATCGTCCGGGACCTGGCTGACCTGCGCAAACGACTGGCGGAGATCACGCTGGCCTACGACAGGCGAGGCAAACCGGTGACCACCGGCGACATCGAGGTGGCCGGCGCCATGACCGCCTGGATGCGCAACACCATCAACCCCACCCTCTGCTCCACCGTGGAATACCAGCCGGTCATGGTCCACGCCGGGCCCTTCGCCAATATCGCCGTCGGCCAGTCCTCCATCATCGCCGACCGGCTGGGCCTCAAGATGTTTGACTACCACGTGACCGAGAGCGGTTTCGCGGCCGATATCGGCTTCGAGAAGTTCTGGAACGTCAAGTGCCGCTACAGCGGGCTCAAACCGCATGTCTCCATCCTGGTCGCCACTATCCGCGCTCTCAAGATGCACGGCGGCGGGCCCAAGGTTGTCCCGGGGGTGCCGCTGCCTGACACCTACAAGAAAGAGGACCTGAAGACCCTGGAGGCCGGCCTGCCCATCCTCCTGCATCACCTCCTTCCCCCCCGATACCCCGGCCGAGGTCGCCCTGGTGAGAAAGGCGGCGGAAGCCGCCGGCGCGCGCTGCGCCGTTTCTGAGCAGTGGGCCAGGGGCGGCGAGGGCGCCGTCGAGCTGGCGGACGCCGTGATGGATGCCGCCAATGAAAAGAACGATTTCCGGTTCCTCTATCCCAACGAGATGAAGCTGCGCCAGCGGGTGGAGAAAATCGCCAGGGTCGTCTACGGGGCGGACGGCGTCTCCTGGAGCCCCGAGGCCGAGGCCAAGGCCCGGGCTTTCGAGGCCGACCCCAAATTCGACGAGTACGCCACCATGATGGTCAAGACCCACCTCAGCCTGACCCATGACCCCGCCCTCAAAGGCGTGCCCAAGGGCTGGGTGCTGCCCATCCGCGACGTCCTTATCTACTCCGGCGCCAAGTTCCTCTGCCCCTGCGCCGGGACGATTACCCTGATGCCCGGCACGGCGTCCGACCCGGCCTTCCGCCGGATAGACGTCGACACCAAGACCGGCCGGGTGACCGGACTTCACGAGGTTGACTAATATTAACAGGAGCCCGGGTGGCCAGACCGAAACCTAAAGAACAAGTAAGAGTCCACTTCAAACCGGACAATGTGGACGTCATCGCCGAGCGGGGGGAAAACCTCCTTCAGGTGGCCATCGCCGCCGGGGTGCATATTTACGCCTCGTGCGGCGGGGCCGGCACCTGCGGCACCTGTAAGGTGCTCGTGGAGAAGGGCGAGGTCGAGACCACCCGCACGAAAAGGCTCACCGAAAAGGAGTACAAGCAGGGTATCCGGCAGGCTTGCCAGAGCCGCATCCTGAGCGACCTTGATGTCTACGTCCCGGTCGAGTCCCGGCTGGAAAAGGCCGTTCTTACCCGGGAGAGCAAGCAGGTCTCCGAGGTGCTGGCCACCGGCTGGCGGTTCAAACCGCCGCTCACCAAGTACTACCTCGAGCTGCCGCCGCCGACCTCCGCGGACAACACCAGCGACCTTTCCCGTTTGCTCCGCGGTCTCAAGCAGCGGTACGACCTGAGCAATATCGTCGTTGACTTCGGGGTCGTCCGGAAAATGGCCGAGGTGCTGCGCCAGGGCGACTGGAAGGTCACCGCGACTACCCTGGTGACTGCGGCCCGCCCCCGCGCCGGCGACGCCCGGCGTCCGCGCTTGATAAACATCGAGCCGGGCGATACCCGGCAGCGGCATTATTCCCTGGCGATCGACATCGGCACCACTACGGTCGTCGGGCAGCTGCTCGACCTGAACCGGGGCCGCGTGCTGGCCGACGCCATCCAGTTCAACAAGCAGATAAGCTACGGACAGGATGTTATCAGCCGGATAAACTACTGCCAGAAGCCGGGCGGTCTGGAAACCCTGCAGCAGGCCGTCGTCAAGACTGTCAACGAGGTCATCGCCGAGCTCCTCGCCCATGCCAGGGTCGAGCCTGACGATATCGAGCATATCATGGCGGCCGGGAACACCACCATGACGCAGATACTGCTCGGGCTGGACCCGAAATATATCCGCCTCGCGCCCTATACCCCGGTAGCCAACTTCTTCCCCGCCATCCCGGCCGGCGCGCTCGGCATCGATGTCCCTGACCACGTCTACCTCTATACCTTTCCGGCGGTCTCCAGCTACGTCGGCGGGGACATCGTCTCCGGCATTATCGGAGCCGGCATTCACCAGAGGTCCAACCTGACCTTCTACATCGATATCGGCACCAACGGCGAGATCGTCATCGGGAACTCGGACTGGATGGTTACCAGCTCCTGCTCGGCCGGGCCCGCCTTTGAAGGCGGCGGCATCCGGCACGGCATCGTGGCTATCGACGGCGCCATCGAGGAGGTCAATATCGACCCGTCCACCCTGGCGCCTGCTATCGGCACCATCGGCGGCTCCCGGCCGCGGGGCATCTGTGGCTCCGGGCTGATAAACCTGACCGCTTCCCTGCTGGAAAACAACATCATCTCACCCAACGGCAAGTTTAACCGCGAACTGGGCAGCGACCGCATCCGGCCGGGTACCGACGGCTACGAATACGTGTTGGCATGGGCGCCGGAAACGCAGATCGAGAAAGACATCGTGGTAACCGAAGTCGATATCGACAACCTGATGAGGGCCAAGGCCGCCATGTACGCCGGCTTCCAAACCCTGAGCAAGAGCGTGGGTGTCAAGCCGGCTGATTACGATATGGTTATCATCGCCGGGGCCTTCGGCAGCCACCTGAACGTGGCAAAGTCCATCACCATCGGGCTGCTGCCGGACCTGCCGCCGGATAAATTTATCTTTATCGGCAACGGCTCCCTCCTCGGGGCGCGGCTGACCTCCTACTCGGTCGACCTGCTGGATGACGCCCGGCGGGTCGCCCGGATGATGACGAATATCGAGCTCAGCGAGAACACCGATTTCATGGACGGCTACATCGCCTCGCTGTTCCTGCCCCATACCCATACCGACGAGTTCCCCACAGTAAGCAAACGGTTGGCCGGCCGGCCCGGCCCGCGCACGGAGGTAGTCCAATGAGTATCACCATCGCCGTCGCCGGCAAAGGAGGCACGGGCAAGACCTCGATAACCAGCCTCATCATTCGCTATCTGCTCCAAAAAGGTAAATGCCCCATCCTGGCCGTGGATGCCGACCCCAACGCCAATCTCGGGGACAGCCTCGGCCTCAAAATCAGCCAGACCATCGGCTCCATCATCGTCACCTTTAACGAGGAGAAGATAAATATCCCGCCGGGCATGACCAAGGAGGCTTACCTCGAGTTCAAGCTAAACGACGCCCTCCTGGAGAGCCAGGGGCTCGACCTGCTGACCATGGGGCGGGGCGAGGGGCCGGAGTGCTACTGCTACCCTAACCTTATGTTAAGAAAGTTCATGGACTCCCTGATGGGCAACTACCCCTATACCGTCATGGATAACGAGGCGGGCATGGAGCACCTCAGCCGCCGCACCACCCAGAACGTGGACGAGCTGCTCTTCGTTTCCGACCACTCCATGAAGGGCATCCGTACCATCGCGCGCCTAAAAGAGCTTGTCCGGGAGCTTAAGCTGGTCGTCAGGAGGGAGTCCGTAATTATCAACCAGGTTCCCGGCGAGATAGACCCCCTGGTCCGGGAAGAGATGGGCCGCCTCGGACTCGAGGTCGCGGCCGCGGTGCCCCTCGACGCGCAGATAAAGGAGTTCGATCTTAACTTCCAGCCACTGGTCACCCTGCCGGATACCTCGGTCGCGGTGCAGGCGGTTAACGGCTTGATGGACCGGCTCGCGATTAAATGATAAGGGGGTAACATGACAGCTCAGATTATTGACGGCAACAAGATCGCCGCGGACATCCGCGAAGAGCTCAAGGCAGAGATCGACGGGCTCAAAGCCAGGCACAATATCGTGCCCGGTCTGGCCACGGTGCTGGTCGGCGAGAACCCCGCCTCCATCTCCTACGTGACCGGCAAGGAAAAAGCGGCCAACGCTCTCGGCATCTACTCGGACAGGAGAAACCTCCCGGAGAAAACCACGCAGAAAGAGCTGATGGACCTGGTCAACAAGCTGAACAATGATCCCAGGATAAACGGCATCCTGGTGCAGCTGCCGCTGCCCAAGCACCTCAACGAGACCGAGGTGCTCTACGCCATCAACCCCCGGAAGGACGTGGACGGTTTCCACCCCGTAAGCCTGGGCAAGCTGATGATCGGCGAGCCGGATTTCCTGCCCTGCACGCCGCACGGCATCCAGCAGCTCCTGGTACGGTCCGACATCGAGATTGACGGCGCGGAGGTCGTGGTGATGGGGCGCTCCAACATCGTCGGCAAACCAATCGCCAACATCCTGCTCCAGAAGAAGGCCGGGGCCAACGCCACGGTCACCGTGTGTCATACCGGCACGCGTGATATTTCACTTCACACCCGTCAAGCTGATATAATAATTGTAGCAGCCGGGAAACCCAAAGCCTTGACCGCTGATATGGTGAAACCGGGCGTCGTCGTGATCGACGTCGGGGTAAACCGGATCGGGATGAGCGCCAGCGGCAAGGCTATTCTTGTGGGCGATGTTGACTTCGACGCGGTAAAGGAAAAGGCAAAAGCAATCACCCCGGTCCCCGGCGGCGTGGGGCCAATGACCATCACCATGCTCATGTTAAACACCGTCAAAGCGGCCAGGCTGGCCGCCGGCTTAACCTAAAGGAGGAAAAGAAGTGACAAAAGCCGAGAAGCAAGAGGCAACCTTCGAGCCGGGTAAACCCGAAGAAAAATCCCTGGGGCACTGGCGCGAGAAACTCCAGAACCGGGACGAAAAGCTGAAATACCTTCAGTCTGCGGAACGCTACTTTTACAGCAAAGACTGGTTCGGCAGCGAAAAACGGAAAAACCCGGCATAAGCCGAAGGAGGAGAAATGGCCCTAGATATCCCCAAGACCGCATACACCGGCAAGATAAAGGAGCTCAAGCTGGGCAAGGGGCCCAGGACCCTTACCGTAGGCGGTGAGACCGCTTACCCCTTCTATCTCTTCGAGGGGGAGATGCCGAACCTGCCCAAGATCGCCATGGAGGTCTATGACTCGCCTCCCGACGAGTGGGCGGAGGCCGCTCTCGAGCCTTTCGCCGGCGTTACGAGCGACCCGGTGGCCTGGGCGAAAAAATGTATCAACGAGTACGGCGCGGAGATGATCTGCCTCCAGCTACTCAGCACCGACCCTAACGGGGAAAACCGGGGCGCTGACGAGGCCGCCGCCGTGGTCAAGAAAGTGGCGGACGCCATTGACGTGCCGCTCATCGTCTGGGGCACCGCCAACCATGATAAAGATACCGAGGTCCTGCGCAAGGTCGCCGAGGTCTGCCAGGGCAAGAACCTGGTGCTCGGGCCCGTCGAGGAAGGCGACCACAAGCGCATCGGCGCGGCCGCCATCGGCTACCATCACACCGTGGCCGCCTCAACCCCGATTGACATTAACCTGGCCAAGCAGCTCAATATCCTGCTGGGCAACCTCGGTGTGCCGGATGACCTCATTATCATGGACCCCACCGTCAGCGGCATCGGCTACGGCATCGAGTACGCGTACTCGGTGATGGAGAGGATGAGGATGGCGGCGGTGGCCCAGCAGGACGACAAGCTCCAGTTCCCCATCCTGTGCAACATCGCCAAGGAGACCTGGAAGACCAAGGAGGCCAAGACCCCCGAGGCCGAGGACCCCAAGCTGGGCGACGCCCGGAAACGCGGCATCCTGCTCGAGGCCATGTCAGCCATGGTACTGCTCATCGCCGGCGGCGACGTCCTGGTCATGAGGCACCCGGAAGCTATCAAACTGGTCAAGGACATGATTGCGGAGCTTTCAGCTCCATAATTGGAGGATAATTCACATGGCAGAAGACAAGGTCAAAGCTAGCGTTGACCAGGCGACGCTCGAGTTGTTAGACAAGGCCTGCGCTGACAAGGTCAGCACCGCTTTTGAACGGGCCGAGCAGATGAAACCCTGCCCCATCGGGGCGGTGGGCAGTTGTTGCCGGAACTGCAGCATGGGGCCATGCCGCGTCCCGCTGGCCAAGGGCAAGGAAGAGACCCCCGAAGAGAAGCGGAAGCGGCGGGGTGTCTGCGGGGCGACCGCCGAGACCATCGCCACCCGGCAGTTTGTCCGCATGATCGCCGCCGGCACGGCCGCCCACTCGGACCACGCTCGGGCTGTCAGCGAGCTCTTCCTGGCGGCGGCGAAAGGCGAGGCCCCCGGCTACGAGCTTAAAGACGAGCAGAAGCTGCTCCAGCTCGCCCTGGACTGGGGAGTCGAGATCGGCAATCGCTCTAACAGCGAGATCGCCATCGATATCGGCGAGAAAGCCCTGACCGAGTTCGGTCGCCCGGAGGGCGAGCTTCTCTTTGTCAAGAGAGCGCCCCTCAAACGACAGCAGATCTGGAAACAGCTCGGGGTCGTCCCGCGCGCCATCGACCGGGAAGTCGTGGAGATTATGCACCGGACGCATGCCGGTGTGGACCAGGACTACGAGAACCTGCTGAAGCAGGGCGTGCGCACCGCGCTGGCCGACGGCTGGGGCGGCAGCATGCTGGCCACCGAGCTCCAGGATATCATGTTCGGCACACCCTCCCCCGTCCTCAGCCAGGTAAACCTGGGCGTCCTGAAAGAGGATGAGGTGAACATCATCATCCACGGGCATGAGCCGCTGCTATCCGAGATGATCGTTACCGCGGCCCAGGACCCGGAGATGGTTGCCCTGGCCAAATCCAGCGGCGCCAAAGGAATCAACCTGGCCGGCATGTGCTGCACCGCCAACGAGATATTGATGCGGCGCGGCGTCCCCCTGGCCGGCAACTTCCTCCAGCAGGAGCTGGCGCTGGTGACCGGCGCCGTGGATGCCATGGTGGTGGATGTCCAGTGCATCATGGAATCCCTGCCGGATATCGCCCAGTGCTACCACACCAGGATAATCACCACCTCCCCCAAAGCCAAGATCAAGGGCGCCACCCACATCGAGTTCGACGAGCGCAACGCTATGGCATCGGCCAAGGCCGTGGTCCGGGCGGCGGTCGAGAACTTCCCCAGGCGGGGCAGCGCCGTGCGCATACCGAAAGAAAAGCATGACCTTATCGCCGGTTTCAGCCATGAGACCATCAACTACCTGCTCGGCGGTCTCTTCCGGGCTTCCTACCGGCCGCTTAACGATAACATCATCAACGGGCGCATCCGTGGCGTCGCCGGCGTGGTCGGCTGCAACAACGTCCGCTGGCCGCACAACGAGGCCCATAACGCCATGGTCAAGGAGCTGATCAAGAACGATGTGCTCGTCATCCAGACCGGGTGCAGCGCCATGGCCAGCGCTGAGGCCGGGTTGATGGTGCCCGAAGCCGCCGCGCAGTACGCCGGTGAAGGCCTGGCCTCGGTCTGCGAGACCGTCGGCATCCCGCCGGTGCTCCACCTGGGAGCCTGCGTGGACAACAGCCGCATCCTGGTAGCCGCCACCGCTATGGTCAAGCACGGCGGCCTCGGCGTTGACATCAGCGACCTGCCGGTGGCCGGCGCGGCGCCGGAGTGGATGAGCGAGAAGGCTATCGCCATCGGCCAGTACTTCGTGGCCAGCGGCGTCTACACGGTGTTCGGCGTCACCTGGCCCACTACCGGCAGCAAAGAGGTTACGGACTACCTCTTCAAGGATATGGAAAAGCTCTACGGCGGCAAATGGGCTTTCGAGGCTGACCCGATCAAGGCCGCCCAGCTCATGATCGCCCACATAGACAGCAAGCGCAAGGCGCTGGGTATCGACAAAGCCCGCGAGAGAGTGCTCTATGACATGGCTATGCGGCGACAGCTTGAGGGTTAGCGTGAACACAGAGTTTGGAGGCGATAAATGTCTAAAATAATCGCGGCAGCGGCAATCAGGGGCGCTCACAAGACGGTCGCCCAGGCTGAGGCTAAATGGCAGGAGGCCATGCAGAAATGGGGCGCCAACGAGCCTGTCGGCTTCCCCAACACGGCCTACTACCTGCCTGTCATATACGGCATACTGGGTTTAAAGGTAGAAAAGCTGGGCGACATGGAGGGCATCCTCAAGAAGTGTAAAGCCTTCCTGCCGCCTCTGGTAAAAGAGACCCATCACCTTCCCTACCTCGGGCCGGCCCTTGACGCCGGGATGGTCACCCTTTTCGCTGAGGAGCTGATTGAGGCCATCAGGTACCGTGAGGAGCCGAACTTCTACCTCACCGGTGAGGACGTGTTCGAGGACAAAATCTGGCTCGGCGCCGCCGATGACATCATCCTGAGAAAGAGAGGCGTCGAGTTCGTGGACGGCACCGCCCCGGGTTTTGCCGCCATTCTCGGCGCCGCGCCTACGCCCGAGATAGCCGCCAGGATAGCCCAGGAGCTTCAGCAGAAGAATATCTACGTCTTCATGTCGGCGGCCCATGACGGCAAGCGCATGTCGGAGCAGCTTCACGAAGCGGGGGTGCAGATCGGGTGGGGTACCCGCCTGGTATCGTTCGGCCCCGACGTCAGCGCCACCGTTTTCGCCATGGGCTTCGCCACCCGGGCCGCCCTTTCCTTCGGCGGTATCGAACCCGGCGACTTCCGCAAGGTGCTAATCTATAACAAGGACCGCATCTTCGCCTTCGCCCTGCCCCTGGGCACGGTGACGGACGAATGGTACTCCAATGCGGCGGGGGCCATCAACTTCGGCTTCCCCGCCATCGCGGACACGCCGATCCCGGAAATCCTGCCGACCGGCGTCTGCACCTATGAGCACGTAGTCTCCAACATCCCGCACGACAAGATCGTCGCCAAGGCCATCGAGGTGCGCGGTCTCAAGGTAACCGTCGCCGATGTTCCCATCCCGGTCGCCTACGGCCCGGCCTTCGAAGGCGAGCGGGTCCGCGGTGATGACATTCACCTGGAGTGCGGCGGCGGTCGCACCCATATGGTGGAGTGGGTCACCACGCGGCGTATGGATGAGGTCGAGGACGGCAGGATAGAGGTGATCGGCCCCGAGGTGACCGATGTCCAGCCCGGCTCCCGGCTGCCCATGGCCATCAACGTTCTGGTGGCGGGGCGCCAGATGCAGGAGGACTACGAGCCTATCCTGGAGCGCCAGATTCACCACCTAATCAACTACGCGCAGGGCGTGATGCACATCGGCCAGCGGGACATCGCCTGGCTCAGGGTAAGCAAGCAGGCGGTAGCCAAGGGCTTCAAGATCTCCCACCTGGGAACCATCCTCCACGCCAAGCTGCACCAGGACTTCGGCCGCATCTTCGACAAGCTGGAGGTAAAGATTTACACCGAGCCCAAGCAGGTCGACGCGATCCTGGCTACGGCCCGGGACGTGTACCGCACCAGGGATACGCGCATCGAGGGCATGACGGATGAGACCACGGAGGTCTTTTACTCCTGCACCCTCTGCCAGTCCTTCGCGCCGAGCCACGTTTGCGTTATCAGCCCGGAGCGGACCGGCCTCTGTGGCTCCTACAACTGGATGGACTGCAAGGCCTCCAACGAGATTAACCCCACCGGCCCCAACCAGCCGGTGCCCAAGGGCGAGGTTATCGACACCAAGCTCGGGCAGTGGAAAGGCGTGAACGACTTTGTCTTAAAGACGTCGCGCGGTAAGATTGACCACTACAACTTCTACAGCATCGTCAACGACCCGATGACCACCTGCGGCTGCTGCGAGGCGATCGCCGCTATCCTGCCCCTGTGCAACGGCGTCATGACGGTGAACCGCGATTACACCGGCGAAACGCCCTGCGGCATGAAGTTCACCACGCTGGCCGGCACCATCGGCGGCGGCCTGAGCACGCCGGGCTGTGTGGGACACGGCAAATACAACATCACCCAGCGCAAGTTCCTCGCGGGCGACGGCGGGCTCCTGAGAATGGTCTGGATGCCCAAGATGCTCAAAGAGGAAATCGGGGAGAGGATCAAGAAACGGGCGGCTGAGCTGGGCGTACCTGACCTTCTCGGCAAGATTGCCGACGAGACCATCGGCACCACCGAGGAGCAAATACTGCCCTTCCTTGAGGAGAAGGGGCATCCCGCCCTGACCATGGACCCGATAATTGGCTAGGAGAGAGTAAATGGCATTAACTGGAATCCAGATTTTCAAAATGCTGCCCAAGACCAACTGCGGTGAGTGCGGCGTACCCACCTGCCTGGCTTTCGCCATGAACCTGGCTTCGGGCAAGGCGGAGCTTGCCGCCTGCCGCTTCGTCTCGGAAGAGGTCAAGATCCAGCTTTCCGAAGCCTCGGCGCCGCCCATTCTGCCGGTGACCATCGGCGTCGGGGACAAGGCCCTCAAGATCGGCGGCGAGACGGTCATGTTCCGCCACGAGAAACGGTTCGAGAACCCGCCGGGATTGGCCATGCTGCTCACCGATACCATGCCCGCCGACGAGGTGAAAACCCGCCTGGAGCGCGCCCGGAGCCTGGAGTACCAGCGGGTCGGCCTGACGCTGCGCCCCGACCTGGTTGCCGTCAAGGATGCCTCGGGTGACGCCCGGAAGTTCGCCGAGCTGGCTGATGCGGTCAAGCAGAACAGCAGCCTGAACATCATCCTGATGAGCGAAAATCCGGAGAATCTGGAAGCCGCGCTCAAGGTATGCGCCGACCGGAAACCTCTGGTCTACGCCGCCACCAAAGATAATATCGACCGGGTTATGCCCCTGGTCAAGGACAACGCCTGCCCGGTGGCCGTTAAGGGTTCCAGCTACGATGAGCTGGCCGCGCTGACCGACAAGTTCACTTCGGCCGGCATCAAGAACATCGTGCTGGACCCCGGCTCCCGGAAGGTGCGCAAGGCCTTCGAGGACCAGATAATCATCCGCAGCGCCGCCCTGGTCAAGAAGTTCCGCCCGCTGGGTTTCCCCACCATCGTCTTCCCGGTGGAGATGACGGACGACCCCATGAAGGAAGCCCTTATCGCCTCGATGTTCGTCGCCAAGTACGGCGGCATCATCGTGCTGTCGGACTTCCGCGGCGAGAGTCTGTTCCCGCTGCTGGTCGAGCGGCTGAACATCTATACCGATCCGCAGCGCCCGCTGGCCACCACCGAAGGCATCTACGAGATAAATAAGCCCAATGAGAACTCGCCGGTGCTCGTTACCTCCAACTTCTCCCTGACCTATTTCATCGTTTCGGGCGAGATTGACAACAGCAAGGTGCCGACCTGGCTCCTGGTCAAGGACACCGAAGGTCTTTCGGTTATGACCGCCTGGGCGGCCGGCAAGTTCTCCGCCGATATCATCGGCCCCTTCGTGAAAAAGAGCGGCATCGAGAGCAAGATCAAGCACCGCAAGATCATCATACCCGGCTACATCGCTGCCGAGAGCGGCGGGCTCGAGGAAGAGCTGCCCGGCTGGGAGATACTGGTGGGCCCGAGAGAGGCCGCCCATCTCCCTGCTTACCTCAAGCAATGGAAAGCTTCATAGGGAGGAAAGATGATACTCGTTGGAGAAAACCTAAACATCATCTCGCAGACCATTGGCCCGGCCTTAAAGGAGCGTAATCCCCAGCCGATACAGGAACTGGCCCAGTCCCAGACCGCCGCCGGTGTCGACTACATCGACCTCAATATCGGCCCAGCCCGCAAGAACGGCGAGGAGTTGATGGACTGGGTGGTCAGGACCGTGCAGACGGTCACCGACAAGCCGCTGTCGCTCGATACGACCAACCTGGTGGCGATGGAGTCCGGCCTCAAGGCCTGTAAGGGCAAGGCACTGATGAACTCGATATCCCTGCAGCCCGCCAGGATCGAACAGGGGCTTCCCCTGGCGAAGAAATACGGCGCCGACATGATCGGTCTGCTCTGGGGCGTCGAGGGCATGCCGCGTGACGCCAACGAGCGGGCCATGCACGCCGTTGACATTGTCTATAGAGCCAACGAGCTGGGCATCCCGAACGAGAAGATATGGATCGACCCCATCGTCAGCCCGGTCTCGGTGGAAATCAACCAGATAAAGGCCTGTGTCGAGTTCATGGGCATGCTCGGGGAGATCGCGCCCGGCTGCAAATCAATAGTCGGTCTTTCCAACGTCTCTAACGGCACGCCTTCCCACCTCAGGCCGTACCTGAACCGCGCTTACCTGATCATGTTGATGCGGCAGGGGCTCTACGCCGCCATCGTTGACGCCTTCGACGAGGAAATCCGGCAGATAGCCCGCGGCCAGATGCCGGAGATTGTCAGCCTGGTGCACCGCGTCATGGACGGCGAGAAACCTGATACGGACAAGCTGGGCCAGAAAGAGAAAGAGTACGTCAAAACAGTCCGGGTGCTGATGGGCGACTCGCTGTATTCTCACGCCTGGTTGGAGGTATAACCTGGAGAAACCCACAGGCCCGGAGGGGGCAAAACTGACAATTCCGTCCGGCGACAAATCCGAGTATGGTTTCGGGCTGGCCCTCAAGCTGGCCCGTGACCGTCTCAGGAGCCAGAGCATCCCCGAGCAGTGCCGGAACAGCGACGCCACTTTTAACGAGTCGCTGAACGCGGTCGAGCTGGTGTACCTGAACCGCCTGTGCCGGATTAGCCTGCCTGACGGCGAAGTCGCCGCCATCAGCCCGGCGGAGGAGCTGACCGCCCGGGACAAGATACTGGTGCTTCATTACTTTACCCAGGCCCGCGGCACCCCCCTCGCCCGCCGGCCGATAACCTACAAGGAGCTGCCCGAAGGCACCCACTACTTCCCCGTTTTCTACAAGCGCGCCATCAAGCCGCTGGTGGACAACTTCGGCCGGCAGCCCGCCCGGTTCATCGATATCGCCGCGCTCATCGGCGGGCGGAAATCGGCCTACGGCGATACCGCCGTGGCTATCGACGCCTTCAGCCGGGTGCCTGTCGACATGGTGCTCTGGCAGGGTGACGACGAGTTCCCGCCGGAAGGCAATATTATGTTCGACAGCACGGTCTCCGACTACCTCACCAATGAAGACATCAACGTGCTCTGCGAGATTATCGCCTGGAAACTGGTCAAGCTACTGAAAACGGGAGGTGGCAACCCTGGAAAAGGCTGAAATCAAGGAAGCGCTGGCAAAGATTTTCACACGCTATCAGGGCAGAAAGGACGAGCTGATACCAATCCTCCAGGAAGCACAGGAGCATTTCCGCTACCTGCCGGAAGAGGCCATGAAAGAGATATCCCGGTTCCTGCGGGTGCCGGAGAGCACCATCTACGGGGTGAGCACCTTCTACGCCCTGTTCAAGCTGAAGCCGGCGGGCAAGCGCGTCATCCGCGTCTGCCGAGGCACCGCCTGCCACGTCCGGGGCGGGGGCAAGATCCTGGCCGAGATCGAAAAGGAGCTCGGAATTTGCGCCGGTGAAACGACGCCGGATATGGAGTACACCATCGAGACTATCTCCTGTTTCGGCTCGTGCGCCCTGGCGCCGGTCATGGTGATTGACAAGACCGTTTACGGGCGGATGGCGCCGGCGAAGGTAAAGGAAATATTAAAAAGCGCCAAGTAGTATCGCGAGGTGCGCATGAATTTTGAAGAAATGCAGCATAGGGCCAAGACGGAGTGGGAGACCCTGGAGAACAGCGACAAGCCCCGCATCTACATCGGCTACGGTACCTGCGGCCGGGCTTCAGGGGGCATCGCCGTCCTGGAGGCCATCAACGCCGAGCTGGTCAACCGCGGTCTGGCGGCTACTGTCATCAAGGTGGGCTGCATCGGGCTGTGCTACGATGAGCCTATCATCGATATCGTCAAACCGGGGCGGCCCCGCATCAGCTACGGTAACGTCACCCCCAAGCTCGTCCTCCAGCTTATCGAGGACTACCTGATTAATGACAACCCCCGGGCCGACCTGGCGATAGGAACGGTGGGCGAGACCGGCATCGAAGGCATTCCCCGCCTCCATGATTTGCCCATGCTCAAGCCCCAGGTGCGCATCGTCCTGAGAAACTGCGGCCTTATCGACCCGGAGAACATCGCGCATTATATCGCCCGGGGCGGCTACAGCGGCATGGCCCGGGCCCTCAAGATGAAGCCCGAAGAGGTCATCGCCGAGATCAAGAAATCCGGCCTCCGCGGGCGCGGCGGCGCCGGCTTCCCCACCGCTACCAAGTGGGAGCTCTGCCGGCAGTCCCCCGGCGATACCAAGTATATCATCTGCAACGCCGATGAGGGCGACCCCGGCGCATTCATGAACCGCCTCCTGCTGGAGGGCGACCCTCATTCCGTGCTGGAAGGCATGGTCATCGGCGCTCACGCCATCGGCGCTACCCGCGGCTTTATCTACTGCCGCGCCGAGAAGCCGCTGGCCATCGAAATGCTTAAAGTCGCGCTGAAGCAGGTCAAAGACGCCGGGCTCATCGGGGAGAACATCCTCGGCTCCGGCTTCAGCTTTGACATCGAGCTGAGAGAAGGCGCCGGCGCCTTCGTCTGCGGCGAGGAAACCGCCCTGATCGCCTCCATCGAAGGCAAGCGGGGCATGCCCAAGCCGCGGCCGCCCTTCCCCGCCCAGTCCGGCCTGTGGGGCAAGCCCACCAACATCAACAACGTCGAGACCTGGGCGGACGTGGCCGCCATCCTTCAAAACTCCGCCGACTGGTATGCCGGCTACGGCACGGAAAAGAGCAAAGGGACCAAGACCTTCGCTCTGGCCGGTAAGATTAACCGCACCGGCCTCATCGAGGTGCCGCTGGGCATCCACCTGCGGGACATCATCTTCGGCATCGGCGGCGGCGTCCTGAACGAGAAGAAGTTCAAGGCCATCCAGACCGGCGGCCCCTCGGGCGGCTGCCTGCCGGAAACCATGCTCGACCTACCAGTGGAGTACGAGTCGCTCACGCAGGCCGGGGCCATCATGGGCTCCGGCGGCATGGTGGTCATGGACGAAGACACTTGCATGGTTGATGTCGCCCGCTTCTTCCTCAGCTTCACGCAGTCGGAGTCATGCGGCAAGTGCGTCATGTGCCGCATCGGCACGAAGCAGATGCTCGGCATACTCGAGGACATCACCGCAGGCAAGGGCAAACCGTCAGACATCGACCTGCTGATCGAGCTCAGCCAGGCCATCAAGGCCGGTTCGCTCTGCGGTCTCGGTCAGAC
Source organism: Chloroflexota bacterium (assembly GCA_016190585.1). The sequence continues at coordinate 61 of JACPQH010000043.1, read as the reverse complement.
GGCGCCCAACCCGGTCCTTACCACCCTGCGCTACTTCCGCGATGAGTACGAAGCCCACATC